>CAZNFT010000015.1:37051-38504 GCA_964572745.1 uncultured bacterium
AGTGAATTGTGGTGAACAGTAGAATAGTGAGTAGTGAGCAGTAATCATAAATCAGCAGTCTGAAATCACAAATCAGAAATCATCAATCAGCGAGTAGCGCCAATGAGATACACCCTCCCCCTCCTCACCTTCTTACCTCCTTACCTTCTTACCTTCTTATCCACTTACCTTCTTACCTTCTTACCCACTTACCTTCTTACCTTCTTACCCACTTACCTTCTTACCTTCTTATCCACTTACCCACTTACCCTCTCACATTTTGAAGGTTTGAAATGAGAAAAAGCAAGTAAAGGAAATAATAGATGATGAAACGAAAAATAGCAGTATTGCCCGGAGACGGCATTGGTCCGGAGGTAATGGACGAAGCCTTAAAAGTATTGGCACGCGTTCAGGAAAAATATGATGTAAAATTTGACTATGAACACGCGCTGGTCGGCGGCGCTGCCTGGGATGAATATAAAGAACATCTTCCCAAGGAGACGCTGGATATTTGTCATCGCGCCGATGCCATATTATTCGGCTCTGTGGGTGGACCCGTTGCTGAACAAGACCTTGAAAAATGGTCACGGGTGGAAGTTAATTCATTGCTTGGACTTCGTAAAGAGTTCAAACTATATGCTAATCTTCGTCCCGCAAAACTATATCCTGCCTTGGCAGCCGCATCTCCCCTACGCGCCGATACAGCCGAAAAAGGCTTTGATATTTTAGTCGTTCGTGAACTGACCGGCGGCATTTATTTTGGTCAGCCCAAAGGTCGCGAGGGCCAAGGCGAAGAAGAATATGCCTTTGATACACTTATTTATGCAAGAAATGAAATTCGACGGATCGCACATATTGCATTTAAAGCCGCCCGGACAAGAAAGCAAAAGGTCACATCCATAGATAAGGCCAATGTTCTGACTTCCATGGTCTTTTGGCGCGAAGTGGTCGAAGAAGTCGCAAAGGAATATCCCGATGTCAACTACGAACCCATGTATGTCGATAATGCTGCTCAGCAATTAACCTTGAGACCCTCACAATTTGATGTGATACTTTGCGGAAATATGTTTGGTGATATTTTATCCGATGAAGCTGCGGCCATTACCGGCTCCTTGGGAATGCTGCCCTCAGCATCATTGAGCGATGGCACATTTGGCATGTACGAACCCGGTGGCGGCTCTGCTCCCGATATTGCAGGAAAAGGTGTCGCTAATCCCATTGCACAGATCATGAGCGCTGCCATGATGCTTAAATACAGCTTTGGCATGAATGAAGCCTACGATGATATCGCCAATGCAGTTGAAGCAGTCCTGAAAGAAGGCTACCGTACCGGCGACATCAAGGAACCTAATTGTAACTTGGTTGGAACCAAAGAGATGGGTGACTTGATCACGGAAAAGATATAAAGATTTATCATAGAGACAAGTTAGCCTGCTCTTCGGAGCTTTAGCAAAGTAGATCCTTGTCTCTACAG
>CAZNFT010000016.1:0-37902 GCA_964572745.1 uncultured bacterium
AAATATAATCACTCTCATTATTTAACATGGAATATCCATCAGCATCCAGAACAAGCCATTGATAATTTTCAGGCAGACTTAGATATTTGTTTATTTTCAGATGCAGTTCATCAAGAAAAACCGAGGCGCCAAAGGCAGCGACAACCTCCCCATCAAGTATAATAGGTGCTGCCATCAAGGCAGATCGTTTACTCGTCGAGCGACTGTAAATTGGATGGCCAAGAATTGCTTCTCCGGCAAACAATGGTTCAAAATATTCCCGGCTACTTAGATTTAAATTTGTAAAATCCTTGCTCACTGAATAATAATTACCATCCGGCAGGACTAAAAAATACACCCCCGGCAATTCATTCTTAAGTTCTTCAAGATAGGATTTAACACCTTCCCAATCGACACTTTTAGCCTCAGGAGTTTTTGCAATAAGCTCCAAAGACGACAAAGTATTCATAAAAACTTGATCCAGATAATGTGCAGATACATTTACGGTGCTTTTTGTCAGGAGTACATCATTTTTGACCGCACAGCCTGAAAAAAACAAGGTAAAAATAAAAACAAGTAAAAGACTTATGATCCTTTTCATTCTCTCCTCCACTTATGTGGATTGATAGCATTATTACACCATGCTACAAGCCATTATTGTTTATTATTTATTTAACAAAGTAAATTTGCAGGATAATATATTAATTTGCAAGGGATTTTTTTAAAGAGTTAAAATTTTAAATTGTGGAAGTGTTGAATTGTAGAAACAAAAAAAGTTAAAACTCTAATTTAGTCGAGATTATATTTGTACGATTTATCCTTTATTAAAAATATGTTTCCTAGCTAACACATCCTTGTTCAGTCAATACGCTTGACTATAAAAACCTTTTGCATCAGCTTTCCTCTAAGCATTTACGGTTAAATTTATCCCTGTAATTTTTTATTTTTTCTGATGTTGCGTGAGGTTTCTATTTGAATCGAATGAAAAATAATATAAATTACATGTTGAATAAAAAGGACCTTTTGAAAATGATGATGGAAGTACGAAAAACTGAATGGCTTATGAGCATCTTAGATGATAAGTGCTTATATTCCACCGAAAAATCGGTGTTAAGCCAGCGTAATTTCCCTTTCACTCATCTCAATAAATTGATTTATCAAAAATTAATAAGAGTCAGACAATTTTATTGCGCGATCTCCCCGGAATCGGATATTAGTATAAACCCTGTTTCCACTCAAAATCTAAGTCTGAAGAGCTTGAATAAGTTCTCTGTAAGAAAGGCTCTGATCTCTTCCCTAAACTTTCTGTTATCTTCATTATTGTCTATCCAAATTTTTATTCTTCATCGCATCAATAGATCCTTTTCCCAAGCTTCGGGGCTCAGGATGACAGTCTCACTTACAAGAATAGGAAAGGAAGCTTATGAATAAATTAATCGCACCATCCATATTATCTTCGGATTTTATGAATATCGAATCGGAAATCCGCATGCTTGAAAAAGCCGGTGCCGATTGGGTGCATTGCGATATTATGGACGGGCATTTTGTACCAAACCTGACCTTTGGTCCACCAATTATTAAAAAGATCCGCAAAATTACCGATCTTCCTCTGGATGTTCATCTCATGATCACTAATCCGGATGAAACAATAGATTGGTATATAGATGCAGGCGCAGACTGGCTGAGCTTTCATATTGAAGCAGCAAAAAACCCTGAAACTCTGCTTAAGCATATTCGCAAGCGTAAGGTCAAAGCAGGTTTAGTGATTAAACCTAAAACAGATGTCAGTGAGATAAAAGAATTCTTGCCACTTTGCGATTATGTCCTAATTATGTCTGTAGAACCCGGCTTTGGCGGGCAATCCTATATTTCAAGTGCTGACGATAAAGCAATACAGTTGGTAAAACTTAAAAAGGACTTAAAGCTCCCCTATCTCATTCAGATAGACGGCGGGATCAATTTAGAAAATATCAAAAGAATTGCCAAACTCGGTGTTGAAGTCTTTGTAGCAGGCAGCGCCGTTTTTGGAAGTGAAGAGCCCATAGAAACGATAAAGAAAATGAAAAAATTAATATTGTAGAGACAAGGCAATGCCTTGTCTCAACTGCAATGCCTTGCCTCATCAAATAAAAGGAACTCATATATGCCAAAACAGACAATTATTAATGCAAGCCAACTTTACGATGGTAATACGCTCTTAGAAAATAAAGCAATCATTGTAGAAGGCAATAAAATAGTCGGAATTACCGCTGCAAAGAAAAATGCCCACTACGAAGGCATTGTAACACCCGCTTTTATTGACGGTCACAGCCACATAGGTATGGATCGTGAAGGCGAGCCTTACAATGAAGGTGAAACCAATGATTACACCTCACAATTCTTGATCTCAAACGATCCCATTGATTCCATCTATTTTGATGACAGGGCTTTTAAAGATTCAGTGGATTTTGGACATTTATATTCTTGCGTCGTTCCGGGAAGTGGCAATCTTGTAGGCGGCAAAGCAAAAGTCATCCGCAATTTTACTCAAACACGCAAAGATGCCGAAATTCTTGACTATGGCTACAAAATGGCATTGGGCTATAACCCCCGAAGCACCACAAGCTGGAAAGGAAATCGACCCAACACTCGAATGGGCGTTTACGGCATTCTTGAAAGAAAATTAGACGAGATTTTATTAAAAAAACAAAAAGCTGATCATGAAAAAGATAAAGCCATTCGCGCAGTAGAAATAAAACGACAAAAAGCCGAGATATCTAAAGAAGAATTTGAACAGATGATCGAGGATGTTAAACTGGATCATAGTTTTAAGTTTTCTACAGAAGAAAAAGATTATATCAAACTGCTTTCCGGTGAAAAGGTCGCTAAAATACATGTGCATAAAGAAGACGATGTTGAGTACCTGATCAAACTCAAAGAAAAATATGGACTAAAAGTCACGGCCGACCATACTTCGGATGTCTGGCATAAAAGTGTTTTCAATGATCTGGCAAAAGCGGGAATTCCCATTATGTATGGTCCTCTGGCTTCGCTGGGCTCTAAAGTTGAGCTTAAACACAGCTATTACGAAAATGTTAAATTGCTCATGGAATCCAATGCCGAATATGCTCTGATCTCCGATCATCCAGTCATTGTATCTACTTCTCTGCGTGACACCTTGAAATTTTTTATGATTCAGGGCATGAGCGATGTTGAAGCAATTTCTTTAATTACGCGGAACCCTGCTCGTATCCTCGGCATTGATAAGTATCTCGGCACCCTTGAAAAAGGCAAATGGGCTTCTTTGGTAGTCTGGGATAAAGACCCGCTTCATCTAAGTTCCTTTCCAAAAATGGTGATGGCTGAAGGTAAAGTGATCAGGAAAAGAAAGTAAAGACAAGGCAATAACTTGATAAAACAGTCCCCCTAAACCTTAGAACTAGGAATATAGATGTTTCATAAAAATCCAAAATTAGTAAAATGGTTCAGAAATGAACTGCCTTACGATCCTATTAATGTCTTGTATCACGGCTATCATGCGCCTATTCGTTACGAGCTTTACAAGAATTTCTTACTTTTTGAACACGACGATGCGGCTCTTTTGGAAACTGAAGAAGATGTAAAAAAATCTATCCGCAGAATTAATCTATTGCTCACCCTGGAACGAATTTTAAATAATATAGAAAAATTCGAAGAGGATCGTCAGGAAGAAATGATCTTAAAAATCACATCCATGATCAAAGAACTCAATTTTTATAACTGTAATCGTAAGATGACCGCTATTGAGAACTCCTTGATCTTGATCATAAAATTTCAAAAAGAGGATGGCTCCTTCCCTGTTTCTTTAGCTGGAAATGCTTTCATTGCTGAGACTTTACTGGAATTTGGACTATCCAATAATCTTTATCTTGAAAAAAATCTAAAGTGGTTGTTAAAACAACAAAACGATGATAAAGGTTGGGGTACAACTAAAGATGGACATTCCGATGTTTGGTTAACTACCAAAATTCTACATGTATTTTCTTATTGTATAAAATATTTCAAAAGCACTAAAATACGTAAGGCTGTAGAATTCTTGCTGGATCACCTTTTTGTAGAAAATCGTGGTGGCATTATCGAAGGTAAAATTGCCTGGGAAGTTTTATCTAAAGATTATATGTTCGAGGGTTCCTTTGCCGGTGGTGTACTTGCTGTTTTGGAAGTCTGTGCTCGCTTAAATATTTCTGTAGAAAATCCACACATAAGTGAAATGCTGAACTGGTTGAAATCCAAACAGTTACAGTCGGGTCACTGGCCATCACAGACCTATGATGCTTTTGATAAAAGGTCTGACGAGCGTGTAACAATGAGAGTTGTCCGCGTATTAAAATTGTTTTACTTAATGCCTCAGGGAGGCTCAGGGACCATCAAATCTTTTAAGATCAAACAAGATGGACGCACGAACTCTAAAAAGCCGGCATTTATCACAGACCCGGAAAATAATCCAAAACCAGAACTTATTGAAAAAAATAAAAATATAGACGAGGAATAAAATGAATAAATTTGAACCGGTAGCTTATGACCATAGCCTTTTAGACAACTATAATAAACCTAAAGAAATTCCAATTATGCCCTTGCGTAATACGGTTCTTTTTCCCAAGCAGATCATCCCGCTTTATGTTGGCAGAGCTCAGTCTTTACGACTCTTAAACGACATCATGAAAGAAGATCAGATCTTTGTAGTTGTTGCACAAAAAGAAATTGAAATGGAACATCCTGAGGAAGAGGATCTGTACGAGTACGGAACTCTGGCTAAGATCGTTAAAGTCTTTACTATGCCGGATAAAAGTCGCTCTGTTATTGTTCAGGGCTTGGAACGCGTAGAGATCCATGCGATTACTAAAATGGAACCTTACTATCATGGTATTGTCCAGCGCCTAAAAGAAACCGAAGAAGACAGCATTGAAAGTGTTGCTATCCGAGAACGCCTAAAAGAATCTTTCAAAGAATTTGTATCTATTGCAGATTATTTATCTAAAGATAATATTACCATGATGATGAATGCTGTGGGTGATGGAAATCTTGCTGATGTGATTATTTCCATGTTAAATATCCCTGTTGAGGAAAAACAGCATATATTGGAGCAATTCGATATAAATAAACGCCTAATTGCTGTCGCAGGAATTTTACACGATGAATTCGAAAAAGCTAAAATTGGCGAAAAGATCCAATTGGATGTAAAAGAGAACATCAATAAAAATCAAAGAGAATATTATTTACGCGAACAACTCAAGGCTATTCGCAAAGAATTGGGTGACGACGAAGATGAACGCATTAATACCATTAAGGAAAAGCTCGAGAAGGCAAATCTTCCCGAAGAAGCTCAAAAGGCTGCAGATGCCGAAATTGAAAGACTTCAGCGAGTATCTAAACAGTCACCGGAATATAATGTCTCTCTCTCCTACCTTGAATTGATCGCAGAATTACCTTGGTCGGTGTCTACTGAAGACGAGATCGATCTTACCAATGCATCAAAGGTTCTGGATGAAGATCATTATGGTCTGGATAAAATAAAATTGCGTATCCTTGAATATCTGGCTGTAAGGAAACTTAAACTTGAGACAGATCCGGATTCAGTCGTCAAAGGACCTATTCTTTGTTTTGTAGGCCCTCCCGGAACAGGTAAAACCTCAGTAGCAAAATCTATTGCGAGAGCCATGGGAAGAAATGTTCATCGTATGTCTTTAGGTGGTGTTCGAGATGAAGCCGAGATCCGTGGTCATCGTCGTACCTATATCGGTGCTATGCCGGGTCGTATTATACAAGGTATCAAGAAATCCGGTTCTAATAACCCTATCTTTGTTTTGGATGAAATAGATAAACTCGGTGCAGATTACAAAGGTGATCCATCTAGTGCCTTACTGGAGGTACTCGATCCTGAGCAGAATTACTCCTTCTCGGACCATTATCTCGAAACAGCTTTTGATCTGAGCAATGTTATGTTCATTGCTACAGCCAACTGGGCTGATACCATACCGGGACCTTTACGTGATCGTATGGAGCTTATTGAATTTTCAGGTTATACTCTTCCGGAAAAAAAACGTATTGCCGAGAAATTTCTCATCCCTCACCAAATAAAAGAACACGGCTTAAGCACAAAAGATATTGATTTTACAGAAGAAGGCATCAGTATTATCATTCAAAATTACACACGAGAAGCCGGAGTCAGATCTTTGGATCGTGAAATTGCTCATATTTGCCGTAAAGTCGCAAAAGAAAAAGTGGAAAGCTCTCGTTCCCGTAAAAAATCTATCAGTGAAAAAGCTGTGATTAAATATCTGGGCAGACAAAAATTCTTCCGCGATCAAGCCGAACGCATGAAACGCGCCGGAATTGCAATTGGTCTTGCTTGGACTCAAGTAGGTGGCGATATTTTATTCATCGAATCCACCAAAATGCCGGGAGAAGGGAAACTTCAGCTTACAGGTAAGCTTGGCGATGTTATGAAAGAATCTGCGCAGGCGGCTCTGAGCTTTATTCGTTCTAATGCAAAAGAACTGGGAGTAGATGAAGGATACGAGAAAAAATTGGACCTTCACATTCATATTCCTGCAGGAGCCATACCTAAAGACGGACCTTCCGCCGGTGTTACCTTATTATCCTCAGTTGTTTCTGTTCTGACAGATCGCAAAATAAAGAACGACCTTGCTATGACCGGTGAGATCACCCTTCGTGGTTCCGTTCTGCCTGTTGGCGGTATCAAAGAAAAAGTCATAGCAGCACATCGCGCAGGATTAAAGACCATCATACTACCAAAAAGAAACGAAAAAGACCTCGATGACATCCCAAAAGAAATTCGTGATGACCTGGTTTTCCATTTTGTATCTGATATGGTGGAAGTGTTGAAATTGGCGCTTGAAGAATAATTATAAATTATCAAATATAAATAGAGCCCCAAATTCGGGGCTTTTTTTATAATTATTCTTCTGCCACACCATGCTGTGGCACTACAACCACAAGCGGGGCAGTAGCGATAGGCTATAGCCTGGCGGAATATAAGTTTCTACAATTGTATCCTTTTTCTTCACTTTTGCCTTTTGATTTTTGACCTTTGCCTTTAAATTCCCCTCTATGATACAACTTATTGATATTTCAGTAAATTTTGGTAGCCAAATAGTCTTTGATCGCTGTTCTCTATCCTTGCCACCCGGGAAACATTTTGGTCTGGTAGGGCAGAATGGCTCAGGAAAATCCACTTTATTAAAGATCATTGCAAATCTCTCCGAACCTAACGAAGGTCAGCTTGTTATTCCCAAAAACACAAAAGTTGCCTATTTACAACAAGAGATTGAATATCAGAATACCGAAACTGAACTTCTTGAAGAAGTATTAAGCGTTTTTGAACATATTTTTCAGCTTGAAAAAGAAATGCGCTCTCTTGAAGAACGGATATCTGAAGATGATTCTATTGAATTGTTACAGGCTTACGATCAATTGCAAGAACGTTTTCATCTATTGAATGCTTACGCTATAGAATCGAAAGCAAAAGAGACTTTAACCGGCTTGGGTTTTAGGGAAAAAGATTTCAGTAGACCTCTTTCTGAATTTTCCGGTGGCTGGCAAATGCGTATAGCTCTGGCAAAGATCCTTTTGCAAGAGCCAGACTGCCTGATGCTTGATGAACCTACAAACCATTTGGATATGGAGACCTTGGTCTGGCTGGAAAACCTTCTTGCTAATTATAAAGGCACCTTGATCATTGTATCACATGATAGATATTTTTTAGATAAGATCATTAATGCTGTCATTGAAGTTGATAATGGCAAGATCATCCAATATCCGGGTAATTTTACCGATTATGAGATACAAAAAGAGCAACGCATAGAACTTGAACTTGCTACCATGAAAAATCAGCAACGAAAGATCGCTCATATTGAGCAGTTTGTTGAACGATTTCGATATAAAGCCAGCAAAGCTAAACAAGTTCAAAGTCGGGTAAAACAACTTTCAAGAATAAAAATTCAAGAAGTGACCTCTGCTTCTTCAGCTACTATGAAACTGATGTTCAACACAGCTGAGCGCTCGGGTGATCCTGTTGTTGCAGCGCATCAATTGGGATTTTCTTACGATAAGGAAGCTGTTTTCACTAATTCCAATTTCGAGATCCGCCGTGGCGAAAAAGCTGCACTGGTCGGTCCCAATGGTGTTGGTAAGTCCACTTTAATGAAACTTATCATTGGTAATCTGGAAGCTACAGAAGGCAAGCTACTACTAGGCTACAATTCAAAGATCGCTTACTTTGCTCAGCATCATTTAGAACTACTAAATCCAAGAAACACTGTTCTTGAAGAAATTTGGAATAGCGCAGCACAACTACCAAGAAGTGAAGTCCGCTCTTTATTGGGACGCTTTTTATTTTCCGGCGATGATGCAGATAAACCTGTATCAGTACTTAGTGGTGGTGAAAAAAGTCGGCTCGTATTAATTAAACTCCTCTTATCCAATGCAAATTTTCTCATTCTTGATGAGCCAACCAATCACCTTGATATGCAAAGTAAAGAAATCCTGGCTTCTGCCTTAGATGACTTTTCGGGATCTGTTCTCATTGTATCTCATGATAGATTTTTTCTTGATATGCTGGTCACTAAAGTTATTCATTTTAAAGAAAAACATGCCACTGAATTTCTTGGGAATTATTCCGATTACGAAGAAAAATTCCTCCTTATTGATGAAAACACTGAAGAAAATTCGCTAAAAGATGATGCGCCTTTGGATAGAAAAATGCAAAAGCGACTCGAAGCCGAAGAACGACAAAAACGCTATGTCGCTCAAAAAGACATAAGAGAAGAGATCAGCAAACTGGATAAGATCATCGAGGCCCAAAGTACCAGAAAAAAAGAATTGGATACACTCTTTATTTCACCCGATTTTAAAGATCTGACCATCGAAGAAATGAATAAGCTCGCTATTGAACACGAAAAGCTCTCCAGCTCCATAGAAAAAGCGGAATATCGTTGGCTTGAATTGCAAGAAGAACTATAAACAATAATTGAATTTAAAATATGTAATCTGGGTCAAAAGCCAATTTCTCAGATTTGTTTTATTATCTCCTTTTTATCTAAAAAAGGATGACGGAAACATGGTATATTTACCTAATACTCAAAAAAACTCATAGCAAGATATTGTATTTAAGCTTCTGCACAGGGTTCTATTAGCTTCAAGGAATCAAATTCAATCTTGCCAACGATAAACCCTTGAAGATCGTTTGACAAATCCAAGCTTTTGATATAATCCTTTGGCTTTATGGCGATGCAGAGAGGATGTTAAGTCAATCTTGCTAAAACCCAACTTACGTGCATGACTGATGGCATATAAAATCAAAGCCTCTCCAACACCCTTACCGCGCGCGTTTTTTTCTACCACAAGATCTTCTATCCATACTTTTATGCCACTGGGAATGCGGTAATTAATCAATGTTATTGCTCCTATAATTTCCTTGTCCTCAGCTACAAATAGTGTACTTCCCGGAGAAGAAACTATTGCTTTTAATTCACTCATTGTTGGAACCTTGATGTCGGGTGCAAGTTGAGGAATAAAATTAGCAAAAGCATTTACAGTTTCTTCATTTATTTCCTTCAGTTCGTAAATTTTGATCATTTTTTTCTTTCCTAATCATACAATTATGAGACATTTAGTTAAATATAAACCTTTAGCAAAGTGGTAAAGAATTTGCAAATTGAAGAGACAGCCTTGTTCTAAAGAAAGGACCTTCAGTTCCATATAACTTGAATAATAGCACAGATCACAAAAATCAATTGTGTTATATGCTGAGGAATAATTATCTATTTTTCAGGTGCCTGTCTCTGTAACCCAATAGATACAAAATACCATCTAAACCAATGGTAGAAATGGAATGATTTGCATTTTCTTTGACCAGAGGTTTTGCATGAAAAGCAACTCCAAGGCCTGCAGCATTGATCATAGGAAGATCATTGGCACCATCACCGACTGCAATAACCTGCTCCATTTTTATGCCTTCCATTTGAGCCAGAAATTTAACAAGCTCTGCCTTTTTCTCGCCATTAACAATATCACCTATATGTTTGCCGGTCAACTTAGCATCTACGATCTCAAGTTCATTAGCGTAAACATAGTCAATATCCAATTTTTTCTGCAAATATTTTCCGAAATATGTAAAGCCGCCCGAAAGAACCGCCACTTTATACCCCAGATCCTTAAGTGTTGATATTAATCTTTCAGCACCTTCGGTAATGGGTAAATTTTCTGCGATATCTTTCATAACGGATTCATCAAGTCCCTTAAGCAAACTGATGCGTTTTCTAAAACTCTGATTGAAATCAAGCTCACCACGCATAGCCGCTTCGGTTATCTCGTGCACCTGCTCACCTACTCCGTGGCGTTTGGCAAGTTCAACAATACATTCCGCCTGGATCAGAGTCGAATCCATATCAAAGCATACCAACCTGCGATTTTTACGGTAAACATCATCACGCTGGAAAGCAATATCAACATCTGTTGAATTTGCCAAATTAAAAAACTCCGCTTTCATTTTCTTTTCATTCTTTGGCTTTCCCCGGACAGAGAATTCCACACAGGCCTGCTTATTTTTGTCTTTTCCGTTCAAAGGGATGCGCCCTGTCAAACGATTTATAAGATCAATATTCAATCCCTGCTTATAAATAATACTTGTAATTTTTGAAATATGCTCAGCTGCTATCTTGCGCGAAAACATCGTAACAACATACCGACCTTTAGCCTGACGGTTTACCCATTCATTGTAATCCTCTTCAGGAATAGGAGAAAAACGCACCTTGATATCCAGATCGTGAGATCTGTAGAGCAGATCCTTCAAAATATTTGATGTATTTTCTTCTTCAACTTCTAAAAGTATTCCTAAAGATAATGAGTTATGAATAACAGCCTGACCAATATCAAGAACATTTGCCTTATATTCAGAAAGTATCTGAGTAATGCTCGAAGTTAAACCGGGTTTATCTTCTCCACTAATGGTCAATAGTAAAATCTCTTTTTGTGCCACTTTTCCTCCTCTATCCATTTGGATCTTTTTTTTAAAGATTTCTAAAATAAATCCCCCTAATCTAAGAATTTTTTATTAAATTATAAAGTTAGTTTTTTGATTATTTTTATTTAAATTCCAAGAATAATTGACAATAATTTGGGCTTTTACCCATAACCCTTAATATTCAAAGGAGAATATGATGAAAGTGTTGATTTCTGATGGTCTTAGTAAAAAAGGTCAGGAGATTCTCGAAAATGCCGGTATTGAATGTGTAAATAAGAACTATTCCCCGGAAGAACTGGTTGAAAACATCAAAGATTACGAATGCATTCTTGTCAGGTCAGCCACTAAAGTTCCTAAGGAAGTTATTGATGCAGGTAAAAAACTTATCTGTATAGCTCGTGGCGGCGCCGGAATTGATAATATTGATCATGAATATGCCAAAACAAAAGGAATTCCTACCCTGAATACACCTGCGGCGAACTCTGCTTCCGTTGCAGAACTGGCCATTGCACATATGTTCGCTCTTGCACGTTTTCTCCATAAGTCAAATGTTACCATGCGCGAAGGAAAATGGAATAAAAAAGAGTATAAAGGCATTGAACTCAATGGCAAAACTCTCGGCATTGTTGGCTGTGGAAAGATAGGTAAATTGACAGCAAAACGTGCTCAAGCTTTAGGCATGAAAATCATTGGTTCAGACCCTTGCTTACAAAAAGTGGAAGGAATTGAACTGCTTTCTTTTGAGGAAGTACTGGCAAGAGCAGATTTTATATCATTGCATGTACCCAAACAGGCTAAACCACTTATTGATGAGGATGAAATAGCTAAGATGAAAGATGGCGTTTATATTATTAACTGTGCACGCGGTGGTGTAGTTGATGAAGATGCACTTCTAAAAGCTTTGAACAGCGGAAAAGTCGCGGGTGCCGGTATTGATGTATATGTAGAAGAACCTACCAAGAATCTTGAGCTCGTCTCCCATCCCAATGTATCTGTAAGTCCTCATGTTGGTGCTTCAACTGCCGAAGCCCAAGAAAGAGTAGGGAGCGAGATCGCTGAAAAAATTGTTGCGGCTTTAAAAGGATAAAACAACTATTAATTATAGATAAAGCCTCGGGATCCGGGGCTTTATTCTTTATAGACAATTTACAATTCATCGATTATTTCTACATTTTAACAAATTTTCTTAAGGTGATCTCATTTCTTAATTCATTATTCTTGCCTTTAGTATTGTTTTTAATTAATTCGCATGAATTAATATAAACCCCTGTATTTTATAGAATTAAATTGTTTATATGAGCATTTTTATTTAATTTAAGTTTTATTTTTAATTCATTTAAATGGAGAAAAATATGGTCAGGATCAAAGGATTTAAAGCTATTCGCCCTAAAAGAGAATTAGCATCAAAAATTGCTTCACCTCCTTACGATGTCGTAAGTTCCGAAGAGGCGCGTATTCTTGTTAATATTGAACCCTACTCTTTCCTTCACGTTGTTAAATCTGAAGTCGATCTTCCTCCTCAAACAAATTTATACGACCATAAAGTTTATGCTAAAGCATCAGAAAACCTTAAGATGTTTCGTGAAAAATACATGATACAGGATGTCTGTGAATCCATGTATATTTATAGACAAATTCTAAATGGTCGTTCGCAAACCGGATTGATTGCTGTTCAACATATTGATGATTACCTTGACGGACATGTTAAGATCCATGAATTAACACGCGAAGAAAAAGAAATAGATCGTATTAACCATATTGATATAGTCAATGCACATACGGGTCCGGTATTTTTTACTTATCAGGATAATCGAAAAATCGATCGTCTTATTGAAGATCAAACTCATAATAAAGCAGAGTATGATTTTACGACTCAAGATACTGTCCGCCATACTCTTTGGTTAATAAATAATAATCAAGTTATCTCAGAACTTCGCAAACACTTTGCAAATATTGAATATGTTTATGTGGCGGATGGACATCATCGCTCTAAAGCTTCTGCCACGGTAGGAAAAATGCGAAGAGACAATAATCCGCAGCATACAGGTAAAGAAGAATATAACTGGTTCCTAGCGGTCTTTTTCCCCGATAACCAGCTAAATATCATTGATTACAACAGAATAATCAAAGACCTGAACGGCCTTAATGAAGATAAATTTTTATCAGCTTTACAAGAAAATTTCGATCTTGAAAAAACTTGCTGTAAAGACTCTGCTAAACCCAGAAAAGAGCACGATTTTGCTATGTATCTTGGTCAAAATTGGTATAAATTAAGACTTAAGACGGATAAATTCGATCTTAGTGATCCTGTGGAAAGTCTAGATTCAGCTTTGTTAACAAATTTAATACTTTCACCAATCCTGGGAATTCAAAATATCCGTAAAGATAATCGCATTGATTTTGTAGGTGGTGACCGCGGTCTTGAAGAACTTGAAAAACGCGTAAATTCGGGCGAAATGAAATTAGCTTTTGCACTTTATCCTATCACTATTGAGCAATTAATAGAAGTTGCAGACTCTAAAGCTCTTATGCCTCCTAAAACCACCTGGTTTGAACCAAAACTGAGATCAGGACTTTTTGTCCACTCGCTGGAAGATTAGATGAGACACCATAAACTTGTTGCCTGGGAACGAAAACTCAAAGGCATTCTTGACGAAATAGATACACTATTGGAAGAACGCTACGGAAATGATTACGACCTTCATCCTGCTCGCAGAGAACATGGAACAACATCCAACAGATCCCATGACGGACTCTTTGATATCCGAGCTGATTTTACCCTCGGCTTAGGGTCTAGAAAAGGACGTGGCTATATTATAGATATTGATCTTAAAACACTTGAGAATGTACCGGATGATGTTATTGAAGAGATTGAAGATGAAGCAGTTGAGGAACTTAAACTGAGGCTCCCAATAGCATATCCCGATAGAGAACTTGATGTTGTAAGAGATGGAAATATGATCAAGATCACCGGAGATCTATCCTTAGGAAAAGTATAAAATTTATTCATAAAACAAAAGAGACTCATTATTGTGAGTCTCTTTTTTATTATCATATTAATCAGTTCAAATTATCGCATCTTTAGTTCAATAGAAATCTTTGCAAAAGCTGACACTATCTTATTTGCGAGAGAAAATTTTCTTTTCGATGCCAATATCTTGTTTATAAGGGGTTATTAACAAAATATTCAAAGAAGAAAAAGGGGATTCTAACCGCAAATGCTTTAATGGGAGTTTATGCAAAAGGTTCTAATATTATTATCCTCAAGATCCAGCATATATTTTTTCCCGGTTAATAATTCTCCTCGGAGCATTTTGTCAGCCAGATAATTTTCAATTTTCTGTTGCATTAAACGCTTAAGCGGTCTTGCACCAAAATCAGGATCATAAGCTGCTTTTGCAAGCCAATGCTTTGCTTTTTCACTCAATTCCATTGAAATGTTCTGGTGGGCCAGTCTTTCTTGTATGCGCTTGAATTGAATACTTACAATTGATGTCAATTGCTCAATACTAAGAACCTGGAAAGTGACGATCTCGTCAATTCTATTTATAAACTCAGGTTTAAATTGTTGACGAAGTATATCTTGTAAGCGCTTATCAAGAGTATTGAAAGCCGTCCCTTTGCTAAATATATCGGCAGCAAAATTAGAACCCAGATTAGAGGTCATAATGATTAGGCTATTCCTGAAATCAACCGTGCGACCTTTTCCGTCCGTTAAACGGCCATCATCCAATATCTGAAGCAAGATATTAAAAACATCCGGGTGAGCTTTTTCTATTTCATCCAAGAGAATAACGGAATAAGGGCGGCGACGAACACTTTCTGTTAATTTGCCACCTTCCTCATATCCTACATATCCCGGAGGTGCTCCGATAAGACGAGATACTGAATGTCTCTCCATGAATTCAGACATGTCAAAACGCAGCATGGCATGTTCATCATCGAAAAGAAAATGTGCCAATGCGCGGGATAATTCGGTTTTGCCCACGCCTGTCGGTCCAAGAAACAGAAAGGATCCGATAGGTCGATTCTCATCAGATAAGCCGCTACGACTTCTTCTAACGGCATTTGCGACGGCTAACAAAGCGTTGTCCTGGCCTATAACCCGTTCATGAAGATGATCTTCAAGTTCAAGCAGACGGTCATTTTCGGATTGTAACATTCTGTTAATGGGTATCCCGGTCCAACGACTGACAACATCGGCGATATCCTCTTCATCGACTTCTTCCTTTAGCATGGGAGATTTTCCATGAAGCTCGGCCAGTTTTTTCTTGCCTTCTTCTAATTTATTTTGCATTTCAAGCAAAGAACCGTAACGGATCTGCGCAACTTTTTCGTATTCACCCCGACGCTCAGCATCGGCTTCATCTGCCTTTAATTGGTCAATAGAAGTCTTTATCTGCTGTATATCCTGGATCAAAGATTTTTCGGACATCCATTGGACTTTAAGAACTTCATGCTCTTCCTTTAATCGTGATAGTTCTTTTTTTAATTCTGTTAAGCGTTCTTTAGAACGAGCATCTTTTTCCTTTTTAAGCGCTTGTTTTTCAATTTCAAGTTGAACACGGCGACGTTCAAGTTCATCCAACTCTTCCGGCATACTATCGATAGCTACACGCAAATGCGAGGCAGCTTCATCTATGAGATCAATGGCTTTATCAGGTAAGAATCTATCCGTAATATATCTATGTGATAATCTTGCTGCAGAAACCAATGCGCCATCGGTAATTCGTACGCCATGATGGATATCGTATTTTTCTTTAATTCCTCTTAGAATAGAGACCGTATCCTCAACATTAGGTTCAGTGACCAATATTTTCTGGAAACGCCTTTCTAAAGCTGTATCCGTTTCAATGTATTTACGGTATTCATTCAATGTAGTTGCTCCCACACAGTGCAGCGATCCACGAGCTAAAGCAGGTTTTAACATATTCCCTGCATCCACTGCGCCTTCGGAATTACCGGCTCCCACTATCAAATGTAATTCATCAATGAATAAAATGATCTTACCATTGGAACTTTCAACTTCTTTTAAGACAGATTTAAATCTATCTTCAAATTCTCCACGATATTTTGCACCGGCTAATATCGATGCAATATCCAGCATAATGATCTGTTTATCCTTTAATGAATCCGGGACATCGGCATTGACAATACGCTGTGCTAATCCTTCAACTATAGCTGTCTTCCCCACTCCCGGCTCACCGATCAATACAGGGTTGTTCTTTGTCCGTCTCGCTAAAATTTCAATAGCGCGACGTATCTCTTCATCACGACCAATCACAGGATCTAGCTTAGAGTTTTTAGCTGCTTCCGTAAGATCTATGCCAAAACGTTCCAGGGCTTCGTATTTTGATTCCGGATTTGCATCATTAACACTTTGTCCGCCACGCACTTTTTGTAGAATTTTCAAGAATTGGTCTTTAGAAAAATTATTTTCCTTTAAAACATCTGCAGTGCTTTTTTTGTCAAACATTTGCAAAAAAATATGTTCAACACTCACATATTCGTCTTTTATACGCTGGGCATCTTTTTCGGCATCATTGAATAATTTTAATAATTCATGACTGAGATGCGCTTGTGAAACAGAACCCAAACGCGGTAATTGTGAAAGCTTTTCTTCAGTACTTTGGATAAAATCTTCGACATTATTCTCACTCAATTTTATCAATCGCGGGATCAAGCCATCATCTTGTGTAAGCAAAGCATATAATAAATGTATGGGAAGTATCTCTTCCTGTCCATGTTCTTCTGCAAGAAATTGTGAACGCTGTATAGCCTCTTTGCTTTTTTCGGTATATTTATTAAAATTCATTTTTTTCTCCTTTTTAATTTCATTTTCCTCAGTCTTTATCTTACAATTTTCATACCAAAGAATTATTTTGTCAATTTGTCAATGAAAAATCAGAAATCACTGACATAAAGGCAGTTAGATACGAAAGCTTATGACATATTGGCAATCATAAATGGAGATACATTCACTATATTCTTGATATAGAAATCCCGGATAATTATATCAAGAGACATTTATCCGGGATAGGATGGTTAAAAATACAATTTTTATTTTGATATTTTTTCGTCTATATAGTCTTCTATGGATTTTGCAATGGCTTCGGCAATAGTCTGACGAAAAGCGGGATCAGCAAGTTTATTTTCATCCTCAGCATGGCTCATAAAAGCCTTTTCCACAAGAATAGAAGGTCTGTTGCTCATGCGACACATCATATAATTGAAAGATCCCACAATACCAAATTCATCAAGTCCAAGTTCAAGCAAGTTTTCATAGGTCAATTCCGCAAATGATCGCCAAAAAGGATTATGATAATAAGTACTTGTACCGGCAACACGTAAATAATCACCACCGGCGGCATTTGCATGTATGGATACAAATAAGTCTGCATCTACTTCTTCAGTTATTTTCCATCTGTCTCTTAACTTGATCTCGCTATCTCCGGGACGGATTTCGACAACATCATATCCTTTTTTTCTTAATATTTCGATCAAGCGTTCAGATGTATCGAGGTTAATATCTTTTTCCTTTAAACCTGATAAACCCACGGCTCCCCAATTCCACGGCCCTCCGTGACCGGCCTCAATAGCAATTTTTAAAGAATCCTTTTCAGGAGGATGTTTGACCGATAAAGTCAAATATCCGGCGTGTTGTTTCAGATCATAACCCCAGATATCATTATCTTTTAAATATACATAAATATCATAAGTTTCAGCGTTCAGCTGTTCCCAGCTAACATGATCTATCACTTCTAAACCGCTGAGATGTGTTAACCAAGTTGAGCTGGATTGAACACCAAAAAGTCGTAAACGCAATCGATTCAATTCCGGTTGCGGTAGTAAGGCGTAAGGGACCGGTTCCGGCCAGGGTATAGTCAGGACGTCTTTCATACTATCGGGCTTTACATGGAGATTATAGAGCTGATAATGAGGGATTGGGGTCGTTGCCGGGAGTTCTTTTACTTCATTTTCAGGAATATAGGCATATTCGCTCTCCGATAACTTTAATCTGTAATTTGATCCAAATTTACCATCACATCTAAAACGTACTCCGGGAGCAAATTCTGCCATATATGGTCCGCCAAGTCTTACTTCTCCCAAAGAATAGGAAGCCTGTGAAAATTCTGCAATGCTTTCAAGAACAGGAAACTTGTGCTCAGGAATGATCTTAAGAATCGTTGGTAAAGTATATGAATAATTTTTACCTGCTCTATCACGAGCAGCAACTTGCAAATAGACTGTTGAATATATCTCGAAAGCGGCTGAAGGTATTTCTGCAACATATCGCTTTCCGTTGAACTTACAAGGATAAATTTTTCCATTGGCATATAATAAAACCGTATCAAGTTCCTCGGGCATCATGGATGCGAAAGAAATATTCAAATGATCATCAGGTGGCAAAAATACCGTATCTCTAGGAGAAACAGAGCTCAATAACACCGCATGTTTTGTTGTTGTATCTGGACAATTCCCCATGAAAATATCTTCATAGATGAGTGCTTCATTCTCAGTCAGTAAGGTTCCGCGGACTTTTGTGGTCTGCCCATAGGGTTTAAAAGGAATATCTTTCCAGAAAATACGCGTATTGCTGTAAGGAATCATGACTTCATCATTGATACTGCTAATACCTTCACTTGCTCTAAAAAGAAAAGCAAAACTTGAGTCTCTAGTCATAAAAGAAGGAGCTTTTCGCAACTCAATAAAATGTTCGGGTCGCTGAACCCGTTTATTGGATATCAGATCATAGCGATAAGGTTTTACCCATCCACGAGTTTCAAAACGCATTTTTAATTTCACGCTTTGAAGCTTTAGTGTTCGAGGTTTTTCACTTAGACTGATATGAACAAGTCCTTGAGAATCAAGAAAGTGTAGTCGTCCATTATCTTCATTTCTAATAAGACTGCCTTTTATTTCCTGACCACTCATATCCAGTTGAACAGCAAAAGCAGAATGATGAGTTCTTGCCATATAAGGGAGCTCAGCTGAAGTGTCAAAGATCTGTTTAGCCTGAAGCGCATCACCAGCAGAATAGATCACAAAAGCATTGGCCCCATTTTTTTTAAGTTGATCAATGGATTTTTTTACATCAGAGCAGCGATAAACATCAGTATCACCTCGTAAGGAAGGCAAAATATTGTTGACCTTAGCATTCTTGTCTTTATATTGATTATAGAAAAAAACTGTATTTTTACTTCTATCGTGCATTAGCGGAATAAGGGCATCAACAATGGACATATCCAGCCAAGTTTGTCCATCCTGCATAAAATAATTATCAGCCGGATCCATATCTTTTTTCTTTTTATCAAAGGTCCTGAGAGGATGTATTTCTGCAGACAAAAAGAGATAAGGTTTTATGAGTCTGACTTCTGTAGTTAAGGCTTCAAGGCAAGATGTTATCGCTTCGCCTGCAAATGAGATCTCATCTTTTGCAAAGAAATCTTTTACCAGCAAATATTTTTCCCGAAAAGCCTTTCTTGATAATATTTTATCCCCGGGATAATGTACACCACTAAACGATATGCCATCCAAATCATATTCTTTAACAAGAAAAGAAACTCGGGATTTAAGATAGGCGATTACCTCCGGATCCATAGGATCTAAATAGAAAGCTGCATTATAGTCAAGAAATTCATCCAAGTCGTCTTTTAAAAACCAATCGCGATGCCTATTAAAAACATGATCAGGTGACTGAGGTTTAGTGAACCTTGAATAAGCTTTCAGGACATCGAATTTAGCATAGAATTGCAGACCTGCTTCATGAGCAAGTTTTAAAGCAAGTTCCAGTGGATCAAATCCGGGAGCTTTTTCATTAAAATATGTTGACCAGGAAACTTCAGGATGTGGATAGACACTCTCACCTGCCTCACGGACTTCAAAAAATATTGCATTATAATTTTGGGCTTTTGCTTCCTGAATAATGTTAGTGATCCTTGAAATTTTGCCCTCGCTACCTTCTTCATATGCCCAATCGCTGATCGGTACTGTTAATCCCTGCAAAGCTGGTTCCGCAAAAACCGGAACAGCAAAAATTAGAATAAAAAATAAAACTAAAGACTTAAAGATTAAACTTTTCCTGGATTTTTTTAAAACTTTCATGAGAACCCTTCTTCTTAGTTATATGGTATAAATATATTAAAAGATGTATCGGCTAGCAAGAAAAGAGCTAAAAAAGTATGCTAGCTCCAAATCATGCTTAAATAAATTTTGGGTGGAAAAATGATATTATTCAACTGCAAAATATGCTATTTAAATAATAAATATAAGCAATCTACAGTTTTAGAGCGATATACCATAATTCTAGCCGACTCCATATGGTTCAACTTTGCAAATATAGATATCAAAAATTAGAAAGAAGTTGAGGATAATAATAAAAAAAGAAGTATAATTACACTCTTGATGGTGAAGTCCTCCCATAATTAGGAGTAATTAAAAGTAATATTATAGACCAAAAGACAAGATTAATTCTGATTTTTTTTTAAAACTTTCTTAAGGATTTTTCTACTCAGTTATATGTGAGTGAGATGTAAAAATCTCGCTAAAATTAAAACAGGAGAATTTTATTTCTCCTGTTTTTTTGCTGTCGGAGCGACAGGATTTGAACCTGCGGCCCCTTGAACCCCATTCAAGTGCGCTACCGGGCTGCGCCACGCTCCGAAAAAGCAGATTAATATAGAATAATTATAGCTTTAGTGCAATAGCTTAAATGTAATTTATAAAAGAAATTGTAAAAAAGACTACTCGGCTCAGCGATCACAAGTAGAAGCATATCTTCTTAATAAAGCCTTATAAAAAGTGATGTGGGGTGCGGAAAAAATCTCTCGCAAATCAGATAGTGCTGGCTCATAGAAAAGGATCTAGTAAATAATTTTAGCCATAAAAAAAGACATAAGATCTTTTGTGCCTTAATTTCTTATTATTGATTATCAGTTTTCTATTCATTAAGTATAGCAATTATATCATTGATGTTTTTAGAGATTTTCTTTAATAATTCCTTAACTTCAGGGAGAGATTCAGATTCAGGCTGAGGCTTGGGTTGAAGAATAGGTTGAGGAATAGGGTTTGTATCCAGAGTAATGGCTAGATCTTCTGCTTCAGACATATCGTTTTCATCTTCATCCTGATCATCGAGAGGGTAAATAAATGTTTCTTTTGTAGGAGGCACGATCTCAAATTCCAGGCTAACCTGATTGGCCTTCTTGTCTTCTTCTGTTTCTTCATCAGTCCCCTGCTGACCATTGTCCTGGGTTTTATCTAAGGGTTCATCAAGTTCCAAAATGCTATCTATGCCTTCATCAGGGTTAATATCAGCTTTTATTTCATCAATTTCTTCATTTTTGTCAAGATTTTCCACTTCTATTGCGGGTGGAAGGATTTCATCCTCTTTTTTATCCCTGACAGAATCTGACTCAGGTGTCTCTTCCATCAGAGCTTCTCTTAATTCCTTGACTTTTCTATCATAAAATTTTTCTTTTTTTAAACTTTGAATTAGTTCATCTGCATCTTGAATAGATAAAGACCTTCCATGAACATAATGATTAATTAAAAGAATCATATCAATATCTGCTTCTTTGTACAAACGGTTGCCGGCACGATTTCTTTGAGGATTTAAATCCTTAAATTCCTTTTCCCAATATCGAATGGCAGAAGCTTTAATCTCAAGCATATCCGATATCTCAGAAATAGAATAATAAAGCTTTTTAATTTTTTTATACTTCATAAAACATCCTATTGATTTAGCTTTAATTTACAGCGATAAGTAGCTAATAATCAAGTGTATTTTTAAGTTATTTAATGTAAGTAAAGCTTGAAATGCTTTCTAAAATCTGAGTTTTAAAAGAGAGATTAATGCTTTTATTTAAGCTAAAACAAAACAGTTTGACATGTATATTTGCGCAAAAAAAAACGGAGTTCTTAAGTCCGGGACTTCTTGCTTATACTCTAAAATCTACAGATGATCAGGATCTATGTTTTTTTTAGAACTTACTTTTTGCTTCATTCTGGACAATAGCGAAAATGAATGAAAAAAAGCTTCTTTAATATGAGCAAAAAACATGCTTGAAGATCCTTGCTGTATTTTTCTTAATACTGAATATTTATTATCTACAAGGCGATAAACTGAAGAGCGTTTTATTACACCATAACGAGATCGCTCCGTATAACCTACAAGATTTTTGTAAGCTGCTTTTTTAGCTTTCTCTACAATTTCTTTAGTGTAATTACCAAACGGAAAACAGAAGCTTTCCACGTCCTCCCCCACTAAGTCTTCAAGAATAGCTTTAGACTCCTGCAGATCATTCATTGCTTCTTCTGAGCTCATAGAGGTTATCACGAGATGATCTAAACCATGCGAGCCTATTTCCCAGCCTGCATGATGAAGTTTAAGAATACTTTCCTTATCCATGTGCCTGGAGTAGATCTTCCCCGGAGTAAAATCCCAGGTATTATTTTTTCCCATATAATTGCAAATAACAAATATACTTGCGGTAAAACCTAATTCTTGCAAAAGCGGAAATGCATTTTTGTAAACACTTTCATAGGCATCGTCAAATGTAATGACAAAATAATTATCTTGAGGATTTGCTAGATATTCTTTTAGACTTTTACCAATATAACCCTTTTTTGCCAAGTACCTCATTTGTCGTTCAAATTGTTTTGGATACAACATCGTAAATGAGAGTTCCCACTGAGTGCTCACTTTATGATATGCCAATACCGGATAATTCATTTACTTTCTCTTAGGTTTTAACAAAAGACGATGAAATAAGCTTTCATCAAATAGTTCATGAGCTAATTTTTGGATATCTTCGGGACTTACCGCTTCGACCTCTTTAAGCGTTTCGTCTATAGAAATAATTTTACCATAGTGCACATGCTGATGTATCATTCGTTGCATTTGATGAGACATACTTTCCAGGCCCATAAGCAAAGAGCCCATGCTTTGAGCTTTAACTTTAGTAAGTTCGGCTTTGGAAATGCCTTCATTCTTCAATTTATTGAATTCCTTCCAGATCAGATCCTGAAGTGTATCTACATGTTTTAGATCAGTAGCTACATATACACCAAATAAGCCACTCTCTTTAAAAGCGTCTATAAATGAATAAATCGTATAAGCAAAGCCATATTTTTCACGAATATTATAAAATAGACGAGAGGTCATGCCGGCAGAAAGAATTGCATTTAAAATTGAATAAACTATGCGGCGCTCATCAGAATAAGAGTAGGCTCTTCGACCAATAAGCATATGCGTTTGAGTTATATCACGAGTAATGACAAGTTCTTTTTCCCGAGGATCAAAAAGAGGATAATTATGTCCTCCCTTTCCTGATGCGGGAATTGAACCCATAAGGCTTTCTATTTGCTTGACAATTAGATCATGGTCCACAGCACCTACTGCTACAATGCTAATACGATCGGGTGTATAGTTTTCATCAACAAAATCACGAATAGTTTCAAAGTTAAATGAAGAAACCGTATCAATAGTACCGGCAATGGGATAGCCATAGGGATGATCGGGGAACATCTGCTTCATAAAAGCATCATTAGCTACATCTTGCGGGCTATCTAAAGAATCATGAATTTCTTCAATAACAACTGATCGCTCGCGCTCAATCTCATCTTTGGGATAAGTGGAATTTTGAACAATATCGCAAAGAACTTCTAAAGCAGTATTGACTTCGGTATCTAGAACACGGGCAAAAAAAGCTGTCATCTCTCGCGAAGTATAAGCATTTATTTGTCCGCCTTTAGATTCTATACCCTCAACAATATTGTAAGCGTTGCGGGTTTTGGTTTGCTTAAATGACATATGTTCCAGAAAATGAGCAATGCCATTGTTCTTAGAGCTTTCATCAGCAGAACCGGCTTGAATAAAAATACCAACCGCAGCCGATCGAAGGGAATCGACCGACCGGGTTAGTATATTAATACCATTATTTAAAACGGTTTTTTTATAAGGAATTTGCATTCTTAGCGACGATGTCCACCACTGCCGCGATCCCGAGAATTGTTATTGTAGGGTTTTCTGGCGGGACGGGGTTTCCGTTCCGGTTCTACATATCCTTCGGGAGGCTCAGTTGTGCGTTTGATACTCAAGTTCACACGACCCTGACTATCAACTTCAAACAACTTAACCTTAACTGAATCATTCAATTTTACAATATCTGTCACAGCGTTGGTACGCTCCCACGCCATTTCAGAAATGTGGACCAAGCCTTCTTTGCCGGGCATAAATTCAACAAAAGCACCAAAGTCCATAAGACGAGTCACTTTAGCATCATATATTTTGCCAACTTCAGGTTCAGCAACAAGAGATTTAACCCAATCTTCGGCTAATTTAGCTTTTGAAGCATCCATGGTAAAGATCTTGACAATACCGTCTTGATCAATATCCATTTCAACGCCTGTTTTAGCAATGATTTCTTTAATAACTTTGCCACCAGGTCCTATTACAGCACCAATTTTTTCTGTATCAATTTTCATTGATGTCATGCGTGGTGCCCATTTACTGAGTTCTGTCCTGGGAGCATCAAGTCCCTTCTTCATTTCACCTAAGATATGAAGACGACCTTCTTTAGCTTGTTCTAGAGCTGTTTTCATTAGATCAAAAGATAAACCTTCGATCTTAAGGTCCATTTGGATAGCAGTAATACCATCTTCGGTACCGGTTACTTTAAAATCCATATCTCCGTAATGATCTTCTTCTCCAAGAATATCAGAAAGAACGGCAAACTTATCGCCATCGCTGATTAGACCCATCGCAATACCGGATACCATTTTCTTGATAGGAACACCTGCATCCATAAGTGAAAGACAGCCACCACAGACAGAAGCCATAGATGAGGAACCATTTGATTCCATAATGTCAGATACTACACGAATGGTATAGGGAAAATCCTCTATAGAAGGTAAAATCGGTTTCAAAGAACGTTCTGCTAAATTACCATGACCCACTTCACGACGAGAAACGCCACGGATCATGCGAGCTTCACCGGTTGAGAATGGAGGGAAATTATATTGAAGCATATACACTTTATCTTCATTTCCATCAATACTATCAAGAAGCTGTGCATCACGAGATGAACCTAAAGTGGTAGTAACCAATGCTTGAGTTTCGCCACGTGTAAATAAAGATGAACCATGAGTGCGTGGTAAAACAGAAGTTTCTGATGTGATCTTACGGATCTCATTTGTCTTTCTTCCGTCAACACGAATGTTATCTTTTAAGATCTTTTTACGGATTTCTTCTTTATGAATATCGTGTACAAGGCGTTTGACTTCATCGCCACATTCAGGATAGTCTTCTTCGAGTGCCTCAATAATATCAGCAACAAGTGCATCTTCAGCGGCACCGCGATCTTGTTTCATGGTAATAGCCAGAATATCAAGCATTTTATTGCCAACCAATTCAACAACCTTTGCATTGAATTCTGCATCTTCTTCAATTTCCGGAGCTAAACGTTTTTCAGGTTTGATTTCGGCAATGAGTTCTTCTTGAAGTTCGATATATTCAATGATAGCCTTATGAGCTTCTTGTACACCATTTATGAATTCATCTTCTGAAATTTCCTGCGCTTCACCTTCTACCATAACGATAGAATCTTTTGAACCGGCTACTACAATTTCAAGATCGCTTTCTTCAATTTCTGAAAAAAGTGGGTTGATAATATATTCTCCGTCGATCCGGGCAGCACGCGCAGACGCAATGGGACCTTCAAAAGGAATATTGGAAATACTTAATGCAGCAGAAGCCGCAACAGCACCCAACATATCAGGTTGATTTTCGCCATCATATGATAGCACATTTACGATCATCTGTGTCTCAAAATACCAGTTTTTAGGTAATAATGGGCGAATCTGACGATCAATAACACGCGAAGTTAAGATCTCACGGTCAGATAAACGTCCTTCTCGACGTAAAAAACCACCGGGGATCTTGCCACTTGAATAGAATTTTTCGCGAAATTCTACTGATAATGGCACAAAATCAGCGCCTTCACGTATGCTTTTACTTGACACAACAGTAGCCAATACTACAGTGTCGCCTAATCTGGCGAGTACGGCACCATCTGCCTGTTTTGCCATTCGACCGGTTTCAAGCTGTACCAGCTTGCCAGCGATCATTTTTTCTTTGGTAATCAAAGTTTTCTCCTCAACAGCAACTACTTTCCTGCTGTTTCTTATATGTTATTTTCTTAAACCTAATTCTTTGATCAATGTATAATATGCGTTGTAATCTTTAGCTTTAACATAGCGAAGTAAACGAGTACGTTGTCCAACTAATTTTAAAAGACCGCGACGGTTGTGGTGGTCTTTTTTGTGGATTTTTACGTGTTCTGTCAAATCTTTAATGCGTTGTGTTAAAAGTGCAATTTGTACTTCAGGTGAACCTGTATCAAGTTCGTCTTTTCCAAATTTCTTTACGATATCAGCTATTTGATCTTTACTTAATGTTGACATTTTTCCTCCGTCAATATTTTACATTTTTTTATGTCACGATTTATTTGCTCTATCAGAGCATCCATTGTATCAAATTTTCGTTCTTCACGAACAAAGTGTTTAAAGCGTATCTCAACATGTTTATTATATTGATGTTCTAAGTCTTTTTCTAAGACGTGAACTTCCATTGTAAGTTCATCTTCAGCAAAAGTTGGCCTTATACCTATGTTACAGATCCCATTATACCTGTCTTTGCCTAGTTTAACACTTACGCAATAGACACCAAAACCCGGGATTATGCAAGATCGCATGTCAGGATCAATATTCAGTGTTGGAAAACCCATTGTCCTCCCCCGTTGTTGTCCGGGAATAACTGTCCCTGATATACGATAATTGTAACCTAACATAGTGCTTACATCATCAATTTTTCCATCTTTTAAGGTTTTTCGGATCAATTGCGATGATATGTCAAAACCCTTGTATTGTGTTTTATCAACTACAATGAGTTCAAAATCATGCGCTTCAGCCGACTTTTTCAAGAACTTGATCCCAGCTTCATCTTTTTTTCCGATGGAGTGATCAGGACCGGCTACGAGCACCTTAAGGTCGAGATATGTCAATAAACGATTTAGGAATGTTTCGGGGTCCATCTTAGCAAATTCAAGATCGAAATGTTTTAAAACAAGCATATCGATGCCTGATGCTTCAATAGCATCCGTTTTTTCCTCAGGTTTCATCAGAGCTACCTCTTTTTGTCCGCTTAAAACTTCTCTCGGTGTTGGCGCAAAAGTAATGATCATACTTTTCACTCCGAGCTCTTCCGCTTTTGTGCGAACAATTCCGAGGATCTTCCGATGTCCCCTATGCAGTCCGTCAAATGAACCGATAGCCAAAACCACCGAGGGTCTTGTCTTTATGTCTTCGAGCTTATTAAAGATTTCCATGCTTCAATAAAAGCCTCTATGCTATATGCTTCGTCCAGAGTAAATTCACCGACTCGTTCACGAATAAGATTTAGCGCATAGGCTCCACATCCTAATTCCTTTCCGATATCGGCAGCCAGTGTCCGAATATAGGTTCCTGTACTGCATTCTACCCTCAAACTTAAAACAGGACAAGAATATTCTAAAATATCCAATGACTCAATTCTAATATTAATAGGGTCTCTTTCAATGATCTTGCCTTCTCTCGCCAGTTTATAAAGACGCTTGCCTTTCACTTTCTTGGCTGAGAACATCGGCGGTATTTGGGTGATATCACCCTTGAACTTTTCAAGAACGGCCTGAATGTCATCCAAACTCGGTGGCGATATGAGTTCGCTGCTTTTCACAACCTGACCTTCTCTATCAAGAGTATCGGTCTCTTTTCCAAGTTCTATGTCAACCCGGTAAACCTTATTCTTGCCTTTATACTGGTCTAACATTTTTGTATGTTTACCAAAACCAAGAATCAAAATCCCTTCTGCAAAGGGATCCAGCGTACCGGCGTGACCGACTTTTTTAAAGCCAGTCGCGTATCTCAATTTATTTACAACATCAAAGGATGTCCAATCAACCGGTTTATTAACAGGAAGGATCATCCCGACGATAGTTCCGTCTTCAGATGTTTCGTAGTAATGTATTAATGGTTTCAACATTATCCAAACTATCGTCAATAAAAATTCTAATTGTTGGGACATATCTCATGCGGACCTTATTACCGATCTCCAATCTGATACGTCCTCTATCTGCGATCAAAGCCTTAAGACAGCGTTTCCGTAATTCTGCATCAGGAGGATATACCGACACATAAATTTTAGCTTCTCGCAGATCCTGAGTTAATTTAACACCAGAAACAGTCAACATTGCATCCTGACATCCTTCAGGGGCTGTATGGACCAATAAATTGCCCACAGCATGCTGAATTTCTTTTGCTAGTCTTTCGGCTCTGGATATCATTTAAGCCTCCAATTTTCTCTTGATAGCTTTTTCTTGGTAGCTTTCGATAATATCGCCTTCTTTGAAGTCAGTGAAGGAATCAATATAAATACCACATTCAAATCCTTCTTTAACTTCTTTAACATCATCTTTAAATCGTTTCAATGAGGTTAAATATCCTTTAAATATCTCTTCACCCGCTCTAATTATACGAATGGTTGTATTTCTCTTCATGACGCCCTTGTTCACAATAGAGCCGGCAACTACGCCGACTTTTGAAATTTTGATCAACTGGCGAACTTCGGAGGAACCAAGTATTACTTGTATTTTATCGGGTTCCAGTAAACCTTCCAAAGCCAATCTTACATCTTCAACTGCATCATAAATCACTGTATAATTTCTAATTTCTACACTACGGTCCTTAGCAAGCTCCAGCGCCTGAGATGTAGCGTTCACATGGAAACCCACTATCACGGCATTGGAAGCAGAGGCGAGGTTAATATCGCCTTCGTTGATCATACCAATGCCTCGGTGTATTACTTTTACAGCAACTTCATTGGTCGAAAGTTTCATAAATGAATCGGCGAGAGCCTCGATAGAACCATCTACATCACCTTTAATAAGCAAGGCGAGTTCGCGAGTACGACCTTCAGCGATCTGGCGACCGATCTCATCCAATGTTTGCAATGACTGAGCCCTAAATTCCTGTTCACGGTGAATAATCTTACGTTCATTTGCAATACGACGAGCTTCTTTTTCATCGTTCATAACAATAAACTGATCACCGGCCTGAGGAACAGAGTCAAAACCCTGGATCTGAACAGGATCTGCAGGGATAGCTTGTTCTAAGCGTTCACCATGTTCATTCATCATCGAACGAACCCTTCCGGAAAATCTACCGGTGATAAAGGCATCACCAACGCTTAAAGTACCTCGATTGATCAAAACTGTTGCTACGGCTCCCAAGCCCTTATCCAACTGTGATTCAATTACAACTCCACGGGCTCTACCCTCAGTTGTAGATTTTAGTTCAAGGACTTCAGCTTCAAGCAAAATAGCTTCCAGTAAAGCATCTATATTCATACCTGTTTTAGCCGAAACTTTAACGGCCTGTATTGACCCGCCCCAATCTTCAACTAAAACATTATTTTCTGATAATTCACGAAGAACTCTATCGGGATCAATATCAGGTTTATCCATTTTATTGATGGCTATGATCATTGGAACACCGGCTGCCTGAGCATGGTTTATTGCCTCTTTTGTCTGAGGCATTACACCATCATCAGCAGCAACAACAATCACAACAATATCAGTTGCCTGTGCACCACGAGCACGCATAGCCGTAAAAGCTTCGTGACCCGGAGTATCTAGAAAAGTAATACGTTTTTTCTGTGAGGTCATTAATGAATAAGCACCAATATGCTGTGTAATACCACCGGATTCACCAACGGCAACATGTTCATTACGGATGTAATCCAGAATTGAGGTCTTACCGTGATCAACGTGACCCATAACAGTTACAACAGGAGGACGTTCACAAAGTTCACCTTCGATCTCATCTTCCTCTTCTTCCATGATCTCTTCTGTATATTCGTTTAATTTTTCAACTTCAAGTTCAAATTCTGCAGCAAGAAGTTCTATGGTATCCCAATCCAATCGTTGATTGATAGTTACCATCAAACCCATTTCCATACATTTTCCAATGATATCAACAACGCCAACGTCAAAATGCTTTGCCAGTTCATCAACTGAAATAAATTCCGTGATCTGAATGATACCATCATCAATATCTGCTTCGTGATCACCTTGCTTGCTACTTTTGTATTTTTTTCTTTTAGGCTTTTCGCTCATTGATGCAATTGTTGCGCGAATAGATTCATCAACTTTTGCTTGGTCAACTTGCTTTCTTTTCTTTTTCCTGCGTTTTGATGGTGCAGCAGACGTTGTGGTCGCAGGATCAACAGGTTTAGATTGACGGATCTTGTCAATTCTTGATTCTATTTCTGAAACCTGAATGCGTTTTGTTGCATGTTTATGGCGGGCCTTCAATTTTTCGAGTTTATTCTCAAATTGTTTTTCTTGTCCGGCTTGACCGGGCTTTTCTGATTTAGAAGGCTTAGTCTTTTGCTCCGCTTTTTTCTTCTTTCTTTCTTCTTCTTCTTTACGAAGCTGTTCTGCAGCTTCTTTTTCAGCTTTTCTGCGAGCTTGGTTCTGAGTTTGTATTTTACGAGATTCTTCTTCAGCCTTCTGCCTGATCTCTTTTTCTTTTTCTATCGTTTTATTCTCTGTATAGACTTCACTTATTTCGGGAGCTTTTTCTTGAGGTTTTTCGTGTATAACAGCTGCTACCGGTTCAGGAGCTGGCGGTTCCGGCTTGTCAATTAATGACTCCAAAACCCGTTCTTCTACCTTTTTACGTGCAGCTTCCTCTTCTATTTTTTCTTGTTCTCTATTTTTTCTACGTTCTTCTTCGGCAATGCGTTTATATTCTCGCTGCACCATAAGATTATCCGCTTTTTTTACATCTTCGGCAAAACGTTTCAATACAATAGCACGAGTTTCAGGCTCGAGGGCCTTGTTTAACGAAGCTTCTATACCTTCTGATTTTAAAAAATCTATAATGTCTCTGTGCGATATATTTAATTGCTTCGCCAATTGAAATATTTTTACCGGCTTGTCAGCGGAAGCTGTCATAGGCGACTCCTAATTCATTTTTTCAGAGGCCTCTTCAGAGGCTTCAATATCTTCATTGTCTGTGTTGTGATCAATATCAAGTTCACTATCAGAACCACGTTTTGTTTCTATAGCTTCATTAATTAAAGCTTCGATCTTTTCAAAGGTCTTTTCTCCAATGCCCTTTATCTCAAGAAGATCATCAACATCAGCATTCATAAAATCTGCAGCAGTTTCTATATCGGCATCCGATAATGCATGAATTTGAGCAGATGTAAGACCATCAATATCTTCAATATAAATATCATCACCTTCAAAGCGATTGTATTCAGATTGACGAATAGCGTCGATCTCATAGCCGGTTACGCGACCGGCAAGATTGATATTAATACCACTTGATCCAATGGCTGTTGCGATCTCATCATCATTAAAAACTGCAAGAACAGTACGACGTTCTTCATCTATTTCTAAGAAAAGAGGTTTAGCAGGTGAAAGCGCACGAGAGATCAATAGTTCAGATTCAGAACTGTAGTTGATAATATCGATGTTCTCACCACTTAACTCTTTAACTATCGCTTTAATACGAGAACCCTTAATACCCACACAAGCACCTACGGCATCAATTCTTTTATCATTTGATTCTACAATGATTTTAGAGCGCTTACCGGGAACGCGGGCAATAGAACGAATTTCTACAATACTGTCAAATATTTCAGGAACTTCTAATTCAAATAAACGACGTAAAAAGGAATCGTCTGCGCGAGTAATAATAATTTCGGGACCGCGTGTTGACATGCGGACTTCTTTAATAATGGCCTTAATTGTATCGCCACGATGATAATGTTCCGTAGGGATCTGTTCAGGTCGAGGCATTTTCAATTCTGTTTTGTCAATATTTACATATACAGCATCGTTGCGACGGATCTGATGAATGTTACCCATAATGATCTCGCCAACACGATTTTGATATTCTTCAAAAACCTGGTTCCGTTCAACTTCGCGGATTTTTTGACCTAAAACCTGTTTTGCTGCAGAAATCATTCTACGACCAAAAATATTGGGGTCAATAACCTTAACAACAATCTCACCAAGCTCGGGATCTTCTACATCAGGCAACTTTGCTGCTTCAGAAATAGCGATCTCTGCTACTTCGTCATCAAAATCTTCGTCTGATACAACTTCTAATTGCTGATATATCTCAATCTCACCTTTGTCTGCATTTACGATAACGTCAAAATTATCGACTTCACCATATTGCTTTTTGATGATCGTATCAAAAACCTTAACGATGATCTCGCCTACTTCTGAGCGATTGATACCCTTTTCTTTGGCCAGGCTAGCAAAAGCTTCTATTAGATGTCTATTATCCAATTGCTTATCTCCTATTTACCATTTTAAGCGAAGCACTGCAGATTCAATTTTATCTATCGGCACTTTAATGCTTTTAATTTCTTTTTTATTTTTGATCTCTATTTCAATTCCCTCGTCTTCTACTCCAAGAATTCGACCCTTAAGCGGAGAATTATAGTCTTCCAAATGATGATCCATATCTATCTCGCGACCAATATTTTTCTTGAAATGTCGGGCTAAAGTCAAAGGCGCGTCTATTCCCGGAGACGAAACTTCTAATCTATATGATTCAGCATATTTTTGATCATAGAGTTCATCCCTAAGAATTTTGCGGCTTAACTTTACTAATGCTTTAGAGCTGATACCTTTTTCGGAGTCACATATAACCATGATCGTACCGCCTGTTTCAGACATTTTGATGTCCTCCACAATATAGCCTGCTCTTTCCACAATGTCTGAGATTAAAGATCTTAACTCACTCATTTTTTCATTGTCCTCAAAAACGAAAAGTGGGATATTTCCCACTTTCGCGCCTAATATAGCTAATACATGACCTATGTGCAAGGAATTTCGGGCACACAATTTCTATTTTTCTAAATAAATGGAATTGAAAAAACACTATAAAAGCATATTTAATTTAACCCAATTGACCCTACAGACATCACTATAGAAAAAAGTCTCAGGATTTTCCTGAGACTTTTAATAATAATCTGATCAGAGTAACTTAAAAAAGTTATATAGCTAATAACTTACATTGCTGTCAGGGCTTTTACGCGAACTTCATCTTCGCGACTTAGATCTAATTTAGATAGATAGTTGATCACAATATCCAGACTTGTTCTGTCATCATTTTCAATATATAAATTAGCTGCCTGCAATCCCAAACGTAGCTTATCTTTTTTTGATAAAGACTGTTTAGCAGCAAGCAAATAATTATCGGCTGCATTAGAAAGTTCACCATCACGATAATAATGGTTGGCTATCATTTGATATGCTGCTGAATTCATGGCATTATCTTTAAGACGCGATGAAACATATTTTTCAAGATATTCAAGGGCTTGTAACTCGTCAAGATCCTGTTTTTGAGAGACTAAAGCTAAATAGTAATATGCTCGTTTACCCCAATCGGTCCTTTTATATTGTTCAGCCAAAAGCATAAAATTATCTTCAGCTTCGATCAATTGACCCTTATTGTAGTTGTCCATTGCTATACCATAAAGACCTGCAGCTTTTTCGTTTTGATTCCTGGCCTGTGCTGAGCCGGCAATAATAGCGATCGTGGCAAGAATAATAATAGCAATGACCGTGATCACAGCAGTATTATGTTTTCTAAAGAAATCTAAAATATGCGCGACTTCTTCAAAAAAGGGATCCTCATTCAGTTCTTTTTTCGTCAAATGCTTTTGTGACATTTTAAACCTTTCTTTGTATTTTTTTTTCGTACCCCCGGCCCGATTCGAACGGGCGACCTCAGGTTTAGGAAACCTGCGCTCTATCCGTCTGAGCTACAGGGGCAATAAACAGTCGTAAAAATAGTAATTAGATATAAGTTTACAAAGGATTTTTTCTATTGCTTTTTTGTTTACCAAAAAATGCTTTAAGCACACTTAAACAAAAAAAGGCGGACTTAAAAGCCCGCCTAAATTTTGCGCCTCATGATTCTGGGCACACTCATATCATCAATTACTCAAGATATTTTACTTCTTCCTTACCTTTTTCAATATCGACCTTTGTTAAAAGAATGAAACCAATAATGAAAAGAGCCAAAACAGAAAGGACACCGTAGCGAATGCCCATATTATCTAAAGTCATGCTTCCAATAGTGAGATCCTTGGCATTTTTAGTTAATAAAACTATAACACCCATCAGAGTCGGTCCAATAACAGCAGCGAATTTTCCCAAAAGGTTAAAGAAACCAAAGAACTCTGCAGATTTATTCTTAGGAATAATTCTTGAATATAAAGATCGGGAAATTGCTTGGATGCCACCCTGGAAAAGTCCAACTGCAACAGCCAATACATAAAAATGCCAGACCTGATTCATGAAAAAACCGATCATTGTAATCATTGCATAAGCAATAATACCTACATAAAGAGATTCTTTTGGTCCGATTTTCTTGGCTAGCAAACTATACAATAAAGATCCAAAAAAAGCGACAAACTGTACAATAAGCAAAGCAACGATCAAAGATGCGGCAGGGAAATTAAGTGCAGTTCCAATGGATACTGCCATACGAATGATGGTATCAACGCCATCGATATAAAACCAGTAGGCAAGCAAAAATGTACCGACAACCTTTAGGTGACGAATTTTTTTAAATGTACCTGCTAATTGTAGCCATCCTCCTTTAATAGCTGCACCTATACTAAGTTTTTTCTCTCCGTATTCCGGTTCTTTTACAACCAAAAAGATAGGAATAGAAAAAAGCGCCCACCAAAGAGCAACACTTAAAAAAGATAGTTTAATGGCCATAGTGCTATCGGCAATGCCAAATATTTCGGGTTTTAAATACATTAGGACATTAACTAAAAATAAAAGACCGCCACCAATGTAGCCCATGGCAAAACCTAAGGATGACACATGATCAATTTTCTTTTCTGAGGCTACAGCCGGCAAGAGTGAATCATAAAAAATATTTCCACCGGAAAAGCCAATCGTAGCGATAATATACATAAAAGCCGCTACCTGCCATTGTCCTTGATGAACCATAAAAAGTCCACCTGTCATTATGATTCCAATAAAAGCAAAGGTAAATAAGAATTTTTTCTTAGAACTTGATTTATCTGCAATAGCGCCAAGAAAAGGTGCAATCAGTGCAACAACTAAAGACGCTATTGAGTTAGCAAAACCCAAACGAGCAGTGGTATCTATACCGGAAACACCCGCACTCCAGTAAACACCGAAAAATATGGGGAAAAACCCTGCCATCACCGTTGTTGCAAAGGCTGAGTTCGCCCAATCGTACATAGCCCATGACCAAATGGACCGTTTTTGATCTAACATAATTCCCTCCAAAACGTTAATTAAAAAATATTCTTTAAAGTACAAAGTGAATTAGAAAATACAAAGGGCAATTTGTCTATTTTATACTTATTCGAAAAAATGAAAGCTATGCCCTTACTTATAGCTCATTATTTACAGGAGTTTGCATTCTTCAATAGTTAAATACTTCAGGTCACGCTGGTATTTTGATTCGTATAAAACTATTTTATCAACTGTAAAAACAATGTCTTCGAGAGGAATATCATAAAATGCGGGTAAAAAATCTTCGTGAATCTTTTGTTTCACTCTTCCTAAGGTGATATGAGGCAAAAATTTCTTGCCTGTATCATCATATCCCATTGAAAGAAATCCTGTATTCAATTCATCCGATAATTTATATACAAGAGCGGGTACCTTTTGTAAGCCGGCCAATAATATCCTTGGATCCCCGGTCTTTGGAAATTGAGTCAAATCACTTAACTGAAGTTGAAATGATTTAAGCCCGGAACATATCCTTTTAAATTCTTGCCTGACATCATCCATAACCCATTCCGGAGTTTCTCCCAGGAATTTCAATGTAATATGTAAATTTTCAATATCCGTCCACTTGATCCCTTCAGAAAGAGGATCCAACAGCTCCCTTACCCGCCCTAATTCTTCTTTGACTTTCTCTGGAAGCGGAATTGCGATAAATATTCTTTTTTCCGACATGTATCCTCCTGCTTTTTATTCAGAGATCAGTAATCTTGCAATATTCAATGCGGCTCTGGCAGCATATTCTTTATTGTTCTTACGACCTCTATCATAAACAATTTTTTGTATTATAATCTTATGATAATATTTAACACCAATATATACCAAACCAACTGGTTTGTCTACTGTTCCGCCGCCAGGTCCGGCAATACCGCTTGCTGCAATACAAAGATCCGCATTCGTCTTATTAAACAGTCCTTTTAACATTGCAGTCACTGTTTCTTCGCTCACGGCCCCATATGCTTGCAAAATGCTCTCCGGAACTCCCAATAATCGTTGTTTTGCTTCGTTACTGTAAGTTATGTAAGATTCATTTAATATTTGCGAAGAACCGGGTACCGATGTGATCATATCGGCCATGCGTCCACCGGTACAAGATTCAGCACAAGAAACAGTGAGTTTTTTAGCTATACATAAATTAACAAATATGCTTTCTAAAGATTCACCGGAATGCGAGAAAACTGCTTTTCCAAGAAGATGGCTTATTTTTAATTGCAGATCTTTGGTATTTTCTTCTACACAAGAATTTAAACGAATTGTTATACCCTCTAATGAGGGATAGTAAGCAATTTTTACTTGTGTTAATTCCTTAGGAAAGTTTTTCTTGATTTGATCGGCTATATACGATTCCGGAAGTCCAAAGACATTCACTTCATAGCAAAATTCTGTCGGTGAAGCGTTTTTAGCTAATGCAGGCAGAATACTTTCCTTCATCATACTTTTCATTTCATAAGGAATACCCGGCATCACATAATATTTTTTATTATCTTTGGAAAAGATCATCCCGCTTGCAGTACCTTTATAATTCATAATGCGCTCAGCATTGTTTGGGATAAAAGCCTGTTCACGATTACTTTCTGAAGGAATTTTACTACGCTTTTTAAAAAATAAAATAAGATCAGCAAAGACTTCTTCAGAAAAAACAAGTTCACCGCCAAAATATTCGGTGATAATAGCTTTTGTTTTATCATCATCAGTCGGACCAAGACCGCCGGTGATAAAAATATAATTAACACTATTATCAAGCTGATCCAAGACAGAAACAATTGCCTCTTCTTCATCCGCGATCACCAGATGTTTTGTAACATAAACACCTATCTTGCGTAATTCACTGCTCATCCAGCAAGCATTTGTGTTAAGAGTGTGCCCGGCGAGAAGTTCGTCGCCAATGTTTATGATGAGGGCGGTTTTTTGCTTTAAAATTTCCATAATATCTCTATGGTACTGACACAAGGCATCGTGTCGATGCACCTCACATCAAAAATCTCCAAATTAAAAATGTTATCAGCCAACTAGGTATGGCAGCAACTACATCATCCATCATAATGCCTGTTGCGCCAGGCAATTTTTCTGCTTTGCGTATTAACCAGGGCTTCCAAATATCGAAAACACGGAACATTACAAAGGCAATAAGTACTATCCATATATTATCTTTAGGCAAAAAGAGCATAGAAAGCCACATGCCGGCAGCTTCATCCATAACAAACCATGAAGGATCCTTGATATCCACATGCTTTACCAGTCGCGCACCTACAACAAGTCCCAACAACATAAAAAGTAAAAATATTTCAAGATCCCAGATCCAATGAAGATCAAAAGCAGAATACAGGGCATAGGCGATCGCTGCCGTCACCAAAGAAGCAATTGTCCCCGGGAAACCGGGAAAGTATCCCACCCCAAAGAGCGAGACGATGAATTTGGAGAATTTAACTGAATGTCTATTAGAGCTCATTACCTATTCCTAGTTGATATCCGAACAAGAAATATCTATATGTGATTTCCGAAGTTTCATCATTCGCATAT
>CAZNFT010000017.1:0-37507 GCA_964572745.1 uncultured bacterium
CGGGGATCTAGCTATTTAATTATAATAAAATTATTTTAATAATACCAATTTACGAGTTAAAGCTGTTTTATCATTTTTCAATGAATAAAAGTAAATACCCGAAGACATAGCTGAAGCATCGAATTGAACTTCATGACGTCCAACACTTCTATAGTCAGAAACCAAGGTTTTAACTTTCTGGCCTAAAGTATTATAAATATCTAAGCTGTACTCACCGGCTTCATGAATATTAAAAGCAATGCTTGTTACAGGGTTGAAAGGGTTGGGATAGTTCTGCAACAAGTCAAAGTTAGTGGGAACATCCGCAACAGAAGTCCCGGAAATTGCTGAAGTATAATCAACATTCATGAAATAGATACGGTTTTTATAATCTTCAGGAACTGCATCGGTCGTATCATTGTCAACAGTATGGGTACTGTAATCCGGAACATGATAAACAATGTATACATTATCATCGGTTGCATCCGGGTCCGCATGCGCATTGAGTTCATCATAATTAGGTGTATTAGTTACGTTAATTTCTTCTTGCCATGTTTTACCGGCATCTAAAGAACGACGAACGAAAACATCATAACTGACCTTATAGATCAATGTATCTCCGGGTGATTCAGGATCTTCTTCTGTAAAAGTATCGCCTTTGGGATATACGGCATAAATAACGTTAGGATCTTCTGTTGACGTTGCCATGGCAGGGAAAAAACTCTGCCAAGCTGAAGTACCATTACGATAAGGGAAAAGCCATGTGTGTTGCATACTAGTTACAAAAGAGACTTCCCATTCGGCTGATTCCAGTGTGGGATCTGCACAATACAGATGGTAAAATCCACAACCTTCATGAGCTGTTGGAACAATATAACCAGCTTCTTCAGATTCGGGTATTACAAGACACATAAAGTGAACACCACCGTCGGCGTCAACGATCATATCATTATCATAACCAATAAAAAGACCCGGCCATCTGGATGTATCAATCATGGTGTAAAGATCTTCATCCCAATCCATTTTATCAATAAGAAGTGTATCGCCATCAGCATTTGTTACATTATACTGTTCAGATGGAATGTAAACATCAAAAATGTTTTCATCAAAAACAGAGTCCTTTATATAATAATAAGGAACATCATCATCAAAGGATGTTTCACTCCATGTTTGTCCATGATCTGTTGTTTTTCTGAATTTAAAGGTATGATAAGCATTGCCTTCTACTTTATCTGCATAATTTGAACCCCAATAAGCAACGTTAGCAATATAACCAATACCGTTATCAGCAATACTGATCAATGCATCTGATGTTGTAGATCCGGAAGAAGAACCTTCTTCAAAATATGTTTTAGTATCAAATATTTTGGTAAAAGGATTAAAAGTAATCTCTGAACCAACTGATGAAGAATTGTATAAATAAATATTTTTACTGCTTACATCGTTAGCGTCAAATTCACGCCATGTTGAAAATGAAACGTTTAAATGACCATTTCCATCTCCATCTTCTGAATAGCAAGGGCAACCCATCCAAAGACCTTCTGGGTTTGTGGCGTTAACACCAATGACTGCTGGTGTACTAAAATAACCACCACCCCAACCAAGTTGGTCTAAAGTGAGTAAAGGTATAGCATCGCTTTCAAGGCCTGAACTTTCTCCCACATATTCATTCCAAATAATAACAGGAGCGGCTCCGGCACCAATGGCTGAGGGATAACGGCCTGCAGATTCACCAGGAGATGTTGCGTTCAAGTTAGAGCTAACAGACCAGTTTGCGCCACCATCTTGACTGATAGCTGCACCGATCAAACCTGCGGTAGCATTTAATCCGGCCCATTGGCGATAAGCCATAACAAAAGTTTCACCATTGTGTGAAACCGGATTTGTAATACCGGAAACCATGCCAAAACCATTTTTACTGGAATCGATTAAAACTGCTTCAAAAGCAGGTTCATAAGCTGCAGCTGTTTTGGCCGCCACTTTAGCTAAAGTCGGTGAAGCATTATATATTTCGCCGGCTTTTTCTTTGACTACTTGCTCCATCCTGGCTTTGTAGCCAACAGGTAGAGTAGCTACCTTAGCTGCAAAGACAGAACTTATAAGCAACATTGCCACTAAAGTTGCAATAACAATACGTTTCATAATAACCTCCAATTGATTTATTCTACGTACAAACTAGACGTTTCTTTTTCTGATTTTAAAACTATAGTCGATTCTGTATTTTTAACGTTATCGATCAAATTTATATTATCTAATAATTTCTCAAGATCTTCCGTTCCGGATGTTCTTACCTTTGCCATAATAGATCCCTTACCGGCAATATAATGTATTTCCTGGATTTTATCAAAACCCGCCAATACCTTGCCGGTATCTCTCATTTTAGTCAAATCATAAAGCGAAATCAAGACAATGGATAATAAGTTTAAGCCCAAAACAGATGGCTCAAGCCTCGCTTCATATTTTTTTACAACACCGGCTTTTTCCAACTTTTTAACTCTTTCATAAATAGCCGAAGCTGTCATCCCCATATGTCGGGCAATTTCAGCATTAGATGTCCTTGCATTCTCTTGCAATATCTTTAATATGATTTTATCTTTTTGATCTAACATATTACAATTCTCCAATTAAACTTTAAAATACATGATAAATCACAAGCCAGCAAGAAAAAAAACGAAGAATATCATAGACACTGTGTTTATCACCAATTTCTATACATATAAGATGTCAAGATTAATTAAAACACATTTTGTTGTGGTGGTACTTAGACATTAAACACAAGATATGGTGGGTTATTAATATTACTTACTATAATTCAGCTAAATGCTCAGAATTAATTAACATTTTTAAGAATATGGACTAAAATAAATTCTGTCAATACCTATCTAAACATTAAAAAAACAGTAATTAAGCTAAACAATATACTTGCTTCCGCCTTTTGACAAAAGACTATTTGAAGTCCTCCCATAATTAGGAGTAATTAAAAGTAGAGATTAAGTAGCTTAAATATTTGTTCAGAGTCAGAGGTCAAGCTTCTGTATTTAAAGCAATTCCTCAAGCTTTTCAACTAAGGTGCTAATATTGCTCTCTAAAGAATAGGTTTTTAATTTTTTAGGGTCTATCAAACTTTCCAGCGTCCCACTAAGATGTTGCTCAATATAATATTGTATAGAGGGGATATCTTTGCTCTCGAAAGACTTGCCGGCTCCGCAATCTCTTAAAATCTCGGCTATATCACTATCTTTATCGGCAATGGCTAAAATTGGTCTGCTTAATGCCAAATAATCAAAGATCTTTGCAGAGATCAAGCTTTTGGAATAGGAACTATTCAATCGCGGTAAATAAAGCATGGATGCACTCTGCGCTTCTTTCATCATTTTTTCATAAGGCAAGAATGGCAGGTATTCTTTTTCAATATAGTCCATTTCGTCAACATTCTTGCGATATTCTTCTGCCAAGGATCCTATAAAACGCAGTTTGATCTTTTTTCTCAGCTCAGGTCTAATGCCCTTTATCGCCTCTAATAATTCATTGAGACTTTGTATGGAACTTAAATTCCCTAAATGAAGGATCTCAAAATACTCACTGTCAATTTTAGTATTATCAACTTCCCTATAACCATTATATATAACTGAAACCGGTTTAGTAGTTTTCTTTTGTAAAAGTCCGGCTATGCCCTTACCCACGGTTGTAATATGATCAGCAGTATTTAAAACTTTACTCTCAAAAGCTCTGTTCTTTGCCTCGCTTCTCTTGCTTTTAGGCATGTCGGCTTCCCAATAAGCTTCCGACCATGGATCCCGTAGATCAGCTACCCAAGGTAAGCCACTTTTTTTAGCCAAACGCATCGCTCCCAATTGCAAAGAATGTGGTGGCGAGGTGGAAAAGATCAGATCCGGTTTTTCATTTTCAATGATCTTCATGCCTTCGCGGACAAGAAAACGCTTCCAGCCTTTACGAGCATCGGGAATAAATAAATTTGCTCTTATCCATCTGGAAAGCTTTTCTTTCGCAGAAATGTTTTCCGAAAGAGATATGTTTTTAGGTAAAGCTTCCCCTGCTTTTTTGCCGGTTAATTTTTTATACGCTTCAAAAGGTTCACTGGTCTTTGTTTTGTAAATTTTAATGTTTTCAGGAATTCTTGCCAATAGGCTCTCATCAATAGCCGGAGCGGAGGGGTTTTCTACCGTTAAGACTATTGGTTCCCATCCTTGCTCAGGCAAATGTTCTACTATTTTCAAAATTCTTTGAACGCCGGGGCCGCCGGCAGGTGGCCAATAATATGTTACAATAAGAATTTTTTTCATACTTTGTCCATATCCCGATAAAGATTTAAAAGGGCTTGAACTGTTTTCTCCCAAATGAGAGACTCTTTGATCTTTGCACAATTTTGAGCATATAAATTCATTGTTTCTTTGTTTTTGTACAGCGCCAATACTTCTTTATAGATCGTTTGAGGATCCTCTTCATTCACTACTGATCCTATCTTGTGCTTTCTGACAAATTCTTGAATATAATCCGTTCTGCTTACAATCATAGGTTTTTGCAATTGAATATACTGGTAAATTTTTGTAACAATTGTCCTGTTCAGCTCTTCGCTATAAGAAGGTAAAAGAGAGATACAAATATCCGCATCTTTCATTTTCTGCATCATATCCTCATAAGAAAGCTGACCAAGATACCTGACCTGCTTTTCAACGCCATATTGTTTAGCCCAGATACGAGGGTCACAAGCTTTGGCAATATTTCCGGCAATATTGAACTTTATTTCGGGTATTTTTTCAAGCAATTTGGGTAAAGCTTTAATCACAGAATCTATATATCGATTATGGTCGATCTTCCCGGCATAATAAAGGATAAAACCAGCCTTATCTTCTCTTTCTTTAAATGATATCTTTTCGATCTGCTCTTTTAAAGGCGTATTTGGCACCACAATGATCTTCTTCTCGGAAGTGTTTGTATTATCCACATACCATGTTTTAATAGGCTCTTCCACTGTAATGATCTTATCCGCCTGTTTAAACTGGCGTTTTTCGTAAATTCCCCAGCAGCTCAGCTTTCTTACTATGGTACCAACAAAGGTATTATAATGACGATAATGCTTAACCGTTTCACTCCAGAGTTCGTGCTGATCCAAGATAAGTTTGCATCCGAATTTACGCTTTAGCCAAACACCAAGATTCGCCAAGGGCAGATCATGTACATGAATAACATCAATATCATGGTCTTTAAAAAATCGACAGGCGACTTTTTTCCATATCAGATAATAAAGTGGAAACACCCGATGCAAAGGACTCAATTTATTATATACTTTTCGGGATATTCTAAATCGATGAACACTGATACCTTTATAGTCTTCAACTTCTGCCAAGCCATCATAATTAAAACTTAATATAAATACTTTATGACCCTTGGCGATCAAGCTCTGAGCTTCTTTTTCCACTCTTTCGTCAAAGGGAAATTGTCTTTCCAAGATCATTGCAATATTCACCGATCACCCCTTAAAATTGATATCTTTAAGATTTTTTTTTCCACTTGCTTGGTTTGGACCATTTTTTTACGCTGCCTTTTATTCTCTGTAACTCGACCGGATCATAAAATTGAAATAAATATAGCAAGAATGGATAAGCGAAAAGAATTATAACTTTTAAGATAATAGCTAAGACCATGGAAAGCTCGTTGAGAAATGGAACAAAAATAGTAATCAGGATCAATAGCGCTACCATGGTAAATACCTTTTTCATTTCGTAAGGCACAGAATAAACCTTCTGGCTAAAAACATAAAAAAGGAACATGTTAAGAAAAACACAGAATGCTACTGATATAGCTGCACCAATATATCCGAATCGTTCAACTAATAATATGCTAAGTCCAACATTGAAAACAGCAACTACCATAGTTATCCAGGCGTTGTAGCGGGTCTTTTTTACAATGTGAAAACTGATGGCAAATAATTGTCGCATACCCTCAAAAATAAAAGCTATAGCTAAAATGGGAATAACTTTCATCGCGCTCATAAATTCAGGATCTTTGGGCGAAACGAACATCAGCATTTCTTTACTGAATAAAACCAAGACCAGGCTACACATAACAAGCACAAGTACATAATAAGTCAACATTTTTGAATAAAAACGTTTTGCACCCGGCTGACCGATCATCTTATATGCAATGGGTAAAAACCCCAACTGAAAAGAGTGAATAACCAATACATTCACAATACTGGCAATTTTATAACCCATATTATATATACCGGTCTGCGTTGAATCCATCATAAAAAATATAATATATTTATCTGATAAACGTAATAATTGGACCGAGAGAGTTGCAAAAATAAGCGGAAAACCATAAGCCATCATTTCCTTGAAAATAGGGCCGTTAAATTTAAAGTTGAACTCTTTGACGACAAAGATGAGCGTGTATAAAAATAAAAATGCATTCCCGGCTAACTGACTTAAAAGAATGCCTTCTATTCCCATATGCCGATAAGCTACAAAATAAATATTAAGTGCCAGCACCAACGTGAATTTCGACACCGCAAGAATAATATAGCTGAGCGATCTTTGACGCATTCTTAAATAGGTTAAAGTATAAGTACCTAACATCTGAAGGCCAATATTCACAGCAAGAATAAGAAAAGCCCGACCATATATATCGGACTGGAAGAATAATTGAGATAAATTAATTCTCAGTGGGACAAGAATAGCACTCAATAAAATAGCAGTAACAAGAATAGCAGAAAAAGTTGTAAAAAGTATAGATTTACGCTTTTCTTCATCTTGTTCAGGGATATACCAACGCATCATGGCTGAAGGCAGACTAAAAAGAAAAACTGCAACAAATATCTGAAGAGAAATATCAAAGATGGCAAAATTACCGTAACCGGAGGCACCTAATTCACTAGTATAAAGTCGAAGAAGCAGATAACCGATGAGTTTAGGTAAAAGACCACCCAGACTATAAATACCGGAATGCTTGACTGTCATCTTAATTTTATTCAGCATCTATTCTTTCCAATATATCTTTACCACGCAGGGATTCCCCTTTTTTATCGTGAATCATCTTCAAAATAGAATCATAAAACCCGCAAATACCGGGCCTTGCTTCTTTGTCGCAATAGCTATTATGCCAAAGCAGAGTAAATATACCATTAAAACGATTGATTTCCCCTAATATATTCTTAATAGACTGATGGGCTTTTTTGTATGACAATTTACGATAGTCAAATATAGTACTATCCATTACAATAAGCGGGATCTCCCAAAGGGGCAACATCTCATCATTCTCGAAATCATATAAGTGAAAAGGAAGACAATATGAATTCCTAAATCCTTCATGACCGGCAAAACCCAATGTGCTATCGTATTTTATGGCCCTTTCACCCAGGAGTTTTATTGTCAGGGGATGAATATAGCTCAACCTATGTTGCCTGTTCCCAATCACCGGCTTCTTGCTAACTTTATTAAGCTCATCTAAATTTTTCTGCATCACTTGACTGTCATCTGCGGACTTTACAGTTCCATGTAGCCCAATTTCGCAATTATTCTCTTCCAGTCGCTTGATTAATTTTGAAATACGTTTCATGGAATAATGATAATAGCTATCAATATGGCGAACACCTCGATTAAGAAAAAAATACGTTGAAGTCATGTCATATTTTTTATTGAGCTCTAATAAATAATCAAAGCTCCAATAGGGATTATCATGATCAAAAGGATTCAAGAATTTTAGAGCATAATGGAAGAATTCTTTGAGCTTTTTGTTCTTTAATTTATTCTTGGTAAGATGAAAATTATATTTATCTATTCTATCAATGTCATGAGTCAGAAAAAAACCAAAGTTTTTAAATAACTCTTTCTTTTTAAAAGGAAGCTTGTGATACAAACAATATTCTTCAATACCCTTTCCTATCCACTCAAAAAAATAATTCACAATAGGTTTATGCAGAAAGCCCAATTTATATTGTATGGATTCATCATAGGGAAAACGACCGAGTTTGTCTTTCTTGCAAGAAGCATATTCCTGGTAGCCGGATAAAAGATAAAAAGCAGACTTTAAAATATCATGATGAAATTCGAGGGTACCCTTATTAAATGTATATATTCCCTCATCGCGATCTCCGGGAAAAAGTATAGGAATGTCATCTATGTACAGTACTGACTTTTCATTATATGCTTCTGTGCTCTGATAAAAACAAATATTGCCTTTCTTTTTTTCTCCAAAGAGAAAAAGGTCTCGAATTTCCGGAGATAATTCAAAACTGTAATCCAGATGGAAAAGGACATATTCCCGTTGATTTTTTGTTAATACACAATCCACGGCTAAAATTAGATAATTATTTTTGATTAGTGAATGATTTTTTTATAAAAGCGTTGTCGCTCAATTTTATAAGGTTTAGGATCTTTGCGATCTTTTATGGAATATATATGCGGGACGAAACGCGATTTAATATAATAAAACAACCAGGTTAAATTTTTCTCTCTAAAGCTGTTGTCAAACATAGACAGTCCATTAATAAACATACACTTTTTTGATTGTTGATGTGTCTTAGGAGGTCTTTTAGCCAGATGATCATAATATGCCAGCACAAGATTAACGCCCGATGCAGTCGCTGTTTGTATCCATAACCATATACGTGGGTTAATCTCCATGAGATAATATTTTCCCGTTTCCTTGTCTTTTTTAAACTCTATTTGGCTTATACCGGAAAAATTCGATTCGTTTAGCAATCGCTTAGAATACTCGCTAACAGTTTTAATATCTTTAATGGACTCAGCAAAACCGGCCACACCAAACTTCATGGGACGCTGAGTAAGTTTTCTTCCTGTATAATGAGCTTTAACTATGCCATCAACTGCAAAGGAACCATAGGTGTAAATGTTTTTATCCGGACCCATAATGTGCGTACTGACTAAAAAATCATAAGTCCCCAACAAAGGTTCAATATCTTTAAAAAGAGCATTTGCTTTTTTATAGGAACGGATCCTGAATGGAGCTTTACGATCAACACGAGATACCGGTTTTACAACGCAGGGGAAAATTAAAGATTCGCAAGCCTTATTAAGATCTTCCCTAGAATGAACTCGGCAACTGGGTGGATAAGGTATTTTTGTCTTTTCTGCCAGCTTTTGCTGAACATTCTTTTTCATTAATTCTGAATATTCCGGCTTAAGATCCGTGATAAAATGATCCAACTTAATCGGAGCATTAATAATCACATTCACCCAAAAATCAGCACCAGTGGGAATGGGAATAACATTTTGATAAAAATCATTTATCTTTTTTAAAACTGCATAAATATCATTAAGGTCATCTTCCTTACAGGGATAATAAGCATCAATATATTTGCTGTGTTGAGCAAGGCCTTTATCTTCATTTCCCATCACAATAATGGAAATATCCTCATCCTCTTTAAGACTGCGAATAGTACCCAAGGCACACAAGCCGGTACCCAGGATCAAAGCAACCGGCAAATCTTTAGAAACGTTTTGTTTCGAGGTGTCCATATAATTCTTTCCACAAACTCATAAATTCTTTTGTTTCAGGCATTCTTGGATAAGGAATTGTATTTGTTGTTTCAAACTTGACGGTTGCGGGCATTAGTCCCAACACAATGATCTTACTTCCAAGAATAATTGCTTCCTGAACATTATGTGTTATAAAAATAATGGTTGTTTTAAACTTTTCCCACAACTGATATAATTCTTTTTGTAAGATGGCTCTGGTCTGGGCATCTAAAGCTCCAAAAGGTTCATCCATTAAGAGAACCTTGGGATTAAGTGCCAGAGAACGTGCAATGGCTACTCTCTGTCGCATCCCACCGGAAAGTTGATTAGGATATGCATTGCGAAATTGTTTTAAATTAACAATATCCATAAACTCTTCAGCGATCTCATTCAGTTCAACTTTATTGTTTGATACATTGTTAAGTTTCAATGGAAAGACGATATTCTCTTCCACGGTTTTCCAGGGGAATAATTGGTTAAAATCCTGAAAAACCATCAATCTTTCCGGTCCAATACCATCAATGGGTTTACCATCAATGAGGATCTCACCGGAATCAGGTGTTTCCATACCACAGATACATCTTATCAAGGTAGATTTTCCACAGCCCGATGGACCAAGAATTGTAAGAAAATCACCGGAATCTAAAGAAATGCTGATGTCATTCAATACATTTAGTTCTTTATTGTCAAGCTGATACGATTTAGAAATATTGTTTACTTGGAGACTACTCATTATACACTCATCCCCCATTTTTTGACTGTGTTTTTTTCTATGCTTTTAAGCACAAATTCATCAACGAGCATACCAATAATAATGACTGAAATAAGTCCGGCGAACATCCCGGAAACATCCATAAAAAACCTTGTCTTATAGATATACCAACCTAAGCCACCGACCATGCCCGATGCCCCAAAAACCATTTCTGCAGAAACCAAGGCACGCCAGGATCTTGCCCAGGAAATCTTGATTCCTGATAAAATATAAGGGAAAGCATTGGGGATCATCACCAGCCAAATAAGCTTAACACCTTTCATACCTAAATTCTTGCCTAATTCTATCTGTATTTTTGGTATGGAGTTGAAACCGGCAAGAGCATTAACAATGAGTGGCCATAAAATAGAATGAACAATAATGATGATGATAGATTTTGCGCCAAGGCCCACGATCAACATCACAACAGGCAATAAAGCGATACCGGGAAGAGGGTGCATAATGGAAATAACGACATCCATAATATCATTAAAGCGCTTTGATACGATACATAAGGCCGTTAAAACAAAGGCGAGTATCATGCCGATCAAAATACCTGTAAAGATCAATTGCAAGGAATATGCCACATGCTGTAATAGGTCACCATGCCATAAATTTGTCCAAAAAGCGACCATCACTTTATGAAATGGTGGTATGATCTTAGCGCTATTTGTCCACACAGGTACAAATTCCCATATCAGAAACAAGGCAAGTAAAAAACTAATCTTTGTTAGTCTGCTTTTGTTTTTTTCTCCATTTACTTTATCTGTCATTAGTTTTCCCATTATCTTTACCACATCAAGTCTCTCTGCTCTGAGGTTGTTTTGCTGACATAGCCCGCCCTATTCATAAAATCCAAAAACTTTAACATACCGCGTGGCTCTGTTTCGAATTTCACTCCCGGCCAGTTACAATATCTTAAATAAGTTTCTCTATCAAGATTCAAGGTGGGTGCAACAATATCTGAAACAGACCCCGGGTCATTTTCCATGATAGCAATCGCTTCTCTTAAAGCCGTGTTCACCGCTTCGAACAATTCCGGATTCCTTGTTTTAAATTTACCTGTTCCTGCTGTAACAAGAAAGGTAAAAGCCTCGCCAAAAGCATCTTTTTCCGCATCAACCACCTGATGTATTCCCTCGGATTCTAATTCCATAAAAATATATGGCGGTGAGGTAAAATGTGCAGCGATCTCAATTTTATTGATCAAGGCATTCGCTGCATCGGGATGAGCCATAGCGATGACATTTCTATCCAAAGCCGTTGCATCACCTAGTTCTTTTTCGCTGGCCATGGATAGTAAAATATGTTGAATGCTTCCGGGCGATGGTGTTGCGATCTTCATTTGGGGGCTAATATCTTTTAGGGATTTAACCTCCGGTCTATTCGTTTGCAAACCCAAGGGCATTTCGCACAAGGCTGTCATTATTTTATAATCGTATCCCTTTGCCCACGCAATAAGAAAAGGCGGAACGCCCATACTGCCAACATCGACTTGCCCGGCTGCCATGGCTTCACGAATTGATCCGCCTGAACCCAATTGCGCCCATTCTATCTTTGCATTGGGATAATATTTTTCTATGAGATTTAGTTCTTTTACAAGGGTCAGAGGTGCATAGCCCAAACCGAATTGTTGTGCTATCACAACTTTATCCGGGTCCTTGCTGCTGCAAGAAAAAAGACTCAAGACAAGAATGACCATTAAAAGACTTGTAAGTAATTTTTTCATGATATTTTTTCCTTAAAATGTGTATTGTAAAAATAATTCGATTTTATGTCGTGTATATTCTTTATCTGTTGCTTCCATACGACTATAATAACATCTCCAAACAGGACGTAGTACTACTGAACCAAATTCGGATTTAAATAAAGGCATGGTGTATTCAAGCCAGGTATAATGGTAAATTCCGGATTGACTTGTTGCATAATTTTGTCCATTAAACCTGGAATACGACATCCTGGAATGATCATACATAAGCCTGAGTGTGCCCATCCCGATTTTTTTACGTACTTCGGTTCTTAGAATCATGCCATTGTAGGCATAAAGATCTTTAGCATGATCAGATACACTGTATGCGGCCTCGGCTTTTAACAATAATCCCGAAGGCGCATATTGAGCAACTACTCCGGCTGTTATGGGGTTGGACATACTTTTGCCACCACTTATCAAAAAGGAAGGATTGATCTTGATGTTATCGAATTTTAAACCGGCATTAAACATAGCGGTAATGCCTTCTTGATCATAAACAACAGAATCAACTTCAGCATCGATAAAATTTTGGTAATTAATATGATTTTCATCTATAGATAGCGCTGCTTTAAGATAATGTTTATTGAAATTATAGCTTAATTCGGCTCCTGTAATAGCATTATTGTTAAAAATAAAGAATGGAATATCTACCAATTTTGTCGGGTAGTAATGAATATCCAGTAAAGTATTATGCCCATAGCTAAATCGACCCAATTTGTAAGCCCATTTTTCACCCTTATAGCCTAAATTTATTTCTGTAAAAGCTATGCTGGGAGATTGGCCTGATGCATCAGAAGAAGCAGATGGAAGATCGGATCCGTCGCCCATTTTAGACCAATTCGCAGGAGAATTATGTGAAATTTGTCCTTTAAAGTAAAAATTGTCACCTAAAGAACCATGAATATTTAATTTTGCCCGATACTGGAAATAGATATCTCCGGAATGAGTGCTTTGATCACCCGTTTTATTAATGATCAGATCATATCTTGGTCGCAATCTTGCTGAGCCACTAAATGTTATAGAAGCAAACAGCGCGTTGCTAACTAAGACAAGGATAATAAAAGTTAGTAAAGCTCGTTTCATTTTTTGTCTCCTTATTTGTTGACAATAAGAAGATAAAAGAAAATCAAGTCTTTTCACAATCGAATGTATTTATAGATCAGGGCTTTGTATTTAAAACGTTTATTAATCGTGCAGTTATAGGGTTATTGAGCTCTGTTTTCTTGCAAACTAAACTAATGTCATGAATAAAATAATATTCAGAAGAAACAGCAATATTTTTCAGATCCTGAGCATTTTGCAGATATTTTTCTTGAATGAACATACCAATAGAATGTTCGTTGATCAGCTTTAATCTATGTGCTGTTGTTCCGGCTTCACCAACAATATTGATATTGTCAAATTGTTCAAGATAATCATCAATACCCTTGCGAATACCCGAATTTATCTGATCAAGAACAATGGGTGTAGAACGAGGATCACCGCTGCATTCTTTGTTATAGACAAAGACAATCTTTTCGGATCTCAGGGCTATTGTATCGAGAGAATTCGCCAATTCGCTATGATAACCACCTACAATAGCAAAGCGGGAATGTCCTTCCAGAACATCTATGATAGCTTCGTGCGAGGTGCTTGTGCGAATATTAGGAAATAACTTAAGATCCAAACAAGTTTTAAAAATGATATTCTGATATAAGCTTGTTGAAATTGTACTCAAGCTGACAGAATATTGCTCATCTTCTCGCAATTGCTCCAACATTTTTTCATGAGCATCCAGGATCTTTACACAATAATCAAAAAAAACCTTACTTCTTGAATTAAAATGATACCTTCCATCAAATTCATAAAGACTAACGCCCAGGTCTTCCTGGAGCTTACGTAGTCTGTAACTTACCGAAGGTTGTGATAAATATAAGCTTTTAGAAACAGCAGTAATATTGCGCTGAAGATAGAGTTCTTTAAATATTTTAAGATCCTGAAAATCCATTTATTAAACCTTTATCTTGACTGTCGTCAATGAAGTGACTTTTAAGCTATTTTATTTTTTTACGACCCAAAAATTTATCTCTATTTGCTAAAAACAAAGAACCAAAGATCAATACCAACATAATGATATCAGCTATCCAGACAACACTCATACCGGCATGATATGATTTTGGATGAAAGTCCATAACAAGCTTATAATCTCCGGCCGGCAGCTCAGCACCTCGTAAAGCATAATTACTCTGGATAATCTCAATTTTTTCCTCGCCTTTTTTCAGACTCCAGCCCTCGGGATAATACATTTCGGAGAATACTGCAAACTGAGGAGAGGATAATTTAACCTCAAATTCGAGTCTGTTAGGCGTATTCTTGCTAAGAACAAGCGAACCTTCAGCTGAGTAAGATCTCTCATCTGAATCAATCAACAACACTTCACTTTCGGGGTCAAAGTCAACACTGTTCATATAGCGCAGAATATCGGCATTGTTTTCAAAGCTCTTGGTTTCATTCACCAACCAGACTTTAGGCATAGCAGTATCATTCACATAAAGTAGTTCTCCCCTGCTTTCATCAGTAGCAAGGACCTGTAAACGAGGATCAGGATAACGCCCGGGAACGATAATATATTTACCACTAAGCATATTGATCACATTCCAGTTTATCTGTCCATTCACATATAAACAATGTTCACGAAGATCTTGAATTGTTTGAAGCTTAATAGCCGAATATCCGGAGATCGTGGGATAAAAATAAGAATAATGATTGTTATCTTGTCCCAAAACAAATGCCCGGGAATCTTTGCTCTGCTTAGCTAAAAAGCGAGTAATATCCGATTGGCGGAATTCTCTGCGCTCCAAGCTTGTTGGATTACCCAATGGCATATTTTTATAAGCCTTATTGCTGACTGAAAATAATTCAAGAGAGATCAATAATCCGATAAAGATATAAGTAAAGGCGACTTTCGTTTTCTTGAAAGCATATAAAAGCAATACAGAGCCCGTGGCTATAACAAGTATAATTGCTTTAAAAAGATCCGCCTGAAGCATTTCTTTACGAACATTTTTGACCATACTCATCGTTTGGGTGCCATATCTTGCTAATTCACCTGTTTTTTCATAAGCAAAACCACCACTAAAAATATAGAGCACAACAAGAACACCTGTTACGGAAGCAAAAATAATGGCAATTTCTTTCCACTCTGCCTTTGCTGCTTTATCTATCAATGCTTTAATTCCATAAGCGGCTAAAACGATCAAGGCCAAAAAGATCATATTCATGATCATAGATGGCACTCTGAACTTATTGAAGTAGGGCACAAAATTAAAAAATAATTTATAAAGTGGCATAAAATGACGGCCAAGTCCCAAAAGGAGAGCAAAGCCCGAAAAAATGCTCAGACTGCGGACAAAGCCATCTTTTTTCCAATAAGCCCAAATCCCATAGAACGCAAAAATCATAATGAGGATTCCCACAAAATCATAGCTTTGTGTAAAAGGCATTTTACCCCAATAACCCGGAATAGCTCTGCCCTTTAAATGGGGATACTTGCTGCCGGTATAAATTTCTTGAGATAGACCGCCTGCATAATGGGGAATAAAAAACGCCCCGATTCCCTTTCTATCCAAAGACCATTGAGTCGCATAATCCAGACCGGCGCCCTTCGTTTCTTTGGCGTCGATCTTTTGTTCATCCATTTGCACTGCATTGCCGCCTCGGGTAGAATGCGGCGTGTATTCTTGCAAAGAAACAAAAGGTTGACTAGAAACCGCCACCGTGAGAACAATGGCAACAATAATTTTTATAGCTAGATTAGCAAAAGATTTCCAATTTTTCTTAAACAGAGGTTTAAACACAGGGACAAGAAAGAGAAAAAGAAGAATAAGAATACCGTAAAAAGTTACTTGAACATGCTGAGTGCGGACCATCCAGGAAAAAGCAGCAGCAAACAGGCCCACTGATAGCCACGATCTTTTATCGATGAGATAATTAAAACTTAAAATAAGCCAGGGCAAAGCCATAAAAGCTCTGAGTTTTGCAAAATGTCCCACATGTAATAATGCCATCCAATGAGGCAAAAGCATAAAAGCAAGTGCAGGTATCAAGGCAATATACCAAGGCATTTTTTTATAACGTAAAAGAAAAAATATGCCTAAGGCGCCAAATAAATAATACCAAAAATACATGTAAACAGCTTTCGATAAAAAACTGATAAAACTATCTATATGGGCGATCTTTGGAGTAATTCTTGGGTAAACAGGCATACCGGCAAAAATATTCGGGTTCCATAAAACTCGTTCGCCCGTCTCTTTTTGATATTCGACATATAAATTCGTATTGCCCTTAGATGCGGAAATATCCACACCGGCAGGACGCTGTCCCTGAAAGATCATAGGAGAGAAAAAATATAATAAAGGGATTAATAAAACCAAGGTAACCACCAGAGGTTTAACCCAGTTTTGTTTTGCTTTTATTTCCGGCATATCAGCTCCAATTATTTATAATAGTTTTTGACGAATCCGGTTTTTTGGCCACCGCCAAATATTACCCGGCGAATAAGCGCAGCACCAAATCCAAGTCCATAACCCAATATTTGTATGGGCACAACAAAAGGAATATAAATAAAAACGCGAAGGTCTTTGTATTTAAAAATCCCATGAATAGCCATGAGTAAAAGTATGCCAACACCGGCAACAAGAAGTGGCCATAAAACCCCCGGCCAAATTGCAAGACAGATTAAAAAAGCAATGATTCCTGTTGTGGCGAGAAAAGGGAAAAAATGTATGAATTCCAGCATGCCTTTATCAATTTTATATAGATTTATTCTGGCTACTCCCCAATTATATACCTGTTTAAAAAACTTCCATAATGATGTTCGGCGTTTATGAAAGACGATAGCATCCAAAACTTTTACAGTCTCACCTTGGGAGCGAATGCGATGAGTGAATTCAATATCCTGTCCGTGACGCAGTGTTCCAAAACCACCTATCTTTTCTACAACATCGGCATGCACGCCCATATTAAAAGAACGGGGATAATATTTAGATATCTTTTTCTTGGAAGATCCACGGATACCGCCGGTTGTAATAAATGAAGTCATGGAATAATCAATGGCCTTCTGTAAAGGCGAAAAATCGGAGCGTGTTTTATCGGGGCCACCAAAACCGGCAACCGATTCTGTAATTGTATCATCATAGGCTTTCAGCCAGTTTTCATGAGCTATGCAATCGCTATCTACAAAAACATAGTATTCACCTATTGCATGTTCCATTCCCGTATTTCTGGCAGGCCCGGGTCCCTTATGATCCTGTTTATAAAAAGAAAGATTCAGGGTTTTTTCTTTGATCTTATCAAGAATATAAGCTTCGGTTTCATCTGTTGATCCATCATCAACAATGATGACCTCAAATTTTTCCTTGGCCAATAATTGCTCTTCCAGTGAATCCAAAAGCTCACGGATTTCATCCAGACGATTAAAAGTTGGGACGATGACTGAAAAACGGTATTGAAATTTAGACATTATCCTCTTTTCTTTTTTTTGATTGATAGACCAGCATCTCACCTATGAGTCCAATTGAAAATAACTGAACTCCCAAAACAATGAGAAGAACACCCAAGATCAACATAGCCATGTGTTGTTGGAAAGAATGACCATAAGAATATTTATAGACAAGAACAACGATCTCCACTATCACACCGGCAGTTGCTGATAAAAGTCCGAAGAAGCCAAAGAAATGCATGGGGCGCATAGTGAATCGCGATAGAAAAAAAATAGTCATAAAATCAAAGAAACCTTTAAAGGTACGTGAAAACCCGTATTTGCTCACACCTGTTGTGCGGGGATGATGGGTCACGACGATCTCGGTGGTTTTAAATCCCTCTATCTTTGCAAGAACCGGGATCCACCTATGCATTTCACCATATACTTTGATTGTTTTAACCACTTCATTTCTGTAGCCCTTTAGTCCGCAATTGAAGTCATGGATCTTAATGCCGGACATAACACGAGCAGCCCAATTAAACAATTTTGATGGCCAGCGTTTTGTAATAGGATCATGACGTTTTTTCTTCCAGCCCGAAACAATATCCCAACCTTCTTCAAGTTTTGCTATCAATGCGGGGATCTCTTTAGGATCATCTTGCAGATCTGCATCCATTGTGATAACAAAATCACCTTTCGCACAATCAAAACCCGCCTGAAGAGCTGCCGCTTTTCCTTTATTGCGATGAAAATGTATGTGACTAATATTTTCATGCTGCTTTGCAAGCTCATTACAACGATCAGTTGTTCCATCTGTAGAACCATCGTTCACAAATATAATTTCACATGAAAGTTTTTCATTTTTACATACATCTAAAATACGAGTAGCTAATTCTTCTACACTACCCTCTTCATTATAAGCAGGGATTATAATTGATACATCCATTATTTAATTTCCTCCAATGCGTTGATAGCTTCTTGAAATGAGGGCTCTATTTCCAAGCTTCTATGGTAAGCCGCTTGGGCATCATCAATACGACCCATGGCTTCAAGTATCTTGGCCTTATGAAATAACACTTCCACTCCGGCATCTTTATAGTCAAGAGCTTTATTGATCCAATTCAATGCTTTTTTATATTTTTTCTGCCTGTAAAATATCCAGGCCTTAGTATCACAGAAAGCAGGTGTTTTTTCTTTTTTTAATGCTTTTTTAACCATCTTCATTGCTTTATCAAGATCACGGTCTAAGCGTGATAAAATATAAGCATAATTATTTAAAACACTTGGGTTTTTCGGAAATTGGGCAAGAAGTTTCTCATATAATTCTATACTTTTTTCGCCCTTGTTAAGATCTACATAGACATTAGCAAGATCTTCCATAATATTAACATTCGTAGAATCTACGGACAAGATTGTTTCAAGCAGATCTTCAGCGACTAAATAATTGCCTAATTGCGCATTGATCATCGCTTTCATGTGCAAGAATTGTATACTCGCCCCTTTTTTCTCGATAGCTCTATCGCAAATACTTTCGGCATCCCCTAAATAACCCTGTTCCCAAAACCAAATTCCGTAATGCAAATACAAGTCTGAAGAAACATCAGGAAATCCATCTGCTCTTTTAAAATAAAACCAGACACTTTCAACATTATTTTCAACCATAGCGGCTAATCCCTGAAAATAAGAAATGCGACTATCTTCTTGCCAGCGATCTTTTATCTTAGCCACAGTATTTATAGCTTCTTCATTATTTTTCAAACGAAACTGATAATCAATATACATAAAATAAGGTGCAAGTAATTCAGGCTCCTGTTCTAACCAAAACTCCAATGCTTCCAACATGCCTTCAATATTTTTGCTCTCAAATAAAGATCTCACCCAAAACTCATACAATCTATCGTTGGCCGGAACTTTTCTGACGACTTTTTCAAGATAAGGCGCTGCATCAGCAATTTTATTTTGCTCAAGCATGGTCTCAGCTGCAAAAAGGAAAGGCCAGGGATTCTCTGTCTGCAACTCTATCATATTATCAAGAATATCAAAACTAGCGTCATAGTTTTTTATTCCACGATAAGCCTCTGCAAGCATCTGCATATATTCTAAAGTTTCCGGCTCTTTACTCAGCAAATTTTCAAGAATAGGAATGGCTTCTTCGTATCTCATGTTTTTCATATATAAGTCAAGAATACTCAAATTAGCGACTTCATTATCCGGCTCCAGCTTTAACGTCATTTCGTAATAATCAGTGGCCTGAAGCGGTTTACCTAACATAAGATAGGATTCGGCTATGGAATTCAGGATAGTAGCTGTTGTATCGTATTCCAGAGCTCTCTTATATTCGATATTCGCATAAGTAATATTTCCGCTACTGCGATAGATCTCAGCATACATAAAATGAGTAATGCCTTTAGTCGGATAAGTCTTTATCTCTTTTTTTTCAGGCACATCGTCCACAAGCTCTTGTTGTGCACAAGAAATAAATAAAAGAACCAACAAAATACTATAAAAAAATGGTCGTTTATACATCTTGTATAATAATAAATTATCGCATAGAATAAAAGGTGGAACTTAACTATGAACTATAAACATTAATTTATTCAAGCCCGCCGGGATCCTATCCTGATGTTAGTGCTCTAAAGATAAGAAGGTATATACTAAAAATGTCATCAGGAAGATTTTTCTTTTAAGCTCGAAAATGTCATTTCGAGCCCCAAATTTTTGTCCTAAATGAAAAGGGCGGTTCCAGACCCACCCGTGCACTTAGAGCTAGACAGGAGAAGACGATCGAGGGCAGAGTAGAAGAAAAGGTCTTCTTTCCATGCCTAAAGAGAGCTTTATCGGCAAGCAATCCACTATATCCCGCCTGCCCGCCATAGTCTCGAATAATCGGGGCCGAGGAGGGTCAAAAAAAGTCAAATAATCTTGTCAAAAACAAAAAACCCCGGCAAGCCGGGGTTCAAAACTTAAAATCGTCTTAGATCTTAGCCCATATAATCTTTTTTATTACAAGCGCAAACGCCAACAACTTTTTGTTTGAATTTTGCGCTGCCATTAGCACCTTTTGCATTTGCATAATGCTTAATATAGGCAATATGTTCTCCGCAAACAGGACAGGTTTTACCTTCCTTTTCACGGTTAGCGATCTTAGCTCCGAATGTTTGTGGTCTAGCCATTGTGATTCCTCCACTCTGTTAATTGCGGGCAAATATAAGGATTAATTATTCAATTCCAAATTATTTATTCTTGTTAACCGTCATAATCTGCTGATTATAATTCGGAAGCTCCACTTTATTAGTATCTGGAAGCGTAGATTTAGCCCTACTTGAAGAAAGTGCAGGCTTTGCTGATGCCGCTACATTTACCGGAGCCTGCATGTTATTATTAACAGGAGCAGTCGTCCTGATCTCTGCAGCAGGCAATGAGCCTGATGCATTCGGAATAACAACCGAGGTATAAACGAAAATCGATGTCGCAACTAAAAGAAAAACAGCAGCTATCACAGAGATAGGTCGAGAGTGCTCCTGGAAGAGTCGAATAAATCGACTTTCCTTTCGCTCTTTACTGTTTTTGATGCAGTCCATAAGTCTGGACTCAAAATCTGAGCTCGTTGTAATTTTTAGAGTTTTCATTTCCGCCAATATATTTTTCATATCAGCGAGCTTGGCAGAACAGCGTTTGCATACGCTTAGATGTTCGTTTGCTTCTTGTCTCTGTTTTACGCTCAGATTAGCATCGATATAATCAGACATGATTCTATCAAAACTGTAACAATCCATCTTATACGCATTACCTCCATTAATTTTTTTATGCCACTTACTTTATCAACAATCAAATTAATGTTCTAAAAAAATTATTGTTCCTTTAATTCTTTTAACATTTTTTGCAGACGCAAACGACCACGATTAATACGACTTTTAACCGTCCCAATAGAAATATTTAATATTTGAGAGATCTCTTCGTAAGATAACTGCTGAACTTCCCGCAAAATAATAACAGTTTTAAATTGATCGGGTAAGGTATCAATAGCTTGCTGTATCTGTTTTTCACCATAATTGGAAGTCGTTTCTCTTTCCGGAGAATAATCATCGGAGGGTATTTCGTATTCTTTGTTATCATAGCCCATAGTATGTATTGAAATAGTGCGACGACGTTTTTGACGGCGTAATTCCGATTTCGCCAGATTGGCGGCAATGGTAAATATCCATGTGGAAAATTTAGCGATCTCACGATACATATGTGCCGATGTATATAATTTCATCAGAGTGTCCTGAACAACATCTTCAGATTGCTCAAATGAATTAAGATAACGAAACACAAAATTCAACAAGCGATCCTTATATCGCTTAACCAACTCAATGTAGGCACGCTCATCACCTTCTTGAAATCGTTTTACAAGTTCTTCATCGGTATATTTTATTTTGTCTTTGTACATATTAACCTAATATTCCTTCAAGAGTGATCATAAGATTTGAAAGCGAATTGCAGGATGATGTTTTTACGCGTCTATCCGCTTCTACTAAATAAGAAATCCCCTGTCTTAACTGTGACATAGTGTACTTGGATGCTGCAGCTCTAAGTCCGTTAAGCTGTTGGGGGCGATAAACACGAAGTTTCTTGCCCAGATCGGGGTCCCCAGCTAAACGAGGATCCTTTAGCATGATCAATTTCCAAAGATATTGATACACTACAGTTAGGATATAAACTTCTGACATATCATTTTCTAAAAGATTTTTTGTGATAACAATGGCTGCTTTTTTATTTTTCTTACCAATAACTTCCAACAACTGATCCAGAGAATAGCTTTTAGAAAAACCGCTCACCTTGCGAATATCTTTTTGCTCAATAACTTTATCTTCTGGCAAATAAATATGGATTTTATCCAGCTCATTACTTAATTGCCCCAAATCTGTCCCCGCATAACGTAAAAGTTCATTCACAGCCTGGTTATCGATAGTTCTGTTCAGCCCCCTGGCATATTGTTGTATCCAAGCAGGTATTTCGCTTTCGTAAGGAGAATTACACATTAAGGTTGTGGAGGCATCCTGAATACGTTTATAAAAAGCATTGCGACCCTCATATTCTTCAGCAGTCAGCACAAGAACATTGGCAGGATCGGGTTGTTTAAAATAAGCAATTAATATTTTACGTGCAGAAGGTAACATAGACTTAATATTGGACAGCAGAGAACATTTAGTGGTTTGAAAAAGCGATGAACCAAAAAGAACGTTTTGCAACTCGCTTGCATCCAGTTCCGAAGCATTAAAAAAAGTATAATCATAGACAATACCCTTTGCTGTCATGCTTGCACGTATAGCACGAAGGGCGGAATCTCGCAGATAATAATCATTCCCATATAAAAAGTATAAAGGTCTTAAATTACCATTTTTAATTTTACCTACTTCTTGTTCATAATCGCTGAACCAACTCATAGTCTATCCAAAAATAATTGCTAAAAAACCCAATGCCAAACAATAGTATCCAAACATATATAATTTGCCCTTAATAATTGCTTTTAAAAGCCATTTAACTGCGAAATAACCGAATAAAAATGCTGTAATCGTTCCAACAATAATTCCAGCCCATGCAAATCCTTCAGTTGCCAAAGCCTCTTTCCCCTTCATCAAGGTTGCACCAAATATTAAAGGAAGCGCCATTAAAAATGAAAATTTTGCGACTTTTTCTCTGGGCATCCCTAGGAACATACCCGTTGACACAGTCGAACCCGATCTCGAAATACCGGGAATAATTGCAAAGGCTTGGGCAAGTCCCATTAAAAGAGCACTCCACCCCTTAAGCGGTCTTTTTACCTTTTGTGCCCATTGTGTTAAAAACAATACCACGCCTGTCACAAGAAGTGCTATACCTACCATTACAATATTATCAAATAATCCGGTGATCTGTTCTTCAAATAATAATCCAACAATACCGGCGGGAATCATGGAAAGAAGAATATAAACAGCCATGGCAAAATCCTCGTTTTCTTTCATGACAGTCGGATATTTCCAAAGCTTCCAAAAATTTGCAATAAAAGCTATAATTATCTTAATAATATCTTTCCAAAATATCACTAACACGGACATAAAGGTACCAAAATGCAAGAACACTTCAAGTGTAACGCCAGGCGACTCTACGCCTAATAGATACTGCGCAATAGCTAAGTGACCAGAAGATGAAACAGGTAGGAACTCTGTGAGTCCTTGTACGATAGCGAGAATGATGATCTTTAAATATTCCACTTATTATCCTTTAAAAAAAACCGAACGGGATTTAACGTTCGGTAAAATTCGACGTTAAAGGCCAGCGTCTTGAGTTCAAACGATTTTCAATTGCCTTTAACAAAATGATATACTTATAAAACTTCCTCAACTTTTATCCTCCGTAAATTTAGATGCAAGCGATAATAAATGCAAAGCTTTTTTTACCGGAAATCAGTAGCGCATTGAAAAACAATCCAGCATATCCTGCCTGCCTAGAAGGCAATCATGTTATCCTCTCTAAATATTATCAATCATGTTTATTCCGCCTGCCCGCCATAGCTCCGAATAGTCGGGGCGCAGGAAGTTATCATGTCAATAATATTAGCATCATATCTATCTCGTTATCCTGTCAAGAGAGTTTCCTGTCATCCTGTCTAAATATTAGCATCATATCTATCTCGTTATCCTGTCAAGAGAGTTTCCTGTCATCCTGTCTAAATATTAGCATCATATCTATCTCGTTATCCTGTCAAGAGAGTTTCCTGTCATCCTGTCTAAATATTAGCATCATATCTATCTCGTTATCCTGTCAAGAGAGTTTCCTGTCATCCTGTCTAAATATTAGCATCATATCTATCCAGTTATCCTGTCAAAAAAACGTCTTGCGATCCTGTAAATGCCACTCGTTAGATCAACCACTGCTGCTAAAAAATTATTAGGATATTTTGAAACAAATGAGTATTTATTCTATATTAAACAGGGACGAAGAATAATCAAGAGAAACAACGGGAGACAATATATGTCAAAACGCCTTTTATATATAATTATCATGATCTCAGCTTTTGCATTTGGAGCTAAGCATTCTCTGCGTGGAGTGATCTCTGACGCCACAACAGGTGAAGATCTTATTGGTGCAACTATATCACTAAGTGACGGAAAAGGCGGCACTTTTTCTAATTCTTACGGATTTTATTCGCTAACACTTCCCGATGACGAATACATACTAAACATTAGCTTTATTGGCTATAAAGATCTGAATTATAAAATTGACTTAAAATCTAATCAGGTGAAAAATTTCGAGCTGACTCCTGCTGTTATAGCTCTCAATGAAGTTGAAGTCAGCGCCGATCGTCCTGATATTAATATTAGTTCAACGCAAATGAGTGTCGCTAAGCTCAATATCAAAAACATTGAAATGATGCCGGTACTTTTTGGGGAATCAGATATTTTAAAAACTCTGCAATTGCTTCCCGGCATCAGTACTGCCTCCGAAGGAAGCACTGGGTTTTCTGTGCGTGGAGGTGCAATTGACGAAAACTTAATACTTCTTGATGAAGCAACTGTTTACTCTCCTTCTCACTTAATGGGATTTGTGTCTGTCTTCAATTCGGATGCCCTAAAAGATGTCACGGTTTACAAAGGTGGCATCCCCGCAACTTATGGTGGTCGCGCTTCTTCTGTAATAGATGTACAAATGAACAATGGTAATAATAAAGAATTTTCTGCCAAAGCGGGAATTGGATTGATATCATCGCGACTTACGGTCGAAGGTCCCATTGTAAAGGATTGCTGTTCTTTTATTGTTTCGGCTCGCAGATCCTATGCCGATATTATTCTAAAAGCTCTACCTCTGGATCTTATTACAAATGAAACTCAATTGTATTTTTATGATCTTAATGCAAAAGCCAACCTAAAAATTAAAGACAATGATCGCTTATTTATATCCGGCTATTTTGGTAAGGATGTTTTTGGTTTTGATGGCATCATGGGCACAGATTGGGGAAATGCCACTTTTACCGGAAGATGGAATCATATTTTTGGTGATAAACTCTTCTCGAATACTTCTTTTATTTATTCCGACTATGATTATGGTTTCCAGGTCTCAGACCTGATCTCTATGAGCTCCGGAATTGACAATATAACTTTCAAACAAGACTTTTCATATTTTCCGAATCCCGACCTGACAACAAAGATCGGCTTTAACACAAGCAAATATACATTCAATCCCGGAAAATTGAACATGGGTCTGGATAGCGCAGATTTTAAACTTGTTATGGACGAACAAGGCTCAATCGAATCAGGCATATATTTTTCTAATGAACATAAGATCACGCCCCTTTTTAGTGCTGAATATGGGCTGAGGACATCTATGTATAATCAAATCGGGCCCGGCTGGATCTATAGCTATGACGAAGATAATTATATTTCTGACTCGACCTGGTATAACAAGTGGGAGCCGGCACAAACTTACTGGAATCTCGAACCACGCGTATCCTTTAATTACCTTTTAAGCGAAAAGAATTCCTTCAAAGTCTCCTATAATCGCATGGCACAATATGTTCATCAATTATCCAACAGCACATCAGGGCAAGCCACCGATGTATGGATATCCTCTTCAACGCTTGTAAAACCTTTATTAGTTGACCAATTTGCTTTGGGATATTTTCATAATTTTCTAGATAATGGCATAGAAACATCCATTGAAGTATATTATAAAGATATGCAAGGTGTTTCTGACTTTGAAGATGGCACCGATATTATGTTCAACGATAAGATCGAAGCACAAATCTTAAATGGAAAAGGTCGCGCTTATGGACTGGAACTTTATCTAAAGAAAAACTACGGAAAATTTAATGGTTGGTTATCTTATACCCTGGCAAGAACTGAGCAAAAGATACCGGGCATAAATAATGACAACTGGTATGCCGCTAAACATGATAGAATTCACGATCTCTCTTTTGTGTTAAACTATTCCTTTAGCAAGAAAATCAATCTCTCAGGGACCTGGGTTTACTATACAGGAAGTGCCGTTACATTTCCCAGTGGACAATATATTATCGATGGTCAGGTCGTGCCCTATTACACTGAAAGAAATGGCTACCGTATGCCCGACTATCATCGTCTTGACCTGAATTTACATCTCAAGGGAAAAGATAGAAAAAACTACTCTACTTCCTGGGATATTTCCATATATAATGTTTATAACAGATATAATGCTTATTCCATTTCTTTCAGAGCAAGCGAAACGAATCCAGGGGACATGGAAGCCGTAAAGCTATCACTCTTTGGAATTGTACCATCGCTTACATTTAATATTAATTTATAGGTAATAATATGAAAAAAACCTTCTTATTTATCAGCCTTGCCTTGATAGCACTCACATCATGCGAACAAGTCATTGATATAGATCTAAATCTTGCGGATCCCGCCTTAGTTATCAACGGAAAAATTGTTCAGGATTCACTAGTTAATGTCTGTATTCAGGAAACGACCTCATATTTTTCTCCGGACTCACAACGCTGTATCGATAGCGCTATCGTGATTATCACAGAAGACAATAATAGTCCGGACACACTTCTTAACATTGGTTTTGGCCGATATTCAAGTAAATCTCTAAAAGGTAAAGCCGGCTCGTCTTACAATATGAAAGTCATTCTTAACCATCAAGAATACGAAGCCGACAGTTTTCTGCCAATCGCACCACTTATCTATGAACTCGGCACCTTGCCCCTTTTAAGTTTTTTTGGTAGTGACAGTGGCAGCGAATCAAATTTTCCGCCAGGCGGCAGACGAGATAGCATCCCAAACATGCTCATAAGCAAATTATATCAGGACCCTTCTGAAGACGACTATTTTTTAATGCAATATTACTTAAATGGCGAAAACATCTCAAAACCCTATGATCCTGTTTCCGATGCATCTGCCGAAAACGATACACTAAATATTCGGCTTGTCTCCGGTTTTTATTTAGGTGATACTATCGTCGTCAAAGCCTATTCCGTCGATAAAGATGTCTTTACATATTTCGATATGTTAGAAGATGTTTTAAGCGGTAACATATTCAGCGCCTCCACGCCCTACAATCCCCATTCAAATATTTCAAATGGCGCATTAGGTGTTTTTTCTGCAATGAATGTAAGCAGCGATACGGTAATTATTAGTGCTCAAATACCGGTGATCAGTGATCAGTGAGCAGAAAGCAGAAAGCAGAAAGTATAAACTTAAAAGGAATAGGACAAAAAGATCATCAGGAATATTGCTGTTGATGTCTGAACAAGGATCAACTTTGACTCAGGGCTATGGCTGATCAGAAGACTTTGTCGATTAAAATTAACGATTTTCGATATACGAACTCCTCAACATAAGAATACTGAAGCCCTTTTGGCTTCTTTGCTTATGGGAAACATTTTTTTACAATATTCAACTGCTTCGCAGTTAAGAAAATATTTTGTACAAGGTGTAGTTTTAGTATTATACTTGAAAAACGTATTTAGCCCAAAAAAATGCTCCATTATAATTTCTATTCACTAAGCAATATGAACATTCTTCCTACATAAAGGCATCAAAAAGTAGAATTGCAAGCAGGTAAAACGATATCAAGGCAGTTAAGTCATTTAATGTTGTAATTAATGGCCCACTGGCAACAGCAGGATCTATTTTTATTTTATTCAGAAATAGTGGAATAGCAGAGCCAACAAAGCTTGAAACTGAAATGGCTAGAAACAAAGAAAGACTGACAACTCCTGAGGCCTTTAAAGCCAGCACATAAGAAAATTCATGACCTACAACGATTGGGTTTTTTATTATCAGTAAATATAAAAACACGACAGCAAAGACAGTTATTCCTAAAATGGATCCATTTATAAGACCAACCATAAATTCTTTCCAAACTAATCTATGAACTTTAATTGGGTCTTTATTTGTTATTCCCCTAATCGTTACTGCAAGAGATTGTGTCCCTGCATTACCGGCCATATCTAAGATTAAAGGTTGGAAAAATATTATAATGGGAATGGTTAAAATAACTATTTCAAATTGGGAGGTAAGTAAAGATATAAGCAGGGCAATCACTAATAAAGCAATTAGCCAAGGCAATCTTTTCTTGACTGAAGCGAAGGCTTTTTCTTGAATGCTGGATTCAGAACTAAGAGCAGCGAACTTAGCATAATCCTCTTGCATTTCTTTATCATAGGCTTCAACAATATCATCGTTGGTTATAACGCCAATGAGGTTGTTGCTTTCATCCACCACCGGCAAGATCTCCAGATCGTACTCAATAATGTCAGTAATATTTTCAGAAATATTATCGCTGGCATTCAAAACAGGATAATGCGTTTTAATAATCTCATTAATATCTTGATTTTCTCTTGCGAGTATTAGGTCTTTCAAATCAATAGACCCGTAATATTTGTTCTTTTCGTCTAAAACATAAATAGTTAAAATATTATCATTATGTGCTGCTTCTTTGATCAGATGCCTCATGGCGAATCTTATGCTATCACCTTTATGAAGCGTGATAAAATTCGTGGTCATTAAACTACCAATAGTATCTTCATCATATGAAAAAAGAAGTTTAACGTCTTCAAAAGATTCTTTATCCATGAGACGCATAATATCTTCTCGTTCATCTTCATCGAGTTTTTCTAAAATATCAATAGCATCATCAGAATCCATTGACTCAATAATATCAGCTGTTTCTTCATTATCAAGTTCAGATAAATACAATTTGGGATCATCTAAATAAGCAAAAAAGTCCGAAAGTTCTTGGGTGCTTAAAGTATTGTATATTTTTTTTCTTTCGGTATCGCTTAGGTCTTTAAAAACGCTGGCAATATCACGGTCATGATATTGTGAGAGTTTTTTACTTAAACTTTCACCCTCATAAGAACTGATAATATTTTTTAATTCTAGAACAATATTTTCCTGCATAATTCTCTCCTAGATCATAATTTCTACCCAATTAATCTAAGCTATTTTTACATATAAGCAACTTTTATTTAATACATAATTACAATATTAACAGCCATCCTTTTTTTATGCTATATCACGGTTGAGGCTAAGGCTAAGGTTCAGGTTAAGAAGGTTTGCAGGTCATCAGGTTATTTTGAAGAAGGTATGGGATAAGAAGCTCAAAGCTTGTTAAGAAAACTTTTCGTTCCTCGAGGAGAAAAGTACCCCATATTGGTTGTTCACTATTATTAATTAGAACATCCTGCCTGCCATATTCCCGAATTGTCGGGGCGGAGGAGGGTGATCTTGTTTAAAAAGTCCTCCCCCACATTTTTTTATTGCCTTCAGCTGTTTTTCCTTTTATCTTCAGCCTTGCATCAAGAGTCTCTTAAATGAGACGCCAACCGAGTAAAGCCACGGTGGCAAAGTGATGTGGGCCGGCGAGGTCAAAAGTGCTTCTTTATTCCCTCCCGCATAACTTTTCTTGAATTTGTTAACAAGCTATTTTGCTTATGTGAAATAAAGGAATTATTATGGAAAAGATCTTTTTTACTTCTGAATCTGTTACTGAGGGACATCCCGATAAAGTCTGTGACCAAATATCCGATGCGGTCCTGGATGCTGCTTTAGTTGCCGATCCGAATTCCCGCGTGGCCATTGAATGTTTTATTAAAACCGGTTTTGTCTTAGTTGGCGGTGAACTGACCACAAAAGCTGAATATATAAATGTTCCAAAGATCGCTCGCGAGACTCTCATTTCTATCGGTTATGACAATGGCGAAGTGGGTTTTAATGGCCATAATTGTGGCGTGCTGGAATCTATTTCGGAACAGGCTTCTGATATCAGTCAAGGCGTTGATAAACTGGGTGCCGGCGATCAGGGCATGATGTTTGGATTTGCTTGCAAGGAAACTCCCGAATTAATGCCTCTACCTATTTCACTGGCTCATAAACTCAGCAAGAAATTGGCTGAAGTCCGAAAAAATGGGACTTTAGATTATCTTTTCCCCGATGGAAAATCTCAGGTGACCATAGAATATAAAGATGACAAACCCTTTCGTATTGAGGCTATCGTTATTTCAAATCACCACAAAAAATCTGTCTCTCAGGATACTATTCATGCTGACATAAAGAAACATGTTATTTCTCCTGTTTGTGGCGATATGATGGATAAAGATTCCCAAATCCATATTAATCCCACCGGCGCTTTTACTGAAGGTGGTCCCGTAGCCGATGCCGGTTTAACAGGTCGTAAAATCATTGTCGATACTTATGGCGGTTTTAGCCGACATGGTGGTGGTGCTTTTTCCGGTAAAGATTCAACAAAAGTAGATCGTTCGGCTGCCTATATGGCTCGCTATATTGCCAAAAATCTTGTTGCGGCTGATCTATGCGATCGCTGCGAAGTCCAACTGGCTTATGCTATTGGAAAAGCAGAGCCGGTATCTCTCTTTGTTGATACTTTTGGAACAGGTAAATTATCCAACGATGAACTCACTAAGATCATTCGCAAAGAGTTCCCTTTAACTCCTCAAGGTATCAATGATCATCTAGACCTGAGAAAACCTCAATTTTTGCTAACTGCCGCCTATGGTCATTTTGGACGAGATTGCTTTTCTTGGGAAAAAACTGATAAGCTTGAAGACCTGAAAAAATATTTGTAAAATGATTTTGCTAATATTTAATGTGTAATGCTTAATATGTAAGGGTCAACTAGCTGTCCCCCACTTTTTTCTGTTGATAAAATTAAAAAGAAAGTGTATTTTTTATTTTAATAATTAAACAGGGATACTATGAAAACAACTGCTCAATTTAAATCCAAAGATGGTCTTGCAATTAACTACTATTCCTGGCTGCCGGAAGAAAAACCTGTAGCTGTACTACAGATCGCTCATGGAATGGCGGAACATGCAGATCGCTATGACGATTTCGCACAATTCTTGAATGAAAACAAGATCGCTGTTTATGCCAACGATCACAGAGGTCATGGTAAAACGGCTCCTAGCAAAAAGGATCTTGGCTATTTTGCAAAAGAAGGCGGCTGGATGAAAGTCGTGGACGATATGCGCGTTTTTACCGAACTTATCCGAACAGAACATCAAGATCTTCCCGTGTTTTTACTGGGACACAGCATGGGCTCTTTTCTTGTAAGAACTTATATAACAAAGTATGATGATATTAATGGTGTCATTCTTTCGGGAACTGCTGCCAATCCACCGGCTGTTTTAAATGCCGGTAAAATGATGACAGCTATTAATCTACTTTTCAAGAAAGGAACTAAAGCATCAAAATTCTTTGATAATATGAGTTTTGGTTCTTTTAACAAAGCCTTCAAAAAAGAGGGTCCTATGGCATGGCTTTCGAGAGATAAGAAAGAAGTCCGAACATATAACAATGATCCATATTGTGGTTTTATCTGCTCTTTAAAGTTTTTTCAGGATCTTTTTTGGGGCCTGAGCTATATTTCTAAAGATAAAAATAACCAGCATATTCGTTTCACACTCCCGATTTACGTGATAGCAGGCTCGAAAGATCCCGTGGGCAATAATGGCGAAGGTCCCCGTAAAGTCGCCAATCATTACCGCCACTTGAATCTCGAACAAGTCGAATTTACTCTCTATCGCGGTGCTCGTCATGAGATTCTCAACGAAATCAATCATCAGGAAGTTTATAAGGATATTCTTGACTGGATCACTTTTCGTATTTAATCTTTTTCCAAGAATGCTTAAGCGCTCGGACTATGAAGCCTTAACATTAAAACAAATAGTCAGGACGGCATCATGTCAAAATACATCCTCACTTTCGATTCAGGTACATCCAGCGAAAGAGCTATTCTTTTTGATAAGAATTTTGAAATTCTGGGAATGGAGCAGGAAGAATTTCCGCAATTCTATCCTCAACCGGATAGAGTGGAACAAGACCCCATGGATATTTGGCACACTCAATTAAAAGTGAGTCACAAACTTTTAGATAGATTAAATATCTGTCCCAAAGATATTGCCGCTATTGGCATTACAAATCAGCGCGAGACCACCATTCTCTGGGATAAACTCACAGGCAAGCCCATCTACAAAGCTATTGTATGGCAGGATAAACGGACATCTGAAGTTTGTGAAGAAATGAAAGCCCTCGGTCTGGCTGATAAGATCAAATCTAAAACAGGTCTGGTTATCGATTCTTATTTCTCGGCAACAAAAATTCAATGGATCCTGGATAATGTCAGCGAAGCTCGCCAAAAAGCCGAAAATGGTGAATTACTCTTTGGTACGGTGGATACATGGCTTATCTGGAAACTGACTAAAGGGAAATTGCATATCACGGATGCCTCTAATGCTTCCAGGACCATGCTTTATAATATCCATCAAAATTCTTGGGATGAGGAATTATTGGACATATTCAATATCCCCGCAGCCGTGCTTCCCAAAGTAAAAAATTCTTCGGAAACATACGGTTACACTTCTCCGGAGATATTTAATGATATTTCTATTCCGATCTGTGGTATAGCGGGAGATCAGCAAGCCGCTCTTTTTGGTCAATGCTGTTTTGAACCCGGCAGCGCTAAAAACACCTATGGTACCGGATGTTTTATGTTAATGAACACCGGAAATAAACCCGTGATATCAGAACATGGACTTTTAACGACCATTGCCTGGTCACTAAACAATCAACCCACCTATGCCTTAGAAGGGTCAGTATTCATTGCCGGTGCCGCCGTACAGTGGTTAAGAGATAATTTAAAGCTTATTAAAACAGCTGCAGACTCCGAAGCAGCTGCCGCACAAATCCCAAGTAACGAAGGTGTATATTTTGTGCCTGCCTTCAGTGGTTTGGGCGCACCTTACTGGCAAAGTGATGTAAGAGGAACTCTTTGCGGTCTCACTCAGGGATCAACTGCAAATCATATTATTCGTGCAACGCTGGAATCTATTGCCTATCAAAGCAAAGATGTTTTAATGGCTATGGAAAATGATTCGGGCGTAAAACTTGCTGCACTCAATGTGGATGGTGGTGCCAGCGCCAATGATCTGCTCATGCAATTCCAGGCCGATATTCTGCCTTGTTTTGTCTGTCGTGCTCCTCAACTTGAATCCACTGCCTTGGGTGCTGCCATGTTAGCCGGTCTGGCCTCCGGCTTTTGGGACATAGACGACTTTAAGCGCAGCAAAAAAAACGCTGCATGCTTTGAACCTAAAATGAATAAAAAAGAACGGGAACAACTATATAAATCTTGGTTAAAAGCAATAGAACAGGCAAGAACTGATCTTGGTTAATAATTATGGACTAAGATCATCAACTTAAATACAAGGCGGATCACATGAAAATATATATCATAGCAACATTGAGTATTTTACTCGTATTGGGATGTAGCAATACAAACCCATATCAGGAAGACGTCGAAAAAGCGAAAGTTTTGATGGAAAGTGATAGTTTAGTATCGCCCGATACAGTCCAAGCTATTGCTCTTTTCCAGTCCACAGCCGAGAAAGGTAATACCGAAGCACAATACTATCTGGGATATTATTATCAACATGGTATTGGTCTTGAAAAAAATGAAGACAAATCTTTAATCTGGTATGAAAAGTCTGCCACTGCGGGATATGCCCCTGCTCAAAATAAAATGGGCATGCTCCATTATACCGGCCAAATTGGCGAAAGAGATCTTTCGCAGGCAAAAAAATATTTTACCCTCTCTGCCAATCAAGATTATTCTCAAGCGCAATATATGTTAGGCAAGATCTACAGCGCAGGAAGAGGCGTTGAACCCGACACAAGCAAAGCTATTAAATGGCTTAAAAAAAGTGTGTCCTCCGGCCATCCCTACCCTGAATATTTATTAGGTAAACTGCTATACGAAACTGCCAAAACACCTAAAGATTTTCAAGAAGCCCATCAATGGGTAAAAACAAGCGCCGATAAAGGTGTGGGACATGCGAAAGAATTGCTTCAAAAAATGGATGATAAAAAAACCAAATAATAATCTGCATAAAAATCATCGCTTAATATAGCCTAAGACTCGACATTCGTCTTCACAGATTCTTGTCGGGTCTCTTTTTTATATATCAATAATTAATAAATTGATCCTACCCGCCCCGCCAACCGTCATAAAAACAAGTTAATCAAGATTCATCAACGCTGTCATAATAAGATTTCCCGTAACTGACGCTGCCTTTCAAACAGAGGTAGCCGGCCAGGGGGATGTATTTCTAACTGCTTTAAATGCAAGTGGTTCTGCTTTGCTTTACTCCACACTTCTGGGAGGAAATAAAGATGATAAGGGATACTCCATGGTTTTTGATAGTAATAACAATATTTACATCACAGGAACCACTAATTCTGCTGATTTTCCTATCACAGATGGTGCTTATAGATCCGATCTTGGTAATGACAGATATTCAAATGCCTTTATATGCAAAATAGAACCAACACTTGTAGAAACAAAATTACCGGACGATGTAATTCCATCAGAATATTGCTTAGAACAAAATTATCCAAATCCCTTTAATCCATCAACAAGCATAAAATATGAGATCAAAGATGCAGGTTTGTCAGTCTTAAGATCTACAATGTTCTCGGTGAAGAAGTAGCCGGATTGGTAAATGAAAATCAAATAGCAGGAAGCTATACAGTTAATTTCGATACATCTTCATTAAGTACAGGAATCTATTTTTATAAAATATCCTCAGCTGAATTTACATCAGTTAAAAAAATGTCTCCTATTAAATAGTGGTCGCTTAAAAAAACACTTGACCATTTTTTGAACTATCCAATAATGGCCTAAATGCTAATAATTCTCAAGAAATGTTAGCGTTGGGCCATTTTTCCAATGCCAAGACAATTAAACTGTTTTGGTTTTCATTCTCTTTCTCCGGTTTTCACAAAACATTTACTTGCAAGAAGAAGCAAGCTTAGTTATATTTACAAAATTAAGGAAAATTGCAACACTAAATCTATACACAGGTCGCTCAAAAAATCTCGCTAAAATTACTTATCACCTAGATAAGCGAAACACAGTGAAAAATTAAAACAACATGTCGCATATCGCCCCAAAAGAAAATATTAAACAAATATCACTTGTATTTATACCTTGAACCTTATATCAAGAAAGTAAATCAAAATGTACAAATTAAAAAATTTACTAGCCCTCTTTCTTGTTTTCTCTTTTATTCCCCTGACATTATTGGCTCAGTTTACTTTGAGCATTGAAATAAATGACCTAAAAAATGATAATGGTCAGATCCTTTTAGAATTCTGCAATGAGCAGGGAGAAAAACAATTAGGGATTATTCAGCCACCTTTGAATAATCAATGCATTATGATCATTCCCGACCTTAAAGCCGGAAAATATACCTTTCAGTATTTTCATGATGAAAATAAAAACGAAAAGCTTGATACCAATTGGCTGGGCATTCCCAAGGAAGGATTTGGCTTTTCAAATAATGCAGAAGAAAGGTTCTCAGCCCCTTCTATAGAAAAAAGAATTTTTGAAATAAAGGGCAATATGACTCAAAAATGCAGCCCTAAATATTATTAATATAACAAGTGGTAAAACATGGAAAACAAAGAAATCAAAAAAGAAGTTGTGGAAGAAAAAAAAGAGATAACACTTGAACTTATACGAGAATTGTGGTCTAAAACCTACAATACCGAAGGTAAGCCTGATTGGTCGCATATTCTTCCATATTATGATGAAAATATTTATTTTAAAGATACAGTTCAGGCAGTTCGTGGAATTGAAGATTTCACAGCCTTGACCGAACGTCTGGCAAACCGTTCGCAAGACCTTAAAATGGAAGTAAAAAATGCGGCAATGGCCGATAATATTATTTTTATAGAATGGGAAATGACCTTGAGTTTTAAGAAATATCCCAGCTCTATTCTTTATGGATCAAGCCGCCTTGTTATTGACCTTGATAAAGATAAGATCTTAGAACAAAGAGATTACTATGATCTTTGGGGAGATATTTTTGATAATATTCCAAAATTCGGTCCGAGATATAGAAAATTCATGGCTAAAAAATTTGGTTAATAATTATGAAAAAAAGTGGTATAAAAAAATATTTTAAAGAATATAAGTGGTCTAACATCTTTGCAATGATCAAGAACAATAGTGCAAAACCCAAAATTTGTTCTGATGACTACAAAGGCAAACTTGTTGTGATAACAGGAGCTACATCGGGAATTGGTTATCACACAGCCCGAAAATATGCTTCTATGGGAGCAAATCTGCTTACCATAAATCGCAATATCCAAAAGTCAGAAAAGCTTTGCCGGGAAATCGAGGATGAATTTGGCGTAAAATGCGACTATAAAATCGCAGATCTCAGCATTCTGAAAGATATTCATAATGTAGCAGATGAACTGGTCAAAATAAAAGACCCCATTGATGTGCTCATACATAATGCAGGTATTTTTCTTACCAAAAAAGAGATAAATCCTAACGGAATTGAAAAGGTTTTTGTTGTTCATTATCTTTCTTCTTTTATCATCAATTATCGTTTAATGAATAAACTAAAAGCTCAGGGAAAAGCCCGCATCATTTTTGTTGGTTCAGAAGGTCATCGCTTTGCCGCCTGGGGAATTCATCTTGATGATATTAACTGGGAAAAACATAAATATACCGGTTTAAAAAGCTACGGCACAGCAAAGGTCGCACAACTTTTATCCATGTTCACTTTCGAAGAAAAATTTAAAGATTCAGGTGTTACTATTATTTCCATGCATCCCGGTGCTGTTAAATCGCAGACAGGAAAGGAAAATGGAAAAATTTATCGTTCTTTTAGAAAACATCTTCTTGATAAAAACTTAAAAGACACTAATATCTCTGCAGAAGCTCTGTATTATCTCGGAGTTTCAAAGGAAGTTGAAGGCATCACTGCAAAATTCTTTAATTTAACTACTCTGGAAGAACCTTCACCACCGGCTCTGGATAAAAAAGTCGCATACGAACTTTGGGATAAAAGCATAAAGTTAGCACAATTATAAAACAGCTAATGAGTTAATAACACTCTATTTTTATCAAACAAACTGAATTAATAGCAAAAATGAGTCAAAGCAGATTTTTTGCTATTTTTGTTTTTTTAATGTCCTGAATTCAACAAGTAAGTGCAACTGAAAGTAATTTGTAAAAACAGGCAAGCT
>CAZNFT010000018.1:0-2500 GCA_964572745.1 uncultured bacterium
CCACATTGGGACTGAGATACGGCCCAGACTCCTACGGGAGGCAGCAGTGGGGAATTTTGCGCAATGGGCGAAAGCCTGACGCAGCAACGCCGCGTGACCGATGAAGCATTTAGGTGTGTAAAGGTCTGTCGTTAGGGAAGAAAAGAGTGGTGGTTACCGCCTCCGCTCCTGACGGTACCTGACAAGAAAGCTCCGGCTAACTCCGTGCCAGCAGCCGCGGTAATACGGGGGGAGCAAGCGTTATCCGGAATTACTGGGCGTAAAGGGCACGTAGGCGGGCTCTTAAGTCAGATTTTAAATCCAGCAGCTTAACTGTTGACCTAGATCTGAAACTGGGAGTCTTGAATACAAGAGAGGAAAGCGGAATTCCTGGTGTAGCGGTGAAATGCGTAGATATCAGGAAGAACACCGGTGGCGAAGGCGGCTTTCTGGCTTGTTATTGACGCTGATGTGCGAAAGCGTGGGGAGCGAACAGGATTAGATACCCTGGTAGTCCACGCCCTAAACGTTGTACACTTGGTGTCGGAGGATCTAACCCCTTCGGTGCCGAAGCTAACGCATTAAGTGTACCGCCTGGGGACTACGGTCGCAAGGCTGAAACTCAAAGGAATTGACGGGGGCCCGCACAAGCGGTGGAACATGTGGTTTAATTCGATGCAACGCGAAGAACCTTACCCAGACTTGACATTTTAACGACTACCTGTGAAAGCAGGTTTCTCTTCGGAGCGTTAAAACAGGTGATGCATGGCTGTCGTCAGCTCGTGTCGTGAGATGTTTGGTTAAGTCCAGCAACGAGCGCAACCCCTTTTCTTAGTTACCATCAGGTTATGCTGGGGACTCTAAGAATACTGCCCGTGTTAAACGGGAGGAAGGTGGGGATGACGTCAAGTCAGTATGTCCCTTACGTCTGGGGCTACACACGTGTTACAATGGCCGGTACAATGAGTCGCAAACTCGCGAGGGTAAGCCAATCTCAAAAAGCCGGTCTCAGTTCGGATCGCAGTCTGCAACTCGACTGCGTGAAGTCGGAATCGCTAGTAATCGCGTATCAGCATGACGCGGTGAATACGTTCCCGGGCCTTGTACACACCGCCCGTCACGCCATGGAAGTCGGTAGCACCCGAAGTCGCTGGCTCAACCCCTCGGGGGGAGAGGCGCCGAAGGTGAGATTGATGACTGGGGCGAAGTCGTAACAAGGTAGCCGTACTGGAAAGTGCGGCTGGATCACCTCCTTTCTAGGGAGCATTCTAGCAGACATTATGTCTGTTAAGAAATGGTTAGATCTATTGGATACACAAAAACTATAACATACACCCTTTTTTATATTATTCCAAATGACGCGTCGCGGCGTGTTAACTTGACGGGCCTATAGCTCAGTTGGTTAGAGCGCACGCCTGATAAGCGTGAGGTCGCTAGTTCAAATCTAGCTAGGCCCACATTTGGGGGAATTAGCTCAGCTGGGAGAGCACCTGCCTTGCAAGCAGGGGGTCAGCGGTTCGATCCCGCTATTCTCCACAACGACACTTAGGTGTCATTGATATTTGAAAAATAGGGTGGACAAACGATGCTACACAAACAAACGTATGCCTTAGATATTGAACATTAAATATATTAATTAAATTACTAAGGGCGCACGGTGGATGCCTTGGGACATAGAGACGATGAAGGACGTGGTAAGCTGCGATAAGCTTCGGGTAAGTGCAAACAACTGTTAATCCGGAGATTTCCGAATGGGGAAACCCACTACAAGTCATGTTGTAGTACTCTATCCTGAATATATAGGGATAGAAGAGAAAACGGAGTGAATTGAAATATCTTAGTAACTCCAGGAAAAGAAAATAATAATGATTCTCCTAGTAGCGACGAGCGAACGGGGAAGAGCCCAAACCTGATATGTGTCAAGCCTGTTGGTCTTGCATATTGGGGGTTGTAGGGTCGATCATGATCGGGCAACAGACCGATCGACAAGTCAAAAAAGTATCAGTTAAGAGAATGATCTGGAAAGTTCAACCATAGAGGGTGATAGTCCCGTAACTGAAAATTGATACTCTTGTTAGATTGATTCCTGAGTAGTATGGAGCACGTGGAATTCCATACGAACCCGCCGGAACCATCCGGTAAGGCTAAATACTCCTATGTCACCGATAGTGAACTAGTACCGTGAGGGAAAGGTTAAAAGTACCCGTAAAAGGGAGTGAAATAGAACCTGAAACCGTGTGCCTACAAGCGGTCGGAGCCCGAAAGGGTGACGGCGTGCCTTTTGCATAATGAGCCTGCGAGTTATCGTATATAGCGAGGTTAAGAGTAGATCCTCGAAGCCGTAGCGAAAGCAAGTGTTAATAGCGCGTCTAGTTATATGCGGTAGACCCGAAGCTGAGTGAGCTATCCATGGGCAGGATGAAACGACGGTAAGACGTCGTGAAGGTCCGAACCATTGTAGGTTGAAAACTACTTGGATGACCTGTGGATAGGGGTGAAAGGCCTATCAAACTCAGCGATA
>CAZNFT010000018.1:5000-36517 GCA_964572745.1 uncultured bacterium
ATCTTACAGCGTAAAAATAAAGATATTGATATTGTTGTCGTGGGGGATGGTCTCGCTTTTGCTGACAAGGTATCAGATACTTTAGGTTTATATCCGGTAGTAAAGTATAAAGAATTTGCTACGGCTATGATCCCTTTAAAATCTGTGGAAATAGAGATAGTTTCTGCGCGAAAAGAAGTTTATCAACAGCATTCACGCAATCCTAAAGTTGAGTTCACAAATTTAGATGAAGATCTGAGACGCAGAGATTTTACCATTAATACAATGGCTTTATCTATTAATGCTAATTCCTTCGGAAAATTTATAGATCCTTTTACCGGTGTGAAGGATTTAAACTCTAAAATGATCATCACTCCGCTTGATCCTAAAGAAACTTTTTTTGAGGATCCATTAAGAATGTTACGCGCTATACGTTTTGCATCTCAACTTCACTTTGATATCGAAGAATCTACTTTTCAGGCTATTCGTGAATATGCTTCTCGTATTTCTATTATTTCTAAAGAAAGAATTCGAGACGAATTTATTAAAATACTTATGAGTGATAAGCCTTCTTTTGGTATTGATCTTTTATCTTCTTCCGGACTAATGCACGAAGTGTTTCCTCAGCTGGAAAAATTAAAGGGCGTTGATTCTCATGACGGCTTTAAGCATAAAGATGTTTATTTACACACCTTAACGGTTTTAGATAATGTTGCTGCTGTCAGTGACGATATAAATCTTCGTTTTGCTGCTTTATTTCATGATATAGCTAAACCCCAATGTAAAAGATTTGTAAAAGGAAGCGGATGGACTTTCCATGGGCATGAGGAATTAGGCGCAAGAATGTTCGACAAGATCGCTAGAGATCTTCGTTTATCACAAAAAGATATCAAAATAATTTCTAAACTTATTCGCTTACATTTAAGACCTATTGTTATTGCAAAAGATGATGTGACCGATTCTGCAGTTAGAAGACTTATTGTGGATGCCGGAGAAGAAATCGATAAATTAATGATTTTATGTCGGGCTGATATTACATCTAAAAACAAGTTGCGTGTTAAAAAATATATGCAAAATTTTGAATTAGTAGAGCAAAAAATTATCGAAGTTGAGCAAAAGGACGCTTTAAGAACTTTTCAATCTCCTTTTGATGGAAAAGAGATCATGACAATGTTTGATCTAAAACCAGGACCTGAAATAGGCAAAATAAAGCATTTTATTGAAGAAGCGATTCTGGAAGGAATCATAGCAAATGACCATGATGAAGCTAAGGATTATATCATTAAAAATAAGCAAAAACTCATAGACTTATTTCTGTCAAAACCTTAGATTATAGCTTAAATAAAACAAAGGGATTATAAATGGACAATACGCCTCAAAATTTTAATCTTCAAGATGACAACGAATTAAATTTAAGATATTTATTTCAAATGGTTCTTCAGAGGATCCATATTGTTATTATTATTTTTCTAGTGGTTTTTTCCGGGACTGTTTTATATACCTTCAGTCAAGATAAAATCTACATGTCTGAAACCCAAATTCTTATTGATGATAGCATGGATGCCGGAAGTGTTTTTGACCAGATGTCTCCCTGGAAAAATACCGGTATGGTCATTAACAATGAAATACAGATTATAACATCAAGACGGATTGCTGAGCGCACCATTAATAGCTTACTTGTCGATTACCCTCTTGATTCTTTATATCTTTTTGATAAAGGTATCTCGGAAAGCAATAAATCCTTTCCGACTAAATTTAAAAAAGGTATCAAAAAGTTCTTAGGCAGAGTTGAAGATGAACCTACAACGCTTGAAGAAAAGAAAAAAAGCTATATAAATCGCTTGATGAAAAACCTTACTGTTACACCTGTAAGAGAAACACAGACGATCAATATTTCTATAGAAAGCTTAAGTCCTAGAGAAGCAGCTATTATCTTAAACGAATTAGTTTGTCAGTATTATGCCAACGATCTCGAACGTGTCTCAAATTCTATTGGGAATTTACGTGGTTTTTTAAATGAGCAGTTAATTCTAATTGAACCCCAATTGGAAGATGTTGAAAGACGCTTGAGTGCATTTCTTGAAAAAGAAGGCATTGTTGATCTTGAAGAGAACTCAAAACAGTTAATTGAAAAATCGGCAGAATTCGAAGCACAATTATTTACAGCCAAGGCTGAACTAACCGTTGTTTTAGATCAATTAATCCACCTGAAAAAAGAATTGACGCAAAAAGAACAGCAAACCCTGGATAACAGATTGCAAGTTGCTAATCCTCTTATCTTAAGATTGCGCGAAGATATTGCAAATTCCGAGAAAACACTTATAGAATTTGATTCTACCAATCCGAAGGTTCAGGGTCAACGTATGATCGTTGAAATGAAAAAGGAGAGGTTGCAGGAAGAAACCAGTTATCTAATTCAATCAGGTTATCTCCCTGGAGAAGTCGATCCTTTATCAATAAATCAAACTATTATTGCTCAGATAGCAGATCTTGAAACACAAAAAGTCAGTTTGGGAGCAAGAGTTGAAGAATATGGCAAATTAAATGATTATTATGATTCTGTTATTGAATCAATTCCCGCTACAAGTATTTCATATTTACATCTTGAGAGAGAACGTCAGACTCAGGAAAGAATTTATCTTTTAATGAAAGAACGCTATGAAGAAGCAAGAATTCAAGAAGCTTCCCAAATTTCAAGTGTTTATGTTATAGATGAGGCTATTCCCAATTATCTTCCTATAAAGCCCCGAACAAAGGTTAATATTCTTTTGGGATTTGTCCTCGGCCTTGCCTTGGGTGTTGGAGTTATTCTCTTGCGTGAATTTCTTGATAATTCCATACGATCAAAAGAAGATCTTGAAAAAATGGGACTGACTGTTATGGGTATCATCCCCTCAATGCTTATGGATAAATCTAAAAAAGCTTTAGATAAAAAATTCTCTGGTGAAAAAGATTACAGAAGTCGATTGATCTCACATTTTAAGCCCCGTTCACCTATTTCAGAAGCTTTTCGTTCACTTCGCACTAATATTGAGTTATCATTAGCAGATAAAAAAATCAAATCACTGGTTGTGACTTCCGGTGGTGCTCAGGAAGGTAAATCTACGGTTATATCAAACTTATCCATTACCTTTGCTCAATTAGGCATGAAAGTTTTACTGATCGATGCTGATATGCGTAAACCTACAATATATAAATTATTTTCTACTCCTCAAAAACCCGGTTTAGCAAATGTTATTACCAAACGAGCTAAGATCGAAGATGCTATTTTTCAGACAGAAATAGATAATTTAGATGTTATACCAGCCGGTACATTACCACCTAATCCATCTGAATTGCTCGGCTCTGATTATATGCGTGAAGTTTTTGAAGAATTATGCAAAAAATATGATAAAGTATTTTTTGATGCTCCACCTTTAATGGCTGTAACAGATGCAGCAATTTTGGGTTCGATCACCGATGGTGTTTTATTGGTAACTCGCGCAGGTGTTGCTCAAACTGAAGTTGTATCTCACTTACGCCAGGAAATGTCTAACTCTAATATACGTATTGTTGGAACTGTCCTTAATGATGTAAATACTAAAAATACCTCAAGCGGTTATTACTATTATTATCAACGATATTACTTTGATAAATATTATGGCGAAGAAAAGTAAAAAAACAATGTTTATTAATTCTGCAGCCCGGTTATACAATCGGGCTGTGTGACTTTACAATTGACTAAGCAGATAGGGAATAACATGTCAACATCAAAATCGAAACAAGAATGGCTTGATACAAGCTATGGCTCATTTAAGCAAAAACGTGGTGAACGAAAAGAACATTTTAAAACAACTTCAGGACTTGAAATAGACCCTTTATATACTCCGGAAGATTGTAAAAACAGCTATGATGAAAACATTGGATTTCCAGGTGAATATCCATTTACTCGAGGGGTTTATCCCACAATGTACCGTGGCCGTTTTTGGACTATGAGGCAGTATGCGGGCTTTGGGGATGCTAAACAATCCAATGAACGCTATAAGTATCTTTTAGAAAATGGTCAAACCGGGCTTTCGGTAGCATTCGATCTACCCACACAAATTGGTTACGATTCCGATAATCCTATATGTGATGGCGAAATTGGTAAAGTAGGTGTGGCAATTGATTCTCTTGAAGATATGGAAGTGCTGTTTGATCAGATACCTTTAGATAAAGTATCAACTTCAATGACAATCAATTCCCCGGCAACAGTCCTTCTTGCCATGTATATGGTAGTAGCTGAAAAACAAGGTGTATCACCGGATAAACTTACCGGAACGATCCAAAATGATATTTTAAAAGAATATATTGCCCGCGGAACTTATATATATCCGCCGAAAGAGTCAATGCGCTTGGTGACAAATACCTTTGAATTCTGTTCCCGGAATATGCCCAGATGGAATACAATTTCTATTTCCGGCTATCATATTCGTGAAGCAGGATCTACTGCTGCACAAGAGATCGGTTTTACCCTTGCTGATGGCATTGCTTATACCGAAGCCGCCATGAATGCCGGTATGGATATTGATGTATTTGCCGGCCGGCTCTCCTTTTTCTTTAATTCACATAATAATCTTTTCGAAGAAGTTGCAAAATTTCGCGCTGCCCGCCGTTTATGGGCAAAGATCATGAAAGAAAGATTCGGTGCCAAAAAACAAAAATCCTTGATGTTGCGTTTCCATACACAAACAGCCGGATCAACATTAACAGCACAGCAACCTGAAAATAACATTGTAAGAGTTGCTATACAGACTTTAGCAGCTGTAATGGGTGGAACACAGAGTTTACACACCAATTCAAAAGATGAGGCATTGGCATTACCTACAGAAGATGCAGTACGTCTTGCATTAAGAACGCAACAGGTCGTTGCCCATGAATCGGGTGTGGCTGAAACGATAGATCCTTTAGCAGGTTCATATTTCGTGGAATCATTGACAGATAAATTAGAAGCTGAAGCATTGGCATATATTGAAAAGATCGATGACTTAGGTGGAATGTCTGCAGCCATTGAACAGGGTTATGTTCAGCGTGAAATTCAAAGAGAAGCCTATCGGGTTCAGAAAGAAATTGAAAATGATGACTATGTTATTGTGGGATTAAATAAATTTCAGATCAAAGAAGATCCTCCCACAAACCTTTTAAGAGTAGATAGACGTATTCAGAAAGAACAATTTGATCGCTTATCAGCACTTCGTGAAAAGCGAGATAATAAAGCAGTTCAAAAAACACTGGATGAATTAAAAAAAGCATGTGAAGGCGAAGAAAATCTAATGCCCTTTATTATTTCTGCCGTACGAGTTTATGCTACTTTAGGAGAGATATGTAATGTCATGAGAGACATTTTTGGAGAATATAAAGAAAACATTGTTGTTTAGGAGAAGTAATGGTAAAGAAAATTTCACATATCGGTATTGCTGTAGAATCATTGGAAGAACAGATCCCTTATTATCGTGATCTATTAGGCTTGGAATTCACAGGTACAGAGATTGTTGAAGATCAACGCGTAAAAGTAGCTTTTTTTGATGTAGGAGATACTCGTATCGAACTACTGGAAGCGACTGATGATGAAAGTCCAGTAGCAAAGTTTATTGCCAAAAGAGGCCAGGGCATTCATCATTTGGCCTATAAGGTAGATAATTGCCAAATGGCCATTGATAAAATGGATGGTGCCGGCTTAAGGCTGATCGATAAAGAGCCCAGAATTGGAGCCGGAGGACATAGTATAGCCTTTTTACATCCGAGATCAACTTATGGGATATTAACAGAATTGACCGAAGAACACGAATAGGTAGGGAAATAAAGGAATGGATGAATTAAAGCAATTGCAGCAAATGCGTCGGACAGCAAAGTTAGGTGGCGGCGAGGAAAGAATTGCCAAACAACATGCAAAGGGTAAAATGACTGCCCGTGAACGTATTGATATGTTATTAGATGCGGATTCTTTTGAAGAATTCGACATGTTCGTACAGCATCGTTGCACCGATTTTGGCATGGAAAATAAAAAATTTCTTGGCGATGGGATTGTAACAGGTTGTGGAACCATTGATGGACGACTTGTTTATGTTTATGCTCAGGATTTTACGGTTTTTGGTGGTTCATTGAGTGAAACTCTGGCCGGCAAGATCGTTAAGGTTATGGAAATGGCAATGAAGATGGGAGCACCGGTTATTGGTTTAAATGATTCCGGCGGTGCTCGTATTCAGGAAGGCGTTCTTTCTTTGGGCGGCTATGCAGATATTTTTCAGAAAAATGTAGAAGCCTCGGGAGTAGTGCCACAGATCTCAGCTATCTTGGGTCCTTGTGCAGGAGGCGCTGTTTATAGTCCTGCCATTACAGATTTTGTTATCATGGCAGAAAAAACATCTTATATGTTCATCACGGGTCCTAAAGTTGTAAAATCTGTGACCAATGAAGTTGTGACAGATGAGCAATTAGGTGGAGCAATGGTACACGCAACAAAATCCGGTGTTGCTCATTTTGCAGCAGAAGATGAAGAAGAAGCTTTGAGAATAATTCGAGAGTTGATCACTTATATTCCTTCTAACAATATGGAAGAAACGCCCATAGTTATTCCTAAGGATACTATTGATCGAGTTTCTGAAGAATTAAATACTATAATCCCGGATTCAGCAAATCAACCCTACGATATGAAAGAAATAATTGAATCTATTGCAGATGATGGAGAATTTCTTGAAATTTCGAGACATTATGCCCCGAACATTATTACTGCCTACGCGCGATTTAATGGTCGTTCAGTCGGAATTGTAGCGAATCAACCTAATTATCTAGCAGGTGTTCTTGATATTAAGGCAAGTATAAAGGCGGCAAGATTCGTTAGATTTTGTGATGCTTTTAATATTCCTATATTAACCTTGGTAGATGTCCCCGGTTTTATGCCCGGAACAGCTCAGGAATATGCGGGTATTATTAATCATGGCGCAAAATTGATCTATGCTTATGCCGAGGCCACTGTTCCAAAAGTAACGGTTATTACAAGAAAAGCCTACGGAGGTGCTTATTGTGTAATGAGCTCTAAGCACATGCGCGGAGATATTAATTACGCTTGGCCAAAAGCGGAAATTGCCGTCATGGGTGCTGATGGTGCTGTAAATATTCTTTATAGAAGAGAATTGCAAGATGATAAAGATGGAAGCAAAAGAGAAGAATTATCACAAGAATATCGTGATAAATTTGCTAATCCTTATGCTGCTGCTCAGCATGGTTATATCGATGATGTTATTGAGCCTAAGAATACACGGTTTCGCGTGATCAGGGCATTTGAAATGCTTTCTACTAAGCGATTAACTAATCCAATGAAAAAACATGGCAACATTCCATTATAAGGTGAGATGATGAAACGAAAGTTAGTAATTCTTGCAATTGGCTTGCTGCCTATTTGTGGCTACGCCCTGGGGATTCCGGAAGAAAACAGATCACTTGTATTTAGTGTAACGCTTATCGGGATTTTTACCGTATTGCTGGCATTAGCTGTGGTAGCAATGATGGTAGGGCTAATGTCAAAAATAATTGATCGGGTAGCCAATAGAAAAGAATATTTCAACAAGACAAAAAAAGAGCCGCTTGTAAATATAGTAAATTCTGATGCCGAGATCGTTGCTATTGCAACAGCATTGCATCTTGAATTACGCTCCTTGCAAGAAGAGGAAAAGGCAGTCCTTACTATTCGTAAGGAAATGAAACCCTTTTTGGCATGGAATAATAAAATTTATGGTATGAGAAGTAAATAGGACAAGATATGAAAACATATAAAATACAGATCAATGGTAAAGATTATACGGTCGATATTGAATCTCTGGGTGATGAATCAGCACTTGTAAAGTGTAATGGAAACAGATATGATGTCACATTCGAAGCTCCTTCAGCTCCCAAGAAAAGAGAAAAGATTCAAAGAAAAACCACTACGCCTGTTGCTGCTCAGCCAGTAAGCCGCAAAGCTTCTGGAGCAGCTACTGCTGCTGCTGCTGTTAAGGCACCTATTCCCGGTTTGATCACGGCAATTTTGGTAAAAGTGGGTGATTCTGTAGAGAATGGGCAGGTTGTTGCTAAAATGGAAGCTATGAAGATGGAAAATAATATTTTAGCTTCTACAGATTCACTTGTAAAAGAGATTTTGGTAAAAGTTGGTGATTCTGTCCTTGAAGGCGATGTACTGATGGATATGGAGGGAGCATGAACTTCTTTGGGAATTTCTTAGAGGAAATTTTAAAAACCACGGCATTTGGAGATATTGGGGCCGAACATATTATTATGATCCTTGTAGCTTGTGTTTTACTTTATTTAGGTATAGCAAAGAAATATGAACCTCTTTTATTAATACCTATTGGCTTTGGTATTATTTTAGGTAATATGGGAAGTCCACAGCTTGGGATCGAAGGAGATGGGTCCGTTCTGAGTTATATATATTTTGGTGTTAAAGAAGGTGTTTATCCGGCTTTGATCTTTTTAGGTATTGGAGCTATGACTGATTTTTCAGCACTTTTGTCTAATCCCAAGATGATCTTATTGGGTGCAGCAGCTCAAATCGGGATCTTTATCACGTTTTTGGGTGCCTCATTCTTAGGTTTTATACCGGCCGAAGCCGGAGCCATAGGTATTATTGGAGGAGCTGATGGTCCAACGGCAATTTTCTTGTCTTCTCAGTTAGCGCCTAAGTTAATGAGTGCGATAGCAATATCCGCTTATTCCTACATGGCACTGGTACCTATTATTCAACCACCCATTATGAAATTGCTAACAACGTCTAAAGAGCGTGTTATAAAAATGAAACCTGTTCGTAAAGTACCAAAAGTTGAAAAAATACTTTTCCCCATTATTGGTTTTTTGCTGACAGTATTGATCGCTCCAACTGCATTGCCACTTCTTGGAATGTTATTTTTTGGAAACTTATTAAAAGAATCCGGTGTGACTGAAAGATTAGCAGATACTGCAAGGAATGCATTGACCAATATTGTAACAATTTTATTGGGCTTAAGCATTGGTGCTGCGACTCAGGCAGATAAATTCCTGACCTGGGATTCTCTAAAGATATTTTTCTTGGGTGCTTTGTCATTTGCTATTGCAACCGCCTGCGGTGTATTATTTGCAAAATTTATGAATTTATTCCTTAAAAAGGAGAATAAGATCAATCCTTTCTGCGGTGCTGCCGGTGTTAGTGCTGTACCGAATTCTGCTCGCGTAGTACAACAGGTAGGATTACAATATGACAAGACTAATCACCTTCTTATGCATGCTATGGGACCTAATGTAGCCGGTGTTATCGGTTCAGCAGTTGCTGCCGGAATACTTCTTGCTTATCTTGGATAAAGGAGATTTATGAAGCGTATTGTTGATATTCATAATCATTATATCTATGATGTAGATGATGGCTCGAAAAGCCTTGAAATGTCTATGGAAATGCTTAGACAAGCAGCTGATCGTGGTATTACTGATATTGTAGCAACCCCTCATCAATACGAAATAGATCAGGCGGATCCGGAACATAAACGTCAAGAAAAGATCATAAAGCATTTTAAAATTCTTCAAAATGAAGTGAAAAAAGAAAATCTTCCTATTACCCTATATCTTGGTAGTGAACTGTATTTTACCCCTTTAATTTCAAATGCTCCCAATGTCCCATATTTTACATATGAAGATAAGAAAAAATATGCCTTGATCGAGTTTTCTATGAACTGGAAACCATCGAATCATGATCTTTTATTCTATTCCTTGATAGAGCAAGATTGCACACCTGTTTTAGCGCATCCCGAAAGATATGTTTTTTTCTGGGAATTTGCGGACGAGATCATGCGCCTGGTAAGAATGGGGACATTACTGCAGATAAATGGAGGAAGTTTATTGGGGAATTATGGTGTTGAAGCTCAGTATCTCTCACATCTTTTGTTAAGGAAGGGACTTGCTCACGCCATTTCTTCAGATGCTCATAATCCTGAGTGGTGCGATGGATTTAATCTTCCCCTCGCAGTAGAAATGTGCAAGAAAAAATATCCCGATTTAAATATCGATGAGCTTATATCAGATAATCCCTGGAAAATATTGCAGGGAGACACCTTGGATATTGATGATGAACCCACCTACCACTTTAACACAGAGCTTGAATATAAATTATGGCGTCGTTATGAACTTAAACATAAACTTTTTGGTTTAGGAAATAAGATCAAACGTCCCAAATAACTTTGAGATAAATATGATAATCAAAACTCATGTGTCCCGGACTCCATTTCAGGAAAATACCTATATTCTTGCTAAGAATAATGAGGTTTTAATCATTGATCCCGGTGACAGGATGGAAAATATTTTACCTTATATTAATCCCAAGGATAAGGTATTAGCGGTGCTTGCCACACACGGACATTTGGATCATGTTTCCAGTGCAAAAAAATTATGTGAAAAATTTGGATGTCCTTTCATTATAAATTCAAAAGATCAGGCCCTGCTTGATCATCTTAAAAAATCTTGTGAGAGTTATAGGCAAGAATACTATGGAACCCCCAAAATTGATATTGATATTGCTGATAAAAAAGCACTGAGTATTGGCCCTTTTGATATCAAGATATTGCATACTCCGGGACATTCACAAGGTGGCGTATGTTTTCTTGTGGATGGTATCTTATTTAGTGGAGATACTTTATTCAGGCGTTCAATAGGCAATACGACTTTTTATGGTGGGGATCTGGAAACGCTTTTAAATTCAATAAAAAATGAACTATTTACCTTAGCAGATGAAACCATTGTTTATCCCGGACATATGGGGACGACAACTATAGCAGAAGAAAAGAAATATAATCCTTATCTTAATCTGTAGGAGCTATGAATATGGACAAAATTTTGATTATCGGAGCTGGCGGCCAGATCGGCACAGAATTAACAAAATATTTACGTCAACAATATGGTGAAAAAAATGTTATTGCTTCAGATATTCGTGCAACATTACATGATGATCTCATGGAAAGTGGTCCCTTTATACGTATGGATGCCATGGATAGCAGACAGGTATATCAGGTAATACAAAAAGAAAAAGTTGATAAAGTTTATTTTTTAGCCGCCATTCTTTCAGCTGTTTGCGAGAAAAATCCGGAAATGGCGTGGGATATTAATATGGGTACTCTGAATTCGGTATTGCGGGTTGCACATGAATTGAAATTCAAGATTTTCGTTCCATCTTCTATTGGTGCCTTTGGTAGAACAACCCCAAAAGACGGAACTCCGCAGTTGACAATACAAAGACCCAATAGTATTTATGGCGTAACAAAAGTCGCAGGAGAATTACTTTGCGATTATTATCATGATAGATATGGAGTTGATTCTCGCGGTGTCCGTTTCCCCGGTATTATTTCAAGTCTGGTTCCTCCCGGTGGTGGCACAACAGATTATGCCGTAGATATTTATCATAAAGCTGTAAAAGGAGAAAAATTTACCTCTTATCTAAAAGAAGATACTTATTTAGACATGATGTATATGCCGGATGCACTTAAAGCTGCTGCAACGCTTATGGAAGCTGATTATAGCTCATTAAGGCACCACAATGCTTATAATATCGCTTCTTTAAGTTTTTCACCTAAAGTACAAGCTGAAGCTATCAGGAAATATATTCCTGATTTTAAAATTGACTACAAGATCGATCCCCTAAGACAAGGCATAGCCGATTCCTGGCCAAATATGATGGATGATACGGCTGCTAAAGAAGATTGGGGATGGAAGGCCGATTACAATTTAGATATGATGAGCAAAGATATGATAAATGTACTAAGTGAACGCTTTGCAGGAAAGGGAGTCAAATGAAGAAATTAGATATGGTTTTATATAAATATACACAGGAACTTGCTGAGAGTGGTCGAGCTAAAGGTAAAGAACAGATCGTAACAGGAATTATTAAGGCAGATGCTTCAAAAGGTCCCAGATATTTATTAAAAGGTTCAGACCTTGAATATATTAAAATGAACTCGAATTCCTATTTGGGCTTAAGTATGCACCCGGAAGTGATCAAAGCTGAAGAAGAGGCAGTAAAGAGATTTGGTGTTGGACCGGGAGCTGTAAGATTTATTTCCGGATCTTATAAAATACATACAGATCTTGAAGATAAGCTGGCGGAATTTCATGCCAGAAAAGCGGCTATGATATTTTCATCGGCATATATGACATCTCTGGGCGTAATTTCATCATTGATTACTTCCGAAACAGTCGTTATCTCAGATACATTGAACCATAATTGTATTATCAATGCCATGCGCATGTCGCGCCCCTTAGCGAAGCTGATCTATGAGCACAATGACATGCTTGATCTTAAAAAGAAATTAGATGAAGCAAAGGGAAAAGGGAAACGCTGCTTAGTTATAACAGATGGTATTTTCTCCATGCGCGGTGATCACGCTCCACTTGCCGACATTAAAAAGCTCTGTGAGCAAGCTGATGATCATTTCGATGAAGGAGTTGCATTAATTGTTGATGATTCACATGGAATAGGCGCTTGTGGCAAAACCGGTAGAGGTACAGAAGAACTGACTGGTGCAAAGGCGGATATTCTTATCGGAACACTTGGAAAAGCTTTTGGGGTAAATGGCGGTTATGTAACAGGATCGAAAGAACTGATCACGTTTTTACGAGAATCTGCACCGACTTATATTTACTCTAATCCCATAACAGTTTCAGAAGCGGCGGCTGCTAAAAAAAGCATTGAAATATGTGCTGCTGAAGAGGGTCAAAATATTTTAAAACACTTAAAAGAAATGACTGAAAGATTTCGTAATGGATTGACCGATCTTGGTTATGAAACCATTCCCGGTGAGCATCCGGTTGTACCACTTATGCTAAGAGATACGCAGAAAACAGCAGATATGGTTGACTATTTACAAGAAAATGCTATATTGGCTACGGGCTTGAATTTCCCGGTCGTGCCTAAAGGCGAAGAAGAGATCCGTTTTCAAATCAATGCGGATCATCAAAAAGATGATATTGACCAAGTATTAGATGTTTTAAGTAAATTTATGGAGAATTAAATGATCACAATTATTGACAAGAATATTCGAGAGGAATACCCAGATAAATATTTTGAATTGCGAAAAGAAGCTGAATCTGCTTTAGATCTTTTAAAAAGTAGAGAAGGGAAGGGTAAGGACTTTTTAGGTTGGCTGGACCTTCCCAAACAGGACCCAGAACACTTGAGATTATTAAAGACTGTTGCTCAAGAAATTTACGATTCCGGTGACCTAATGGTCTGTATTGGAATAGGTGGCTCTTATTTAGGAGCAAAAGCCTTTATTCATGCCTTGTATGGCGATAATCATAATATACGATTTATTGGCCATCACTTATCTCCCCTTGAACTCAGTGATCTTTTAGAAGAATTGCAAGAAAGAGATTTTTACATCAATGTAATCTCTAAATCCGGGACAACCACCGAGCCCGGAATTGCATTTAGAGTTTTGAGAGATCTGGCCGAAAAGAAATATGGCGATAAAGTCTCTAAAAGAATTATTACCACCACAGATGGGGAAAAAGGTGCTCTCAGAAAATTGGCAGAAGAAAAGGGCTACAGAAGTTTTGTTATTCCAGCTGATGTTGGAGGAAGGTTTTCAGTTTTAACACCGGTAGGACTATTGCCAATTTTAGCTGCAGGAGCTGATTTAGACCAGATTAACCGTGGAGCATTAAAAGGGTTTCAAACTGCATTTTTAGTCAATAATGATAACCCTGTCTTGAATTATGTAACAAGCAGAAACCTTTGTTACAGAGATGATAAAGCTATCGAGATCTTAGCATCTATGGAACCTCGCTTACATTATCTTTCGGAATGGTGGAAACAGCTATACGGTGAGAGTGAAGGTAAAGAAGGTAAGGGTATCTTCCCAGCTTCTGTAGATTTTACTACTGACTTGCACAGCATGGGACAGTGGATACAGGATGGAGTCAGAAATATTTTTGAGACTTTCTTGCTTGTAGATAATTACAACAAAGATGTTGAAATACCTCATGACGAAACTGATCTTGATAACCTGAACTATCTTGTAGGCAAGAAATTAAGCTATGTCAATCAAAAAGCTTACGAAGGAACAAAACTTGCTCATCAGGAGGGCGGAGTTCCTACCATGACTATTCATCTGGAGCAACTGGATGAAGAACATCTAGCAGAGCTATGCGTACTTTTTGAAGTTGGCGTGGCAGTTTCCGGGTATATCCTTGATGTAAATCCATTTGATCAGCCCGGTGTAGAAGCATACAAAAGTAAAATGTTTGAGTTACTTGGAAAGGCGGATGTCAAATGAAAAAAAGTTTAAAAATTACAGTAATCCTTTTTGTAACTTTGAGTTTGATGTTAGCTAATAAGACTATAAATATTGCCGGATTTCCTTACATGAAAGTTTCTTACTCCGGAGAAGCTGAGGTATATAATATCCCTTGCGAAAAATTAAGTCAACAGGATCCCTTTTACCGGGCTCCGGATTATTATTCTTCCTGCATTAAGGTGTTGGAATGTGTATTAAATAAAAATGATGCCGACACAATTTCAATACTTTTTTCCATTGGCGAGGCGGGAGTTTCTTGGTATGATTTTTATGCTAAAGGTGACTATAATACACCGATTTTTAAGCTATATGGTGACAACTTAGATATTCTTGGTGAAGGTATGATTGTTGTTACAGGATCCTTAAATGAGATGTTTAAAAGAAGTCGTGCATATAAAGTGCAATCAGGAAAAATAAAAGAAATAGAACAGCCATACTATTTAGTTAATGTAAAGAGTATCGCAAAAAAGGATTTTAATATATATCAAAATAAGCGATTAAAAAAAGTTATAGATCAGGTTAGCAAAGATGAAAAAGTAAATGTACTTGTTGCAGATTTTAAAAAGAATTACAACTATTATTTGCTGGGAACTGAGCGCGGCTTAAGTGGTTGGATAAAAATTGACAAAGAAACTTGGGTGGATGAAACACCTATAAGAGACATATACTATCATGGAGACTAATGAGTTATTTTGAAATTATTATGCTAATTTGTTTTGGAGCTGCTTGGCCATTTTCAATATATCGCTCCTGGAAATCCCGATCGACGAAAGGTAAAAGTCTGCTGTTCATGCTTATTGTTATTCTTGGATATGCAGCAGGGATTTTACATAAGATATATTTTTATTATGATCTGGTAATATATTTATACGCCTTGAACTTGCTCATGGTCAGTGTGGATGTAGGATTATATATTCGAAATAGATCCATAGAAAAAAGCCGAATTTTAGAGAAGAACTAATCTATTAGCATAATTGATAAAAAATGAAGTACTGGATAGAGAGTTCAGTGCTTTTTTGTTTGGCTCAATAAATTTCCCTGAGTTTGGCTCAAACTTCTTAAAACACTTTGGCTCAAAGTCAAAACAAAAGTTTGAGCCAAACTATAGTAGCATCTATTTCCAATAGTCAAAAAATAAAAATCGTTTTTAATTCCTTTGGCTTTGTCTTAAATTATCGCAAAGAAAGGAATGCCTGAATGAACGAAAAGTTTAATAATATTGAAGATCTACAATCACAATTAAAAGCCTATCAGAATGAAAGAGAACGTATCAAACAATTAATGGGACAAATAGGAGGCTCTCACGATACTCATCGCGATAAAGCTGTTAATTGGATTTTTATTGTTTCTCTTTTTCTCTTGCTGGGCTTTGATCTTGCTCGTCACTTTTTACATTGGAATGCTATTCCTTTGCCACCACTTTTTTCAATTGAATTAGGTATTCTGCTTGTATCTATTAAAATAATCTGGATGATCAGTCGCCAGTCAAAAGTTAATCACTTCCAGTTTTGGATTCTTAATTCTATAGAGTTCCGGGTTAATAATTTATCTAAGGAACTGAATGAACTCCAGTCTTCAATTACGACAACACAAGAATATGAAAACAAATAGTATTTCAAATCACTTTTAGATCAATAAACTTTCAATATTTTTCACTAAAAAAAATGGGTCCCTGATGAAGAAACGACAATTAAACCTCCTCGATGTTTTTGCCATTTCTGCCGGAGCAATGATCTCTTCCGGACTTTTTGTCTTGCCGGGTATTGCCTTTGCAAAGTCCGGACCAGCTATGATTTTGGCCTATCTATTAGCAGCTATTCTCATTATACCTTCTATGCTTGCCAAATCTGAACTTGCCACTGCAATGCCAAAGGCCGGTGGCGTATATTTTTTTATAGATAGAAGTTTTGGGCCTTGGTTAGGTATTTTTGGTGGTTTTGCCAGTTGGTTTTCGCTTAGTTTTAAATCCGCCTTTGCTCTTGTAGGTATGGGTGCCTTTGCTGTGTTAATCTACCCCGATATCAATATTATTCATGTTAAAATGATCGCTGTTGCAATTTGTGTGATCTTTACTCTAACGAATATATTTAGTGTTAAAATGACCGGTAAGATCCAGATGATATTGGTTTTTATTCTTTTAGTTATAGTGGCTTTATATATCGGTCGAGGTTTTATCTCAACCAACCCGGCTTATTATCGGCCCTTTATGCCTGGTGATTTTACATCCATTATTGCAACTGCTGGACTGGTTTTTGTATCCTTTGGTGGTTTGACTAAAATTGCAAGTATTGCTGAAGAAATCGAAAATCCCGGACGAAACATTCCTTTGGGTATGTTACTTTCATTTTCTATTGTAACGCTTATTTATGTGCTTGCTATTAGTGTGACAATTGGTCTTGTGCCTGCTGCTGAACTTAGAAACTCTACCATACCCCTTTCTTTAGGTGCGGGCTATGTGATGGGAAAACCCGGCGTGATAATTCTTAGTATTGCTGCGCTTACAGCCTTTATTACAACTGCTAATTCAGGAATTTTGGCTGCATCGAGAACACCTATGGCAATGAGCAGAGATCAGTTAATGCCTAAGTTTTTTGAAAAAACCTCGAAACGATCAGGTACACCGGTTATTTCTATCTTGTTTACATCTTTCTTTATGATCATAGTGATTATTTTTCTGAATATTGAAGATCTGGTCAAAACCGCTTCTACATTAAAAATTCTGCTTTTCATGATGAATAATTTATCTGTCATTATAATGAGAGAAAGTAAAATACAAAATTACAGGCCAAAATTCAGGCTTCCATTATATCCCTTTTTACCTATTTTTTCCATAATTTCCTATATGGTTCTGCTATTCTTTATGGGTTGGCTGCCTCTTCTTATTTCGGGCATTTTTCTCGTTCTTGGTATCTTGATCTATTTTATTTATGCTAAGAAACGCATTAGCAGAACTTCCGCTCTTACACATATTATTAAACGTATTTCCAATAAAAAACTAGAGTCTAATAGTCTTGAAAATGAACTCAGGGATATTGTGTTGACACGAGATGAGATCGTAGAAGATCGCTTTGATAAATTGATAAAGAAATGTCAAATACTTGATATAGAAGGCAGTCAAAAAATTGATGCTCTATTGAATGATATTTCTGAAATATTCGAAAAAAAATATGCTATAGATAAGCAACTTTTGATCAAAGCTTTCAGAGAAAGAGAAGAACAAGCCAGTACAGTATTGAAACCGGGTTTAGCTATTCCACATGTTGTTATTCCGGGTGATAATATTTTCGATATTATTCCTGTCCGCTGCAAGGAGGGAATATATTTTCCCGATAACGAAGAAGCTGTTAAAACTATGTTTGTTTTGGTTGGGACTTTAGACGAGCGAACATATCATCTGCGAGCTTTAATGGCAATAGCAAATCTTATTCAAGAAGGCGATTTTAATCATCGCTGGATGATGGCAAGAAATATTGAAGAATTAAGAGATGTTATATTACTATCGAACAGAAAAAGAGAATCTTAAGATCTTTTACAGTTACTGATCTATTTAATTGGACTTATTTTTCTCAAGAAAGTAATGGTTTCAACAACAGCTTCAATTGTTTTGTCTATGTCTTCTTCTGTTGTTTCTCTTCCCAGAGAAAAACGAATGGAAGAATGAGCAATTTCCGGATCCACGTCTAAAGAAGTTATAACATAACTCGGTTCCAGGGAACCGGTTGAACATGCTGATCCTGTTGATACCATTATGCCATGCATATCTAAGCGTAAAAGAATAGATTCACCTTCAATATTGGTAAAGGATAAATTACTAATATTATAGACCCTTTTATTGGGATCACCATTGATCCTGACTTTATCGAGTTTACTTAGTATGCCTTGTTCAAGTTTATTTCTTAGAGCGGTAATTCTTTCTTTGTTTTCAAGCATTTCAATTTTGCATTGACGGATAGCTTCGCCGAGAGCAATAATACCAAGAGTATTTTCAGTTCCTGCTCGCATAGAATTTTCTTGGTGACCACCGACGATCAAAGGGCAAATATTCTTGGCATTTTTTCTTTTGAATAAGATACCAATACCTTTAGGTGCATAGATTTTATGTCCGGACATTGATAAAAAATCCACCGGAAGTTTTTGGAGGTCAATAGGGATTTTGCCCACTGCTTGAACTGCATCAGTATGCATGGGTACATTATGCTTCCGTGCGATCTCGGCAATTTCTTTTATAGGTTGAATTGTACCAATTTCATTATTGATATACATGATGGAGATCATCATGGTATCAGGTCTGATCGCCGCTTCAACATCGGCAGGATCAATAATGCCTAGTTTGTTTACTTTTATGTGGCTAATATCGACATTTTTTTTTCCCAAACAAGAAACAGTGTTTAGCACAGAAGGATGTTCGATATTGGATGTAATGATGTGACCACGGTTATTTTCACAAAAAGCACAACAATTCGTAGCACTTTTTAATACTGTATTATTTGCCTCTGAAGCGCCCGCAGTAAAAATAATCTCACTGGACTCGCAATTTAAAAAGTCAGCAATATCTTTACGACTTTTTTCAAGAATAGCGCGGACCTCACGACCTGTTGTATGCATGGATGACGGATTGCCAAAAAGATCCAAAGCATCAATAATGGTTTTTTTCACTTCAGGATGTATGGGAGTGGTAGCAGAGTTATCTAAATAAATCATAGCCAACCTTTATTTTTCTTCTTCTTTTCCAGAGTAAATTTCTTCAGTGTAATAACGACCGACATAAAAATCTACTAAGGTTTTTGCAGTATCAACGCATTTACCACACATGGTACCCAATTTGGTACGTTCTTGAAGTGTTTTAAAATCTTTAACACCTTCCAGAACTTCCATGCGGATATCATCTTCGGTAATATTAAGACATTCACAGATCACACGCGATTTGCTGTCTTTCGGGATACGATCTTCCTGCCCTGTTCGCTTGTAGTGATCCTTAATGGCTTCACGAAGAGCTTTATCACCAAGAACTGAACAATGAATTTTATTTGGAGGTAAACCACCTAATTTGTTAATGATCATTTCCGGTGTGAGTTTCCAAGCGTCGTCAAGACTCATTCCGCCATTCTCAGTTACCATAACAGATAACATAGAAGTTGAGCCAATTGCAGAAGCGCATCCAAAGGTTTGCCACTTTAGATCTGCGATCTTATCATCTTTGACTTTAATGAAGATTTTCATCATATCGCCACAAGCAGGGGATCCAACAAAACCGACACCGTCGGCATTGTATTCTTTTTCATCTATTTCCAGAATGTTTTTCGGGTGAAAGAAGTGTTCTTTAACCTTGTCTGAGTAATTCCAATTTGAACCGTCCATGTACATTTCCTTTCTTTTTCGGGTGTACTTTTGACTAACTAATAAACTAAGCTAAATTTATGTTAATTGTAAAGAAAAAAGGAAAAATCTGAGTCGAAAAATAAAGGCCAGATAACAGCGATATTCGTATAAAAACGAGAAATTTTCTCTTATAGATCAGATATTGCTAGCTTAGGTAAAGGCTACTGATATTATCTTAACTAATGATGAAATTTATTTTTTAGAATATCCGACTGTTTGACAAAGGATAATTGATTGTTGTTTTTTCAGTTTCATTGCTTTGTGTAATTTATTGCTATCAAACCACCCGCGAACAACAGTGTTAAGACCTTCTGATGCGCAGAAAAGATAAACATTTTGAGAGATAAATCCAACATTAGAAGCTGAAGATTTTTCAGAAGTTTGTTTTTTTGTGTCAGCAACATAAACTAAGTTTAAGGGTGCAGAGCCAACAAAAAGCTGACTTCCGGTTTTTGCTCGTATATCTTCATCTAAAACTAATTCTAAAACATGTTCTTTTGCATTGTAAAGATATAATCCTTTTTCCATTGCGCAATAGACTGTTATTTCCTGTTTATTCATCGATGATGGAGCTGTTCTTTTCCCTTTGTCGGGACGATTATATCCCCAGGCTGCCCAAAGTAAATTTGATAAATCTTGCTCAGATAAGTTTGTCTTTTCAAAGGAACGACTACTATGACGATTATTCAAGGCTTCCATAAGAGGCATGCCACCAGTTTTTTGAACAGCAGGAAGCTCAATCTTTTGGACTGCATCTTGTGCTCTTAGTTTTTTGGGTGAAAAAAATGAGATCATTATAACTCCAATTAATAAAAAGGCTAATAGTTTTTTCATTTTGTATTTTATCCTCTTTTTTTTAATCTAGCACAGAAGTCTAAAATGTGCAATAAATATATGAGTTATTGAATATATTCATGAAACTGTTCATTACGCGTTTTGAATGTTGATGTTCATACAATAAATTTTTTGCATCAAGACCTGTGAATGAGCTGTTTGTGATTAAGGATGTGATAAATGGGTCATCTGCAAAAATTAAGCTTATTTCATTAAAATTGAGTTTGCATATCCTTTTTTTTAACATTTGTTTTTTTAGATAATTAATCCATCGTGATAGTCTGAATAAAGTAATTAGGTCGTTTTCGTCAAGAATTCTGTCTGCTGGCCAGAATCGAGACAATCGGGCTTCCTTGCATGAGTTTGGGATATTGGGAACTTCCATCTTCATGCCCGGAATGTAATAGAAAGGTGATATGCCTAAAATTAGGGGTAGCTCACTAAGAACTTTCATTGTTTCTAAAATCTCTTGTAGAGGCTGCCCCGGAAGTCCGGCAATAAAATGCCCCATGACCTTCAGTTTATAGTTATAAGCAATTTGGACTATTTTTTGAAAATGACTTATGTTTGTATGTCGGTTCATTAATTCTAATTGTTTTTTGGAAGATGTAGCAATAGATAGATTTAATAATTTCATGCCTGCGTGTTTTAATAGTTGAATTATTTTTTCATCAAGATGCTCAGCTGATAGTCCATTCATGGCATAGAGTGATATTTTATTTCCGAACCTGGCTATAATCTTTTCAAGCAAGTCCATAGAATGCTCTTTTATAAAAGTAAAATTGTCATCTTCAATATCAAATACGCGAATTCCACGATCGTAGGCAATTTGCATTTCTTCGAGAATACTTTCAACAGGTCTCAACCTAAGTTTGTGTCCAAATGTTCTGGAGACGGAACAGAATTTACATCCCATGGGGCAACCACGGGATGTTGCGATCATAATGGACGGTTCTCCCGCTATTATATATTTGTCAAAAGGCAATAATTTCTGGGCTGCTATATACGGAAAAGTTCGATCTTTATTTGTTTCGTTCCATATTGATAGATTTGAATTCCATAGCCCGGGGATATCTGAAATTTCTTGACCCCTCAATAATCGTTTGACCAATTCTCTGAAAGGTGTTTCGCCTTCGCCTTGAATGCAGATATCGATATACTCAGATTGCGTAAAAAGTTTATGTTCCGAGCCAACATTTTGCCCACCTACGATCACAGTACTATGAGGGTTGATCGATTTAATTATTTCGGCGACTTTTAATACTTCTTGAGAATAGGTGTAAAAATTAGAGCTTATAGCATAGAGATCATAACTCTCTTTAGAAAAATAGTCTGCAATTTTTTCCCAAGATGCACCCCAATGATAGTAGGAATGAAAAGCAGAGATAGGGGAGCGGTCATAGGGAAGCAAAGTCATGATAGTTTTAAATTCTTGAGGGATAGAAATACTTTGTCTGCCGTGCTTAGTTAGAAAATCAAGAATTTCGAATTCAACAGATAAATTGTTTATTGCGCCAGCCAGATAGCTGAGTCCTAAAGGATAAGTCCGTTGAGGCGTAAAATAGAAATCCTCTATTGGTGTTTGGATAAGGGCTATACGCATCGTGAAAGTTAAGAAATAATTATCGAAGTTGAAATATTGATATTGACTTAATGGGGAATAATTCATTGATCCAAAAAGTTTGAGCCAAACTCATGTAGAAAGTTTGAGCCAAACTCATGTGAAAAGTTTGAGCCAAACTCATGTAGAAAGTTTGAGCCAAACTCATGTGAAAAGTTTGAGCCAAACTCTTTTCATGCTTCATCTTCCGGTCTCTACATTATTCTAGCTTCTCGCTTCTGAATTCTGGCTTCTTGCTTCTTGCTCCCGGCTTCCGACCACCACCTTCGCCTTGGCCTAGGCCAAGACAATGGCTGAGCAGAAGGCTGGAGCGCGTATTCGACTTATGAAAAACATATGCATTCCATACAAATAAGGCTTTCCATATAGACTCTTATTTGTTATTTTCAAGCATTGGGGACTAACCAAAATACGCAGGAGTTATTATGTTTTCAACCATTCTATGGTCGCTATTCTTTTTAGCTTGCCCGGCTTTTACTCTTTGGCTTTGCTCAAAATCTAAGTTTCTTGATAGCGTCGGTGCTATCGTTCTTTGTTATGGTATAGGAATTTTGATCGGAAACATTGGGGTTTTTCCTGATAATATTTTCAAAGTTCATAATGTTTTTAATATGCTGACAATCCCATTGGCTTTGCCACTTGTCTTTTTTTCTCTAAATCTTAAAGGCTGGGGAAAACAAGCAGGATTAGCTGCAAAATCCTTTGGTGGTGCTCTTTTAGCAGTAGTTCTGGCTTCCTTTATTGCCTATGTGATCTTTGCTCCAAAACTGGGGGCCGAAGCAAATAAAATGGCAGGTATGTTGATTGGATGTTATACCGGAGGTACGCCTAATCTCGCATCTATCGGATCGGCATTGAAAATTTCACAGACGAATTATATTGCCGTGCATACTGCTGATGTGTTTGTTGGGGCAATACTTTTACTGCTGATTTTGACGGTTATTCCCCGAATTCTTAAGAAAATATTGCCCGCTTTCAAAGTCCCTAAAAGTATGGATAATACTAATATAATACGAGAAGATAACTTTGATCCTTATTTTAAAGGATATAATAAAAAACAGTTCTTACCTCTTCTTGGTGCTTTTGGTATTACAGTACTTATTTTCGCTATTGGAGGTGGGGCCAGTTTGCTTGCGGAAAAATTATTTGCCAGAAGTATGGAAGCAGAGCTTGCAAGCGAATTATCTTCTGTAATCGCTATTTTGATTATTACGACTTTGGGTGTTATAGCGTCTTTTATTAAAAAGGTTAGGAATATCAAAATGACCTTTCAGTTAGGACACTACTTTTTACTGATTTTTGCGCTTGTAGTTTCTTCAATGGCAGATGTTAGAAAATTACTTGATATAGCACCTCTTACCATTCTTTATGTCGCAACTCTTCTCACACTATCTTTTGTTCTACATACGATTTTTTCAAAACTGACTAAAGTTGATAGAGATACACATTTGGTTGCGATGACAGCTCTGATTTATTCGCCTCCCTTTGTTCCCGTTGTAGCTGCGGTTCTAAAGAATAAGCAGGTGATCATGACCGGTATGCTCGTGGGTATTGCAGGCTGGATTATCGGAAATTATGCGGGAATTGGTTTTGCTTATCTAATGCGTGCTATTTTTGGTTAACCAACCTTAGGCAAAGGGTTCTTAAAGAGTATTTTTAAACGCCAAGTTTATACAGGCTTACAAAACATGCATAAAATATGATCATGATTGATATATAGATGACCTCAATGCCTTAAAAACTTTTACTGTGTGCTTTGTTGCTTTTGTAGATACAATGTTTTTCTATACTTTATTGCTTTGTGTGAGATAAAAAGAAAGCATTTGAATTACTGCTATTTTCTTGTAATTTATGCCCGAAATTAAAGGGAGTTATATGCGTATAAAACGTGATCATCGCTGTGGCGAATTAAACAAATCTCAAGTTGCTAAAGAAGTCAGGGTCAACGGTTGGGTCAATACTCGTCGTGATCTTGGAGGTATATTTTTTGTGGATCTAAGGGATCGTTATGGCTTGGTTCAAGTCCGTTTTAATAATGATCTGCCATCAGAAATTTTAGATGTGGTTAAACATTTGAACAATGAAGATGTTATTGCTGTTTCCGGGACTGTTGTAGCTCGCCCCGAAGATTCCATTAACAAGAAAATACCTAGCGGTGAGATCGAAATTGAAGCTAAGGATTTTGAATTGCTGAACAAAGCAATACCAACTCCTTTTGAGATCACAAAACGTGAAACAGGTTCCGAAGATCTGCGTTTAAAATATCGTTATCTCGATCTTCGTACCGAAGAGCTGAAAAAAAACATGTTCATGCGCCATAAAGCTTCTCAAGCTGTCCGTCGTTATCTTACAGAACATGATTTTATGGAAATTGAAACACCTGTTCTAATGAAGTCGACTCCAGAAGGTGCTCGCGATTTTTTGGTTCCCTCTCGTATAAATCCACATAAATTTTATGCACTTCCTCAATCTCCGCAAACATATAAACAGTTATTAATGGTTGCCGGTTACGATAGATATTTTCAGATCGTGAAATGTTTCCGTGATGAGGATTTACGTGCAGATCGTCAACCTGAATTTACTCAAATAGACTGCGAAATGTCTTTTGTTGATGAAGAAGAAATTCGCGGAATTATGGAAGATATGATCGCCACCGTATATAAAGAAAGTATTGGTGTTGATATTCCAACTCCTTTGCCTGTGATCACTTTTCATGATGCCATGGAACGCTATGGTTCGGATAAACCTGATGTTCGATTTGACCTTGAGATTAAGAATGTTGAGGACTTTGCTAAAGCAACGGATTTTTCAGTATTCCATTCTTGCATGGAAAATGGGGGAGTGATCAGAGCACTTCCTGTTCCTGATGCTGCAACTTTTTCACGCAAGAAGATTGATGAACTAACTGAACTTGGCAAAAAATACGGGGCCAAGGGACTTGCCTTTGTTAAAGTACAGGAAGATGGATTACAAGGTGGTATCTCAAAATTTATTAATGACGAAGCTGCAAAGCTTTTGTTGGATAAAACAGATGCTAAAGCAGGCGATCTAATCTTATTCGTAGCTGACGAATGGGAAACCGCTTTAACAGTTCTCGGTGCGCTAAGAACATTTCTGGCCAAAGAATTTTCTTTGATAAACAAAAATGAGCACAAGGCAATATGGGTCGTTGATTTCCCTCTTTTTGAAAAAGACGGTGAAACAGGAAGACTTGTCGCTCGTCATCATCCCTTTACATCTCCTAAATTAGAAGATATAGATAAATTGGAATCCGATCCGGAATCAGTCAAAGCTAGAGCTTATGATATGGCTCTTAACGGATATGAAATTGGCGGTGGATCTATCCGTATATATCAAAAAGATCTGCAGCAACGCATGTTTAAAGCTTTAGGTATCGGTGAAGAAGAAGCTCAGGAAAAATTTGGATTCCTCTTGGGAGCTTTTGAATATGGTGCACCACCTCATGGCGGTATCGCCTTTGGATTAGACCGTTTGATCATGGTACTTACCGGAGAAGATTCAATTCGCGACGTGATCGCTTTCCCAAAAACTACAACTGCACAGTCACCGATGGATGGTGCTCCAAGTGGGGTAGATCAAAAACAATTAGATGATTTGCATATTGAATTAAAAGCGATCAATAAAGAAAAAAACTAATGTAAATGTTAAAGTAAAATATAAAGACGCGATTGTTCGCGTCTTTTTTTTTATAAAAATATCTTTTATCAAATTTGTCACCTTCTAATTAGCATAAAGCCCTAAGTTTTAATGCTTCCTATCACTTTATGTGCAAAAACCAATTCTTCAGAGGAAATTGTCTCTTGTTCGAATTTTGGATTAACTGCGATCAGTTCAATATTATAATCCTTGAATTGAATTAGTCTGAATAGCATTCTGCCATCTTTAAGTTTAATTAGCGCTTTATCATTATTTGTAATGGTCTCAAGAGGCGAGAGCAAGATATATTCTTTAGGATGAAATACCGGGGACATTCCCTCATCCTTTAAAGATTTTATCTGGACTGCATAAGCAAATGGATCTTCATTGTTCTCGGGCCGCGGGAGAGTATTAGTAGAGAGGCCCGTATCAGGAAGAATAGTGTTTTTAAAGACAGCAATTGGATTAGTTAATATTGGAATATCATTCTTGCTGGGATAGTCAGGTGCTTCATTATTGATTGTATGCAAGAGGTTCATAGTACCTGAGCCGTTTAATAGCCAATGAATGTTGTATCCCATTTGCATAAGGTCCAACATGACTTTTTGAGGGATGGCACGGGATCCGTTTTCATAGGACACATAAGATCTGAGATGAATATCCAGTTCGTGAGCAAATTTTTCTTGGCTGAGGTCAAGATCATTCCTGATAGCTTTTAATCTTTTTGCAATAGACATATAGAATTCCTGTTATATATGCAATTATGCGCACAATATTGCTTGACAAAGTGCACAATAATACATAAAATAAACAAGAAGTGTAAGATAGTGCACAATTCGAGTGCGCGCTTTAGGGCAGACAAAAACTATAAAGATACGATAATAATTATAATTCCTGCCTGAATTTTCAAAAATCATTTTTAACGTATCACAAAACAGAGGCTATGAATGAGTTCCCGAATTGTTAATACTCCAGATTCTCCTATTTTAACCGGAAATCCCGAAGCTGATACTTTGTATTTGAAAGATCTATTATATGTAGCCGGTTTAAAACAAACCGATGTGGCAAGAGCTTTGGGAGTCAAGAAGACTATTGTCAATAGAGTGATACTCCGTAAAGACAACTCTGCTCGCGTTCTTTCTTACTTAGAAGACCTCCATGATCAATACGGTGAAAAATTACAACGTTTACGCGTAACCGTCAAGGACAAAATGTAAGATACTACAATTGTGTATAATAATGCAAAATGTCATAATCTGGCAATGACATATAAAAACGCCGTGCTTTAGCGCGGCGTTTTAATTTAAATGGAAATATTTTTCGCATTGATATATTCTTGAATATGTAGGGGAGGCTTGTGAGCCTCTCAAGAAGATTATTGGGCGACTTTCGAATCGCCCGTACATTCTCGGAAAATATTGCCTTTATATCGAATCATTGGCGCCTTCAAAACCACCTCATCAAAAAAAATTCATTTAGCTGGATATATAGATTTTAAATGGAAAAGATCATTTCATGATAGAATATTAAGAGACCATGAATTGGGAATGAAGAGGGGATATATACTGAATAATCCACGAGATTATAAGATATTTTCCTGAAAATGTACAGGATGCTCAAGAGCATCCCTAATAGGATAAAAGGGCGATTCTCGAATCGCCCATACATTGCTGATTAATATAATTAAAGTACTTTCCCAATAATCATCCCATTCGTTGCATTCTTCACGTCTTCCAAAATGCGTTCTGTGTCATTTTCATCAACTTCGATCTCGATGATAACTTTATCCGTAAAATCCTGCTTAAAATTGATCAAGTGATATTGATTAACAGTGCGCATAATAATGGGGTGTTGTTCGTAGCTTGATGTAAAATGAAGCTTGTCGCCCACTTCAACTGTTTTGATTTTGGCTGCTTCCAATGTATCGGATGCCGATTGCCCGTAAGCGCGGATTAACCCGCCTGTGCCCAACTTAGTCCCCCCATAATAGCGAACTGATACTATGAGTGTATTTGTTAGTTCTAAGCGCTGTATAGCGCCGTAAATGGGCTTTCCGGCGGTTCCGGAGGGCTCTCCATCGTCATTATATCTAAATGTAACATGTTTATCATAACCTAATTGCCAGGCATAACAGTGATGAGTGGCATCATAGAATTTTTTTCGAATATCCCTCAGAATTTCATCAATCTCTTCAGGTGTTTCAACAGGAAAGGCATATCCAAGGAATTTACTTCCCTTAAGGGTGAATTTAGATTCGCTGGGAGATTTTAGTGTTTTATATTTCATATTGTAATTGAGCATTGACGCCATGTATTGCGTCGCTAGGGTACTATTTGATAAAAGTAAATTTTTCTGCTATCACGCCTTCGTCAGTTTGAACTGCGATTATATAAATTCCAGAGGCTAAATTATGTGGGTTAATCATTATTTCTTGTAAGCCGGCTTTTCTATAGATATCTGCCGGAGAATGAGAGTAAACTTTTTTCCCACTGAGATCATAAATAGCAATATCGGTTTTTTGATTATCTTCTAAAAGAACATAGGCTAAGGACAGTTCATTTTCCTGATAGAGAGGGTTGGGCCAGACTCCGGAAAGTTGATTTTCATAAAATTCGCTTACGGCAAGTGACCCTGTTGCCATGTCAGCGTCTAAACCTATCACAAGAATATAATCGGAATACTGTGAGCCATCAATAAAAAGTGCTTTATCATTAAAGGGGAGGACTTTGGAGTTTTTGCCATTAAGACAAATTAAATTGGCATCAGTACCTTCACTTAAGATCATATCAAAAAGAAAAAATTGTTCGGGCAGATCGCCTAATTTATAGTAAAAAACACCGGGATCCAGACTCAGATTAATATCTGTTTCAAGACCATCTACGATCATATCAGCATTGTTCTCAAAAGAAATTGTTTTAAGATCGCTGGCATCATCAAAAGAATAGTTGAAGTTTTCTGCAGAATAAGGACCACATAATACCTGGGCACTTCCCCAGTCGCGGAGGGCCTTTTCAAATCTTACACCCTGATATTCCAATTCGCTGCGAATAGAATTTAAAGCATTGTCATATAAAATTCGATCCCAAATGCCTTTGATAATATTGTTTCCGGGTTTAGAAAATCGTTTATCAAGATAAAGGTTAAATCCCACATTATTATAATCAAGCGTACTTGAGTTAATAGGATAATTCCAATTTTTACTATAGGAGTTTATATAGGCATGATAGTCGTTTACTTCCGGATACATGTATTCTTCAAACCAAACCGATGACATTTCAAAATAGAAACGATCTTGGGAACGAAAAATATAGCCTAACTGGAAAATATGAAATAATTCATGGGCGCAAGTAACTCTCAGACCTTCAAGTCCATGAGTATAAAATATTGTTGAATCTTCCAGAAGTGTGCTTAAAGTAAGATAAGAAGTCCATGAATCATTGCCCATGTTTGTTTCAAGGTTGGTTACGCCATAATAAGTCCTGTCATATCTAAAATACACATCAATTTCCGGTGACGCCGGATCATCTTGAGGTGGCGGTGTAAATCCAAGGCTATCGCGAAGTGTTAAAAATGAACTATCAAGATACTGAGCTGCTTTAAAAACAAAATCCGGGATAGTATCATTGTAAGTATATTTTTGGGGTACAGCATCAAATCCGCTATTATCATAGTGAATAATAAAATAGCCAGCAGGGGAAAGGTAATGTTCAGTTCTGACTGGACGAGACGTCGATTTGGCAAAAATAGTATTAGCTATTCGACTCTGAGCCTCTTGATGATTTGCAGGTTTAGCAAAAAACTGCCCAGACTCGCTGTAAAAAGCAAATAGCTGTGCTGAAGACAGCATTAGAAAAATTGTTAAACGAAAAAGAGATCTTTTCGCTTTCATATTAAAGACTCATTATGAATTTTGCAGTGTTTCCAATCTTTGAGCTAGTTGTAAGATTTTGCTTTCTTCATAAAGATTGCCAAGGATCTGCATGCCTACGGGCAATGCTTTTGAAGTTTTACCTACAGGAATAGATATGGCTGGTATGCCTGCAATATTGACTGAAACAGTAAAAATATCGCCCAAATACATTGCCATCGGGTCGTTGATCAATTCACCGATCTTAAATGGTGGAAGGGGAGAAGTAGGTAAAATAATTGTATCTACTTCTTTGTAAACCCTCTGGAAATCTTCATATATTAATCGGCGCACTTTTTGAGCTCTTGCGTAATAAGCATCGTAAAAACCCGAAGATAGCACATAAGTTCCAAGCATGATACGGCGTTTAACCTCTGGTCCAAATCCGGCTTCTCTGTTTTTAGCATAAAAATCATCGATACTTTCGACTTTTTCTGCTTGGCGAGAACCATAACGGACACCATCAAATCTGGCAAGATTACTCGATGCTTCGGCTGTTGCAAGAATATAATATGCGGCGATAGAGTATTTTATATAGGGTAGTTTGATCTCTTTAATAATCTTACCATCCTTTTTTAGAAGTTCAATTGCTTCATCAATACGAGCCTTAACATCAGGATCCAAGCCTTCTTGCAAGAGATGATAGGGAACGCCAATGGTTTTAACGGAATCATCATTTAATTTTGAGACATAATCATCAATTTCAATATCGGTAGATGTTGAATCTAAGTCATCTTTGCCTGCAATTACCTGCAATAGCTCGGCTGCCTGTTTTACCGTTCTTGTCATTGGAGCAATTTGGTCTAAAGAAGATGCAAATGCAGTTAAACCGTAGCGTGATACTCTACCATAAGTTGGTTTTAAACCCACAATGCCACAAAAACTCGCAGGTTGGCGGACTGAACCACCTGTATCTGAACCAAGGGCATAGTCAACCAATCCGGCAGCAACGGCAGCCGCAGAGCCACCACTTGAACCACCCGGTACATATTCAGGATCAATAGGGTTTTTGGTAGTTCCAAAAGCTGAATATTCAGTAGAAGAGCCCATGGCAAATTCATCTTGATTTGTTTTGCCCACGATAATACCACCGGCTTTTTTTATGCGTTTAATCGCTGTTGCATCAAAGGGTGCAATATAATTTTTCAAGAATTCTGAAGCGCAGGAATTTTGTAATCCTTTTACATTAATATTATCCTTAATCGCAATGAGCTTTCCGGAGAGACTTCCTTTGATCTCAGCTTGTGAGGCAGCATGTTTTTCTAGCCACTTTTCATCCACCTGAGTCATGATGTTCAGATCAAGTGTATTGTGATATCGTTTTAAAAAATCTTGTACTATTTTTGTCATTTTATCCTCTAAATTCATCGTGTGAATCGCATAATATAATATCCAACAAGAACACCAATTACACTAAGAAAGTTAATATGAATACGAAATCCTAGAGTGAATTCTAAGAAATATAGATTCAGGGTGAAATTATTAAAACCTATTGGAAAATTAACCGAAAAGAAATCTTTAACGGGCCCCATAGGTAAAATATTTGCAAATAGATGTCCTAATGCGCCACCTACTATAGCTGCAATGAGAATGATGCCAATAACTCGTCCAATTTTTGTTGCATGTCTGGCCATGTTTAGCCTTTCAATTAATTGTGTTTAACAACGGCATAATATAGGCATTCAAGGTAAAAGTAAAAAGGCAAAAGTAAAAAGTCGAAGACTTTGAATATCGAACAAGGAACGCCGATATGTGATTTGCGAGGTTTTCGAATATCGAACAAGGAACACCGATATATGATTTGCGAAGTTTTTGAATA
>CAZNFT010000019.1:0-34965 GCA_964572745.1 uncultured bacterium
GTGGTTTGTGTAATAAAATTATCCTTATATTGTAAATAATAAACACCTGCTTTAAATTGTTTTGTATCAATTTTTATATCCTGTTTAGGTTTCACATCTACTTTATATGTCTTAGTAAAAACTTTAAGCCCATTTAATGAATAAATACATAAATCAAAATGATTATCATTGTTCATCTTTTCTGATATACTTACAAAAACACAATCATTTGCAGGGATTGGATAAACTGATAAATCCTTTTGTACAATTGATGTAATACCTGTCGGATTTGGACATTCGGGTATGTAAAAAAACAAATGATGCTGGGCAAAAGAATTTAAACCGAATAATAATACCAGAATTGCAAATAATATTTTTGTTCCAGACCTAATCATACTTTTATATGTTTATTAAACAAATATACATTAAAATACCTTAAATGCAAAATGTTTATGGACATTTAAAAAACTGAGGAAATTCATCTAAACCTCATTATTCACAGATTTTTGTACAAAACATAAGTAAATCTCGTATTACCAAAGATTAATATATTTTATCTAAATAAAAAAGCCACGCAATGCGTGGCTTATCTTTTTCACGATCAATACGACTAATTCTTGGGAAAAATATTTTTGGATGGAATAATTACCCAACAAATAGCATAGAGTATTGCTGTTGGTAAAAGAGCTGTAAACAGTGTTATGATCACATATAGAACCCTTACAAGTGATACATCCATATTTAAAAAATCTGCAAAACCAGCCATAACACCACCAATGATAGCATTGTCAATTGAGCGATAAAGTCTTTTATTTTTCATTTTTATAGTCTCCTATGATGAAAAAGATACAATAAATCTCAGATGATGTCAAGAAAACTAACAATAGAATCACTTTATTCCTTTTATTTTAGCATTAACAATTTCCCCCTGAGCATTTACGGATCAAAATATCCCATTATTATTCATAGCTTCATGATATTTTATTGAACGATAGCAAATGTTTGATCATCTGTTTGGAATTAAAATCATTCCATAAAAAGAAAACCCCGAATTTCTTCGAGGTTTTCTTTTTGCTCCGGAGATAGGATTCGAACCTACAACCTAGTGGTTAACAGCCACCCGCTCTACCGTTGAGCCACTCCGGAACATTTCCAAAGGAATCCTTTGGTACAAAAAGCCGACTAATCTAATGAGAATACTTAACTCAGTCAACAAAAAAGATGAATAATTCCCTAATATTTGTCTTTAGAAAAATGTGACCTAGGTCACAGAAAAAAAAAGCTGCTTGAAATTGATGGTTTTTTATTTTAGATTATGCTAGAAATTTAAATTAACAGGTGATTTATGCACAAAGGTCAGCATTCAAATATGCCAGATCTCTTTTTAATTTCAATGTCTCAGGCTTATGAACATCCGCCTTAGTCTTTTATGTTATTTTTTTGTTTAAAAATTTAACTGTAAACCTTAGAGGGGAATACGATGAAAAAGACAATCATTGGCCTTTTGATCCTGGCCATTATAGTAGGTGCTTGTACACAAGGCATCATCAGTCCTGAAGCGAAGATCGCTAAATTCAAATCAGAATATGATCAATGCGGTATTGAGCACAACAAAGAGCTTTCCGATCTATATCAGCGTTTCGAAAATTCTGATGTGGTTCTAACAAAAAAAGCAGCAAAAGATATCATTGATGATCATTTTGCTTTAAACACATCAATTAAAAATCGAGATATAGCATCCGAAATTTCAAACTTGGTAATAAACTCACATTCTTTAGCTAAAATGAATGTCAACTCTGATATAATGGATCTCTTGTCTGACAGTTTAACTGTCTATTCGCGTTATCCTGCAGTTTTTGATTCAATTTCATCAATACTTGATGAAGAAATAACACTTGAGGAGAAAACAGATAAACTTGAACATATCTATTTGCTTGTAAATCAAGTTTGCGAGGATCCCGATGATAAATCTGCCTTAATGAACGGCGTTAGTACAAGTATCCATTCCCTGAATTATTGGGATGAAAGTTACTACGAATGGCAGCTGGCATTAAATCCCGATCTGGGTAAAACATCTGCTATAAGCATTATTGGTGCTTTTGCCATTATAGACGGTGCCGGAGCTGTTTTAGGAACGTTAGAAGGTATTAGAGACACAGAAAAGGGTCAAGAGGACAGACTGAAGGTTATTGCTGGCCGCGCAATAGGTGAGGCTGCTAAAACCTCAAGCTATGCTGCGCTCGCATTGATATTAATTTAAGGATAAATTATGAAAAAAATAATATCGCTTATTTTACTTTTACTCATGATCTTTATGTTGCAATTTAATTGGTTAGAAGGATTGTTTCCCAAAATACACATCTGGATAGAAGCTCTAATTGCCTATGCAGCAATAATAATAGTATTTTGGTGGAATGGACTACTACAAAAAAAGGATAAATAATAAAAAAGAGTACCATCCGAAAGGGTGGTACTCCTGATTTTATACTAATATTTGTTTAACCAAATACTGCGTGACAAACAATAACTGATGCTATCATGCCTGCCAGGTCAGCAGATAAAGCAGCTGGCAAAGCATGTCGAGTTTGTTTTACACTGATAGAACCAAAATAAACGGCAAGGATATAAAAAGTCGTTTCAGTCGATCCCATCATAATGGAAACCAAACGACCAATAAATGAATCAGCACCATGAGTTTTGATCAATTCGGACATAATACCCAGTGCACCGGAGCCTGATAAAGGTCTCATCAATGCCATAGGAACAACTTCGCCCGGCATTCCTATCATGGATGTTACGGGAGAAAGTATCCATGTTAAAATATCCATAGCTCCGGAAGAACGAAAAACTGCTATAGCTAAAAAGATGGCAACTAAAAATGGTATGATCCTCAATGCGACCTGAAAACCTTCTTTAGCTCCTTCTGAAAACTCCTCATAAACCTTTATTCCCTTAGTATATCCATAAATAGGAATAATAACAATGATCAAGGGAATTGCCAGAACAGAGATCATATTCATGACTTGAGCAAAGGGAAAAAGAACAAATAGGGAAACTAATATTCCCAATACAATTAGGAGAATAATTTTATTTTTAAGATTTTTCATTATCAACCTCGGCATCTTTTCCAATTTCTTCTTCAATATCTTTTTCAATATAATTTTCTACCTGAAAGCGAGGCAAGCGTTGCAATATTTTAGAAACTATAATTGCAACAGTTGTAGAAACTGCAGTCGCTATGATCACTGGTGCAATAATTTCCGAAGGATTTGATGATCCCGCCGCCGTCCTGATCCCAATAATAGTCGCTGGAATGATCGTAACAGATGATGTACTCATGGCCATGAAAGTAACCTGGGCATTCGTAGCAATATCTTTGTGCTCATTTAACTTTTGCATATCTGCAAAGGCTTTAAGTCCCAAGGGAGTTGATGCATTGCCCAGACCTAACATTGTGGCGGACAGCGCCATAATAATAGAACCCATTGCCGGATCTTCTGCTGGTATCTCGGGAAACAAACGAACTGTAATAGGACGTAAGCCACGAGCCAGAACATTGATCAAACCGGATTTTTCGGCAATTCTCATAATACCCAACCAGAGTGCCATAAGCCCTACAAGTCCAAGTGCCAACTCAACCGCAAATTTCGAATAGTCGAAAACTGAATTTGTAAGCAATGCTAGAGGTTCCGGTGAAGCAAAGAAGTAAATACCAAGGGGAGTAACTGTTATCCCCAAACAACGGATAGCCGCAACAAGCACACCAATAATGATCATTGCAAGCCATATTATATTAATCATGTGCTCTCCTAAAATAAACTATTTATTTACGATATTGCAATTCGTATCAGTGGAAAATGTAAGGAAAAATGTGCTTTAGCCCAAAGGATAATTAAGTTTATATTCAATTTATTAAAAGCTCATTTCAGGTAAAATAACAGGCAGTATTCGTCATTATTTAATAAAATTAGATTTTCTATTATCATTCTTTATTTGTTTTCTTTCATCTCTTTATTCTTAGTTTTTTAGTCTTCTCTTCGTGAAATGGTGTTGCTAAACATAATATATTTATCTCTTTTACACCGGCTCCCCTTAGCGTTCTGGCTATTTCCATGCAGGTTGCGCCGGTTGTAAATACATCATCAATAATACACACTCTATCAGGCAATTTTTCTTCATGTTTCAAAACAAATGCCCCGCGCATATTTTCCTGTCTTTCTTTTTTGTTTAATTTTGTCTGTGTATTTGTATAACGCCCACGCTTAAGACTCTTGCTGCAAATTTCCACTTCCCAGGCTTTAGCAATTCCTCTTGCCAAACAGGCGGACTGATTATATGTGCGCTCTCTTTTTCTTGTAGAATGCAAAGGGACAGGGATAAGTGCCTGAGATCTTGCAATTTTATGATCTTTATAATGCTCTCCCAAAACCTTGCCAAGAAATTCAGCCATATAAGGTGCATCACGATATTTTATTTGATGAATAAGTTTTTGCAGATTCTCATCAAAATAATAAAGAGCCTTAACACTGTTCGCAGGATGGTCCTCGTGATAGCGTATAGAATCCGGTGTATCGTCGAATAATGGAATACTATCCAGACAATCCTTACATAAAAAAGGCTGTAGATCAGATTCTTTTCCGCAGACTATGCAAATTGGTGGATAAATAAAATCAATGATCGATTTGAACAGATCAAGAATTTTTTGTGAAAAACGGGATGTTTTTTTTCTGTTTTGCATGCTAATTCCCCCTCTATATCTTAAAAAATCAAGTCCCGATATCCTCGTCCCAGAATATCGCTTAAAATATTATACTATTTATTTAATAAGTTTATCGAGTTCGCTGTCTTTAAATTTCACAGAAACAACCGTAGAAACGCCTTCTTCTTGCATGGTGATCCCATAAAGATAATCGCAGGCATTCATGGTCAGTTTATTGTGAGTAACAATAATAAATTGAGTTTTATCAGTAAAATGTGAAAGCGCATGTGTAAAACGCTTAATATTTCTATCATCAAGAGGCGCATCAATTTCATCAAGAATACAATATGGAGATGGCTTTACAAGATATATCGCAAATAGCAAAGCAATGGCAGTCAAAGCTTTTTCACCACCTGAAAGCGCTCGCAAAGATTTCATTTGTCTGCCTTTTGGCCTGGAGAAAATTTCAACATCTGCTTCCAGAGGATCACTGGATCCCTCAAGTTTCAGGTCACATTCACCATCGGTAAAAAAGAGTTTATAGGTTTTTTTATAATTCTCCCGGATCTGAGCAAATATTTCGGAAAATTGCTTTCTGGCTTCAGTATCTAATTTTACGATCGTTTCATTGATACTTTCCTCTGCCCCCAAAAGATCGGCGCGTTGTTCCTGAAGAAATTTTAATCGACTTGACTGTTCATTATATTCTTCGCGTACAGCCATATTAATAGGACCAATGAGCTCTATCCGACGCGAAAGCTTTTCAATTTTCTCTTCCATTTCACGCTCATCCATATCCATGGGCTCGTAAGGTCGCTTAAGAATATCAATATGATATTTATCGAATATTCTGTCTTTCAATTGACTTTGACGCAATTGCAAATCTTTCATCCGAATCTCAAGATCTTTTAAAGTCTCAAAGGCATCTTCGCGATTGCGATGATGTTCAGAAATTAAATTCTCTACCTTTTGGATCTCATCGCGTTTTTCATTTAATTGCTTAAAAATACGATCGCGCTTTTCCCTGGCATCATCTCGTTCAGAACGGAGCAATTCCAGACTGAGCGTCAATTCTGTATTTTTATTTTCACTTTCTGTGATAAGATTGTTTAGTTCTCTGCTATGCTCGTCGCATTCATGAATGCTCTTATTCATTTCTTCAATGATCGCAAGGGCATTCTTGTACTGAAAACGGACATTGTCCTTTTCTTTTTCTTTGGCGATCAGATCAACACGCATATCCTGAAGTTGATTGTTCAGTTTTTCACGCTGATGTAAAATCTCTTCGTATTCCGCCCTATAGCGTTCAAGATCGTTTTGTGCTTGGCTTTCATTCGCTCTACTTGCCTCAAGAAGATCTTCGGCTGAACTCATTTGCTTGTCTATCTCAAGAATGCGTCCCGAGTAATCCTCAACCTTTTCATCTATCTCTTCCATACTCTCATGATGATGAGATACAGCATAAGATAGGGCAGACATTTTTTTCTCGACTTCAAGTTTTTCTTGCATCAAGACCTTCGATCTGCGAGAAGCATCTCCGGTTTTCTTGATCAAGTCTTGCCTATCTCTATTTAATTCATCTAATTGCCCTTTAGAATAATCTAGGTCGTTTTTCAGCTTATCTGAAATTTCATTCAGTTCTTTTAGCTTTTCCTGTCGACCGATGATCTGTTGATTTTGACCGGAAGACTTGCCCCCACGGATCATAGCTCTCTGATCCATATAATCACCATCGGGAGTAACATATCGAAAACGAGAATCTTTTAATGCAGCTTCACTGAGATCACGAATACTCTTAACGATCAGCACATTGCCCAAGAAATAATCTATCAATAAATTATTATCATCCTCTGCATGAACAATATCAACTGCATGAGCAAGAACATTGCTATCGTGAAATGGATTTTTAATTGGTGGTTTTACACGTTTTTTCATTACATCCATGGGAGCAATACTTACGCGACCTCTGCGCTTAGCCTTTAATTCATCTACCACATCCATTGCATCGGATTTTTTATCGGCCACCAAATATTTTGCTACATTCCCAAGAGCAATCTCAATAGCAGTTGTATAGTCATCATCCACTGAAATCAGTTCCGCTACAGTACCAAGAATACCGGGATGCTTCATGGTTTTCATAACATATTTAACACCTGGATTGTAGCCTTCCAGAGATTCAACTAATTCTTTATAAAATGCTGCATCGGAACGATTTCGTTCATAAGCAGTTTGTTTATGAATGATCTCTCCGTTGAGATCTTGAATTTTGTTTTCAAGACTTCTGCGATCATTTTCACAAGATTCAACGAATGTATTCGCTGTTTCAAGCTCTTTTTCTTTATCGGTCAATTCAAGTTTCAGACTATCAACCTGTACTTTTTGATTATCTGAACGAGAGCTTAATTCCTCTCTGCGTTGAAGCTCTTCATCTTGCAATTTCGATAGTTGCTTACGCTGATCACGTAAACGTAGAATTTGTTGTTGAGAATTTGCTAAGTAATTCTGCTGCTGACGCAGATCCTGACGCAGATCATCAAGTTTACTTGAAGCATTCTGATATATTTTCTGAACTTCTTCGTAGCTTTCTCTGACTTTATCAAGCTCTTGACGCATTGTCATCAGCTCGGGATCATCCTCACCCAGCTGTCCGGAAAGCCTTTCTTGCAATTCCATACTGGATTGAAGACGAATCTTGGAATTTTCTTTTTCCTTCTGCAGGCGGACTTTATTAGCTTGCGCATTCCCGATCTTTTCTTGCAAAACCAGTTTTTCAGAGGATTTTACATTAAACTTATCGTTTAAGACCTGAAGCTTTTCATTGACTTCTTCCATGGTCTTTTCAATATTTCCAAGATCATGTTTAAATGAAGTCAACATAGCTTCTTCTATACCTAATTGCTCACCGGTTTGCTTATTTCGAATTTGATTGTTCGCTAATTGCTTTTCAATTGGCGCGATCTTATCTTCGTAGTTATACCAATTTGCTTGTGAAAGTGTAATTTCGAGTTTTTGCAGTTCTTCGGCATAAACTTCGTAGCGCTCATAACGACCAAGTTGTCGCTTAAGACTACGCACATTGCTATCGATCTCATAAATAATATCTTCGAGTCGCGCAAGATCTTCTTGAGTGGCATCTAATTTACGCTTTGCCGATCGGCGCTGGGATTTGTATTTATTAATACCGGCAGCCTCTTCAAAAAGATGTTTACGCTGGGATTTATCTTCGTTGAGAATTTCTTCAACCATCTTTAATTCAATGACAGAATAAGCATTGGAGCCCAAGCCCGTATCAACAAAAAGGTTTTGAATATCTTTCAAACGGACAGGGACTTCATTCAATAAATATTCAGAAGAGCCATCGCGATATAAGCGTCGACCCACCTGAACATCGGTATAAGCGAGACCAAGTTTTCCATCATCATTATGAATGTTAAGATTTACTTCCGCATAATTCAGTGGTTTGCGATGTTTTGAACCGGAAAAAATTATATCAACCATAGACTCAGATCGGAGCAGGTGAGTTTTTTGTTCACCCATAACCCAACGAATGGCATCAACCACATTGGATTTTCCACATCCATTTGGTCCAATAACCGCTGTTACGCCCTTACCAAATTGCAAAACAGTCTTGGTCGCAAAAGATTTAAAGCCCACAATTTCCAACTTAGATATAAACATAGTCTTCTTTTAAAATATAACCGATTAATTTAAGACATTTAAGCGTCTTTTCAAATAAAAATGAAGCATAAACCTGCGCCTAAAACGATAGAATACTGACAATAAATAGTTTGGCTCAAAGTCGAAAATAAAGTTTGAGCCAAAGTTCGTTCAATTTTTGAACAAAATGCCAAGAAAAAATCAATCCTTAATAGTTCATCCTTTAATTCGCATACTCGTACTAGCGACTAACGTTTTCACAAATTCAAATTGATTGATGGTTGATGGTTGAAAAAAGTCGATATGTCGATTGCTTGATAAGTTGAATCAAGCACAATTCACTGATACGTCATTCATTACATATCACTGCTTTGCAGATCAAGACAGTTTATTACTCACTTATTTCTATCCTGCCGGCCAGCCGAATTTCCTTCCACCCATTAGATGTAAATGAATATGTTCCACTTCCTGGCCACCATCAGCTCCGTTATTAAATACGCAACGGTATCCGTTTTTGAGTTCGAGGATATCGGCGACTTTTTTCGCAGCGACCATCACTTTGCCCATGACATCGGCATCGGCTTCTTGCAGATTTTCAATCCGGGCGATATGACGTTTGGGAATGATGAGTACATGTTCGGGTGCCTGAGGATTCAGGTCTTTAAATGCCAAGACATCATCGTCTTCGTAAACGACGGTTGAGGGGATCTCTTTATTGGCGATTTTGCAAAAGATGCAGTCTGTCATATTTCTCTCCATATCTTTGTCATTTGTAAGGAAGGGTCGCCCCGACGCTTCGGGGTTCCCTACTTACTTATTATATTTCTTTTCCGGCCCATCCATAAACCTCACCCGCAATATAATGCGAACCAAGGATAAGCAGGATACTATTTTGATTCATTTCTTTGTATGCCTGTTCACACGCTTGTGTCACCGAATCAGCCGTTTTCACTCCCGGATATCTCTCAGCCAAAGCCTGTAGTTTTTCCATGCTCATTGAGCGATGCGAATTCACCGGCGCAAGGATGATCTTGCCGTTTAGAACAGACAACTCCTGCATTACTTTTTCTGGCGATTTATCGTCTAAAAGTCCCATAACCACAATAAATTCTTTATCGGGATAAACTTCCATCGCCGTCTTACAAAAAGCCGCGACTCCCTGAAAATTATGCGCCACATCGTAAATTACAGGTGGATGGTAGGATATATGCTCAAAGCGACCTTTCCACTTCAGAGAATTGAATGCCTTTTGCAGATTATCTGATTTAATCCTTTTCCCAAGAAAGCTTTCAGAGGCTACAATGGCAAGTCCGATATTCCCCAACAAATGCTCCCCGCAAATCGGGAAGATCAATTCTGTATTTTCGGGTAAATAGATAAAGCGCATGCCTTCAACAGACTGCTTTACATCAGTAAAAAGATCCTTGGGATCAACAATACTCATCAGATGGCTCTTTTCACGAAAAACATCCAGTACCTCATCGCTTTGAGGCAAAGTCAAAACAGGCTTACCCTCTTTGATAATCCCTGCTTTTTCACCGGCGATCTCCGGCAGGGTTTCTCCAAGAATGCCAGTGTGGTCATAGCCAATGCTGGTGATCACCGAGACCTCGGGTGTCAGCACAGAAGTCGCATCCAAGCGGCCGCCCAAGCCGGTTTCCACCACCGCAACATCCACGGCTTGATCTTTAAAATATTGAAATCCCAGAGCGGTAGTGACTTCAAAAAAAGAGGCTTCACTTTTTTCGAGCAAAGCATCGTGCGTCGCTAAAAATGTTTTAATATAATCGTCGTCTATCTCTGTACCGTCAATGGTGATCCGTTCATTGAAACGAAGTAAATGTGGTGACGTAAAGCAAGCGGTTTTATATCCCAATTGCTGTAAAATGGCAGCCGCTACAGCGGTGACTGTCCCTTTACCATTTGTCCCTGCAATATGGATGGATAAAAATGCATTCTCGGGATGTCCCAATTCTTGCATCAGTATCTCCGCGCGCTGCCGTCCCAGTTTCATTTTACCGGAGAGTTTTTTGTATAAGTTTGATAGATAATTTTGCATGGCTTAAATGTGTGTATCGTATCGACGTGATGGATCGCATCGCTACTATTTTAATTCTATATGCTCCGCTTTGATCTTCTTGCCAAAAAAGATCTCAGCGTTTTCTTCAAATAGATCAACAGCTCCTGTTGTTAAAAACTCCTCCCGAGCATTTTTTTTACAGCGAACTTCAATTTCGGGATGACGGTTCAGATAATCTTGCAATTTTTCAGCAAGCAATGGCCCCTGATCCATGATCTTAATATGCGAAGGTACAAATTTCTTGATAATATTAAAAAGTATAGGATAATGCGTGCAGCCAAGAATGATGGTATCGATATTATCATCTTTAGAAAGCAAATTTTCAACATGTCGGCGCACAAAATATTCAGCCCCGGGAGTATTAATTTCATTGTTTTCAATAAGCGGCACCCACATAGGACAAGCTTCCTGATACAAGGTTAGGTCAGGGAAAAGTTTATCGAACTCTATTTTATAAGATTCGGAGCGCACCGTTCCCTTTGTCGCAAAAAGTCCTATTTTACGTGTTTGGGAGCTCTCGCCTACCACTTCGACTGAGGGGCGGATCACACCCAAAACCCGGCGATCAGGATAAAGCTCGGGCAGATCTTTTTGTTGGATATTTCTCAATGCTTTTGCAGACGCAGTATTACATGCCAGAATGACCAAAGGACAAGCCATGTTTAGAAGTGTTCTGACTCCCTGCTGTGTATAATGATAAATGCTTTCAAAAGAAAGACCACCGTAAGGCGTTCTTGCTGAATCGCCCAAATACAGAAAATCATATTCCGGCAGGAGCTTCTTGATCTCCCGGTAGATGCTTAAACCACCTAAACCACTATCAAATATACCGATGGGACCTTTTGTCATTTTATTGTACTTTCTTGCTAAAAAGTGATCAAAAACATTTCATATATCTGTTGATGCTTGATATTCACGAGAGTACGAGTGTAAGACTGTAGGAATAAAATTATTTTCCTCCTTAACCTTAACCTCAAGCTCAGCCTCAAGCAAACTATCAATATCAAAAAACACATTCAAAGCAAATAACTCTTCCTTATTCCTGTTAATTGCTAATGATTAACTATCTTTTATCTCTTTCTCGTAATTATGCTTAAAGTCCTTTATCGCAAGATATAATGAGTAAGCGACTTCTTGTCGATAGGAGTCTTTCTTTAGATTACTTAATTCTTTCCAATTTGAAATAAACCCAATCTCAGTTAAAACAGCCGGCATAGCCGGACCTATGAGCACAATAAAGGAAGCTTGTTTTACACCGCGACTTCTGGCCGATAAACGGCTATGGAATTTTGATTCAATGGCCTGTGCCAGAGTTTCACTTTCTTTCATATAAACTGATTGAGCCATGGTAGATAAAATATATTGCTCCGGCGAAAAGATCTGATCATATCGTTCCCTATCATCTTCAAGCTCTATCACCTTATTTTCTGCTGCTGCTATTGCAATGGATTTCTCAGTACTTTTTGGAGCAAGAATATAGGTTTCGGTGCCATAGGCACTGGATGAAGATACAGAATTACAGTGAATGGAGATAAAAAGTTTACCTCCTGCTTCATTTGCAATTTTAGGCCGTTTCCATAAAGGGACAAAAATATCGCTTTTACGCGTATAAACTACATTTACCCCCAATTTTTCTTCAAGCATGGAGCCTAACCTGAGCGCTACATCCAAAGCAATGGTTTTTTCCAGCGTTCCGTCCGGTGCAATTGCGCCAGGTGATTTTCGACCACCATGACCGGGATCAATTACAATAGTATCAATAAGCCATCGGTTTTTGATCTGAGTTTCGTTTATGGGCATTTGATTTTTTTGATAATCATGGCGTAAAGATATTACAATATCGCCACTTTCCTGATCAACATAATAATCCAGACTCTTGATCTTCATTCGGAGTTTTACATTAAATTGCAACATTTCCTTGGCCATAACAGGAATTATTTCACGAATAACACCATGGTCGATTTTTTTGGTCATACCTTGCATATCGGCAGTGGCACCATAAACTGATATATATAAATACTGATTTGAACCCTGCCAAACCCTGCAGTGATCCTGGCGGAAAAGTTTTGAGGTCTTAAGTCTAACAATTGTACCGTTTTTCATTTCAAGAATGTTCATACCGCGTATCGAAAAATCAGATAAAGTTAAATAGTAATTCCCCGACTCAGCATCAAGAAACATTTCCGGAAAAGCTTCTCTCTGGAGAAGCAGGATAAATTCCTGAACAGGTATATAGAGTCCATAAGCCAAACGCTCAACAGTTGTAGGCAGATGAAACCATTTTCCGTTGACCTGATAAAAAGCAGAATTTGCATAAAATTTATATTGCTTACCTGATAGACTCGCTGTTAGCGTCCATAAGTCCGTATCCATTTTTTCTACTTGCCCAAAATTTCTAAAAAAATGATTTAGTGACATCCATCGGCTTCCATAAAGATCGGAAGCATAAATATTTTTTATTTCGGAACCTCTGGCTAAGCTAAAAGGAACTACCTGGGCCGAAAGAGGCAAGATGATCAGACATAAAAATAGAGCCAAGATGTAATTTTTATATTTTTTCATTGGCGAAATTTAGCTTTATTTTGCATCATTAACAATTGAAAATTAGCTCATACTGGGCCTTAAAGGATTAATTTTATTTTCCTGAACCCTTTGCATAAGCACCCACTCTAAACATGTACGGTAAAAACTTCTGTTATTTTGTCTTAGTCTGTGCCATTTTGTGAGATCTTTTCCTTTTTCCTTATAGTATATTTCCTTAAAATAGCAAGAATACTGAATTCGTGATTAATTTAAATAATTCGAGGATAGCATGCGCAAGATCATCGCAATTTTAATTCTATGCAGTTTTGCACTTTTGGGTGTTGAGCCCATTTATCATGATGCCCAAGCCTATTTGGAAGGCATGGCTTTTGACGATGCGCCGGCTTATTCCCGACTTCCCAGACAGGCTGAAGATCTGACAAGAAAAGCTGTCTGGGACCTATCAAGAAACTCAGCTGGAATAGCTGCACATTTCATAACGGATTCCAAAGAAATCCATATTAAATGGGAAGTATTGAACAATTTTCACATGTCTCACATGGCAGGAACCGGTATTCGTGGTCTGGATCTTTATGTAAAAGAAAATGGCAAATGGTCCTTTCTTGGAACAGGTAAACCCTATAAAAAGATCAATGAACAAGGCTTAATTAATAATCTTAATGGCGAGACTAAAGAATATATGCTTTATTGTCCACTATACGATGGATTAAGATCTCTTGAAATTGGCATAGATCCTGAAGCATCTATGAAGAAAGTTGAACGCGATAAAAAACCTTTAGTCTTTTACGGCACCAGCATCACCCAAGGTGGCTGTGTATCGCGTCCCGGTATGGCTTATCCGGCGATTATTGGTCGTAAACTTGAACGCCAAACCATCAATCTTGGCTTCTCCGGAAATGCCCGCATGGACTCTGAAATTATTGACTGCATCGCTGAGATAGATGCTGCTTGTTATATTTTTGACTGTTTCCCCAACATGAATCTGGACATGATAAAAGAACGCACAGAAAAAGAGCTAAAGAAACTTCTCGAAGCTCGTCCCAACACACCAGTGCTTATCACTCCAAATATCATGGAAGAAAGTGGCTGGTTCAACCCCAAGGTCCACGAGGCTTGCATGGCTAAAAATGCAGAAGTCTTGGCTATTTATAAAAATCTCAAAAAAGATCATAAAAACCTGTACTTCATCCCCTTTAAAAAGATTGAGCATGTTGCCATAGAAGGCACTGTAGATGGAATACATTTGACCGATTTGGGTTCCTCAAGAATGGCTGAGGTGATGGAGAAATATATTAAGAAATTGATTAAATAATACTTCACAGGCCTTCGGAATTAAAAAGCTCACCTACATTCACTAAAAAGTCTTTAGATCAGGGTAATTGTAAATCAGGTTTTCTTTCGCGAAATAGTTTATGCATTAAGCCATTGTTTACACTTTTCCAAACGAATAAATGTTAAGAATGACATTTTTTCCAAAGAATAAATGTAATTCTTGGTTAATGGTATTTTTAGGGGGCTAAAAACCTTGTCATTAACCCTCATTAATTGAATGTTAAAAACAATACAAGAATTTATATTTATGAGCTAACACTAAAAGCAATAATAGAGCTTTCTGCCTTAATTCTCTTTATGATTTTTTATGAAATATATTTAGACTTCCAGCATCATTAGCATCACGGCAGCCGCAATAGGTATTACCACATTATCATCAAAATGTGACATGATCCCTTCAAATAAGGCACACATTACAACCACGAGTACAGACTTCCAGATACCAATATAAGAAAAAGCAAAAATATAAAGTAAGGATCCTGCTATCACAAAAGCAGCAGTACCTACATAGGTAAAATGCTTGAACCAGGTTTTTTTCCCCCACATACGACCAAATAGTCCCGAAGCAGAATCCGCAACACTTAGCAATAGACATGCCGGCACGGCTATTTTCATGGGAAAAATTTGGAAGATCAAAAAGAAAACGATGGCAATACGAGATGCCGCTGTCATTTTGCTTTCTTCGGTATCACGAATAAAGGGAGCTGTAAAGAATAAAAATACTTTTTTAATAAAAACATTATAGCGGCGGAAATAATCAGCAAAAACAAATAATCCACCAAAAACTATAAACATAATATTGACACATTGCTTTCCTGTAAAAGGTTCAATATCAGGAAAAAAGTAATAGAGAAGAGGAATAATTGCCGTTGCGGCGTGAACCAATTGTCTGCGGAGTTCGGATTTAGTGATCATTCTTCATTAGTTTCCAGATCTGCGTTATATCTGGAGACAACAAGATCAATAGGCTGAGGAATACTCAACACTGTGGTTCCAGGAACAGATTGATAAATTACAGTGTTGGGTAGCAGGTCATTGCGATCCCGATAAGAAACCGTTCCTATCCTGAGTCCTGCTTCATTTATAGCCTTATGTGCATCGCTCATGCTTAAATTAATTAAATCCGGAACTTCCCAATTATTCAGACCAAGAGAAATTTTAACATGTACACCGGAACCCGGTCGAACGGATTTACCCGGCTCAATAGATTGCCAATAAATAACTTCGTGAGGCATATCCGAAAATCCATAAGAAACTGAATCCACTTTCAAACTCTTTTCCTGAAGCAAGATTTCAACAGTACGTAAAGTTTTACCGCGTAGTTCGGGAAATTGTACATTCTCTAAAGGAACGGAAATATCAAGATAAACACGACGATTCAACTTGACTCTGGATCCGGGACGAGGCATTTGAGCTATGACTGTAAAAGGCTTGATTTCATCATTGGGAATTGATTTACCACGCACAGGTGAAAACTTCTCCAGCTCTAATAAATGACGAGCTTCTTCCCAACTCAAGCTCTCGACATTGAGGAGAATACGTTCCTGCCCCTGACGAGTGTATTTAGGCATTATCACCCAATTTAATAAAGCAGCAGTAATTGCAGAGAAAAGAATAAATACTCCCGCAAAGATCAAAAAGGAAGAGAAGAACTTTCCGCGCTTTCTCTTTGTAGCGGAACTCTTTGTTTCGTTGATCAATATTTTGATCTTGTTATTTTTCTTAGCCATTAAAGTAAATTTAAACAATAGCTGATAAAAATTAAAGAGAAAACTTAAAAGACATTACACAAAATCATCACAAGAATAAAGCGACAAACTGTACTTATTTTATGATTTTTCAGTCCCTCGCATAAGTTATTACAAAGCAAAATTTCGTGAACAATAAATTGTTGAATTACGCATAAACTTGATCCACTTCAGAAACTTTTATGAGATGACAGATAACAACCGAGAAATAATATCCAAGTTTGTTTCATTCTTGTCAGAATGTTGCTTTTATTACTTTTGTAATTTGCTCTGCACGACCTTCACTGTAAAAATGAACACCGGGAACGCCACCTTTCAGAAGTCCACGAACCTGATCTTTGCAAAATTCCACACCTATATCTTTAATTTCTGCATGTGATGAAGCTACAGCAACATCCTTTATTAATTCACCAGGCAGATCAATATGAAAGGTCTGAGGTATAAATTCAATATCTTTGCGGCGGCGTATAGGTTTAATACCCGGAATAATAGGAACAGTAATTCCTGCCTCGCGACATTTATCAACAAAAGTAAAATAATGGTCATTGATAAAAAACATTTGTGTCACAATATAATCGGCACCTGCATCAACTTTTTTCTTGAGCATGGCAATATCATGATCCAGATTCGGCGCCTCAAAATGTTTTTCGGGATAGCCCGCAACTCCTATGCAAAAATTACCTGCACTGGGATTCTTAAGCGTGGGATCAAGATATTCACCTCGGTTAACTGCTTCTATCTGTGCAACAAGATCACTGCTATGTTCATGTCCGTTCTCTGTAGCTACAAATCGACGCTCTCCTTTAGGCGGATCTCCGCGAAGTGCAAAAACATTATCCAGTCCCAAAAAGTTTAATTCCATAAGCTGATCCTCTATCTGATCTTTAGTCTTGCCACCACAGATCATGTGAGGAATAACAGGAATATTGTATTTATATTGAGTCGCTGCCGACATGGCGACTGTTCCCGGTCGTTTACGCACAGTTCTTCGCTCAACTAAACCATCGGGACGATCTATATAAAGCACTTCTTCCTGATGAGAAGTAATATTAATATAAGCCGGATCGTAAGGCAACATAGCCTCGATAGCTGTATTTATGGCATCCATGCTATGACCTTTAAGAGGTGGTAATAGCTCAAATGTAAACAGTGGCTTACTTGCTTTTTTAATGATGTCGGTAACTTTCATATCTATTCCTTGTTTTGACGTGATAACCTGATTCTTTTAGACAGGATTGACTGGATACTGCCTTTTCGACAAGATCACGGGATTGACCCGATAATGCTTTTCTGACAAGATTACAGGATTAATCCGATAATGCCTTTCAACAGGATTATGGGATTGATCCGATAATGCTTATTGACGGGATCACCCTCCTACGCTCAACAAGCTTACACCTTCACTGAGGCTTCGGAGCAAAGTATGGACAAGATTGCAGGAAACACAAAATTGTTTTTCTCAAAAAAATCCGAATGCCCTTCTTACCTGCTTTACCTGCTTACCTGCTTACCTCTACTTCGCTCCTGTGGAGCTATGTAGAGCAGGCTTCTCACCTTCTTAACTTCTTCTTAAAGGCAAAATATACTATTTCCTGTCTTTTTCTTCGGGATAACAGTTATTCAAGCATTTGTCAATTATCTTCAATTTTTCCTGCAAAAAACTTTATTAGCTCTTTTGCATCTTTAGCTTTTCTCTCTGCATAGGCTGTAAATTGTTCTTTGCTGACCCTGCCAAGAGAGAAGTAATGCGGATCCTCTGCTGCAAAATAATAGCCGCAGACAGATGACACCGGATCCATAGCATAACTTTCTGTCAGTGAAACACCAAGTTCTTTTTCCGCAGATAATATATGAAATATTTCTTCTTTTTCCGAGTGATCCGGAGCCGAAGGATAGCCGATGGATGGACGAATGATCTTATGATCAACTTGTTTCCACCAGTTTTCTTCCATTTGGGTCTGAAGATATTCACTCAAGGCCTCTACCAATCTATCCGCTAATAAATTCACAAGTAATGCAAGATAATCTTCGTCTTCTTGCTTAAATTTTTCACTCAAAGCTTTGACCTTATGTCCTGCTGTTGCAACAAAAAACCCTATATAATCGCTTTTTTCCCGGACATAATCACTTAAAGAAAAATGGACTTCATCGACCTTTATTTCCTCTTGTCGCAAGAAATAAAAGCGAGTGAATTCCTTGCCCTTTTCGTCTAGCAAGAAAACATCATCGCTCTCTGTTTTAGCTTTGTATAGACCGACAACGGCAGACATAGAAGCTTCATAAACAGCTTTTACTTCAGGTTTCTGCAATAAATTTTCAGCATCTCTGCGGAGATTTTCTGCGTCTTGAGACTTTGGCTTTACCTGCCAAGCTAAAGCAAACATCTTCCAATTCACATAGGGCAGTAAATCATCCAATAAAATATTATGTATGACTTTCGTTCCCAAGAATGCCGGGGTGGCTGAGGACTTGAGTTTTTTATATTTGAGATCACGAGCCTGTGCAAGTGATAACAATTCTTGCTTCTGCTTGTCCGCCGAAGCTTTAGCGAAGGAGGAGCTTCCGGCACACCTCCGCCGAGGCTTCGGTGTGTCTTCGACTTCTTGCTTCTGACTTCTGACTTCTGACTTCTCGCTCCCGGCTTCTGACTCTTGGTATCGTTTCTGTATTTCTTGCAAGAATTTGGAAGCCTCTGCTGAAACGAGTTTAAGTGCTACTCTCACAGAATCGGAAGCATCGCTGGTGTAGATCACGCGGCCGGGATAAAGGGGTGCTAAGCGCGTAGCAGTATGAGCTTCGGATGTTGTGGCTCCGCCGATCATAATAGGAATATCTAGACCGGCTTCCTGGAATTGACGGCAAACCTCACCCATCTCAAGCAGAGAAGGTGTGATCAATCCACTCAAACCGACCATGTCGGCCTTGTTTTCTACCGCTGCTTTAAAAATATCCTCAGGTGGGACCATCACGCCAAGATCGATGACCCTGAAATGATTACATTGTAAAACCAGAGAAACAATATTCTTGCCTATATCGTGCACATCGCCTTTGACCGTTGCAATGACAACTGTGCCACGAAGATTTGCTTTTGTATCATCCATCCGGCTAAGATAAGGTCGTAGAATATCCACGGCTTTTTTCATAATGCGGGCAGAACGAACTACCTGTGGCAAAAATACTTTGCCTTCAGCAAAAAGAAGTCCCACCTCAGACATACCTTGCATCAAAGGACCTTCGATCAGTTCCATAGCATTTTTCTTGCCAGCTTCTTCAATATCAGCTTCCAGATAAGAATCATCACTCCGCACCAAGGCTTCAGATAATCGCTTTCTTACATCTTTATTGCGCCATTCATCGATCTTTATCGACTTCTGCTTTCCGGCTTCTGCTTTGAGAGAACCCGACATAGCAAGATCAATGAGTGCTTGTCTTGCGGCTGCTCCATCGCCCTTCTCGACCAAGAGTGCTTCTTTGATAATTGCTTTTTCAGAATCGGGAATATCTACCGAAGCATATTCCATGGCAGGATTCACAATAGCCATATCCAAGCCGGCTTCAACTGCCAGCTCCAAAAATAGTGTATGCATAGCTTTTCGCAAAGGATTATTGCCACGAAAAGCAAAGGATAAATTGCTTAAACCGCCACTGACCTTGACCAATGGAAATTGCTCTTTGATCCATTTAACAGCGCGGATAAAATCACGAGCGTAAAAATCATGCTCTTCAATTCCCGTGCCAATAGATAAAATATTCGGATCAAAAATGATGGCTTGGGGTGGGATTTTTGTTTTTTTTGTAAGCAAAGAATAAACACGCTGAGCCACTGAACACTTTCTTATAAAAGTATCGGCCTGACCTTTCTCATCAAAAAGCATGACCATGGGAACGGCACCCATATGATGAATATAATTGGCTTTGCGTAAAAATTTTTCTTCGCCCTCTTTTAGCGAAATCGAGTTCACAATGCTGCGTCCCTGCAATTCTGCTAAGGCTATCTCTATCACTTCCCAAGATGATGAATCTATCATCACAGGCACGCGCGCTGCAATAGGATCGGCTGCTACAAATCGTAAAAATGTTTTCATCGCTTCCGGGGCATCTAACATGGCATCATCCATGCAAATATCAATGATCTGAGCACCTTCTTCTATCTGTTTACGCGTAATTGATATGGCTTCTTCGTATTTTTCTTCTTTGATCAATCTGGCGAATTTACGTGATCCCGCCACATTGGCACGCTCACCCACAGTAATAAATAAATGTTCACGAGGAATTTTTAAAGTATCCCAAGCAGAAAGTTTTAAAATAGGCTCTTCCTGTGAAGACTTAAAGCAGGGTTTGTTTTCTGCCATTTTGGCTATTGCTTTTATATGTTCAGGACCCGTACCACAGCAACCGCCCACAATATTTAAAAGCCCCTCTTCTAAAACCGGTCGCAAAAGCTCAGCTAATTCTTTGGGAGTCTGAGCATAATATCCGTCATTATCAGGAAAACCCGCATTAGGATGCGCCGAAGTTTTAAAAGGTGAGAATTTTGCCAGATCTTTGATCAGCGGTATCATTTCGGCTACGCCGGTGGAGCAATTAACTCCCAAGGAAAAAACAGGATAAGAAGAAATGGAAGTAACGAAAGCTTCAAGATCCTGACCTGAAAGCGTACGAAGGCTTTTATCGCTAAAAGTTGCCGATACCATGATGGGCACTTCTATATTGCGGACTTTAAACTCATCAGTGATCGCAGTTAAAGCAGCTTTGGCAACCAAAGTATCAAAAATTGTTTCTACAAGAAGCAGATCCGCACCGCCATCCAGAAGTCCTTTTACCTGTTCGCGATACATGGCCACAAAATCCCAAAAAGCAGACTCGCGAAAAGCCGGATCATCCACAGAAGGAGAAAAGGAAGCTGAGCGACCAGTGGGACCTATGTCGCCTGCTACAAAAACAGCTCTATTTACCTTATCAGCACATTTTCTTGCAAGTTGAGTCGCAGCAAAGTTCAATTCATAAACCTTATCCGAAAGACCATAATCTTTAAGTCCAAAAGCATTGGCTCCAAAAGTATTGGTTTCAATAATATCGGCGCCTGCATTGATGTAATCTGTGTGAATTTGACTAATCACATCCGGTCGGGATAAGCTTAACACTTCGTTGCACCCGGGATGCGCTTGGTTTTCACCGGGAAAAGTAAAATCTTCAGCCGAAAGTCTGCGCTGTTGAATGGCCGTTCCCATGGCTCCATCCAGAATCAGAACTCGTTTTTTCGCCAATTCTTTCAGGCTTACTTTTCCTTGCATGATTTGCCTCAAAAATTAATTTAAGCGGAACAAACAAAAATCAGAAACTCCGCTAAGTGGCGAAAAATTTAACACTTTCTCAAAGCAATTGCAAAGGATCCCTCACAAGAATGGCGATGCGGGAAGCTTTCAATGGCTCCCTTCCAGCCTATCAATTCTTTGGGGGAAAGTTCAAGATTTGCTACTTCTATAGAAAATTCGGGATGTTTCGATAAAAACTTCTTGATAGTCCCACGATTTTCCTCACTATCGAAAGTACAGGTAGAATAGACAAGCAAGCCACCAGGCTTAACATACTGGCTCGTATTTTCAAGAATTTTTTGCTGCAATTTCAATAATTCAGGCAGATCTTCTTCCTTGCGACGCCAGCGCAGATCCGTACGTTTGCGAATAACGCCAAAACCGGAGCAAGGCGCATCGACTAGAATATGTGTGAATTTTGGAATTTCTTCTGTAGAAACATCTCTCACTTTAAGCGTAACATCAGAGTAGCCCAAACGGTCCAATGTTTTTTGTGTATCTTCTATGCGAAGTGGATTTAGATCATAACCTCGGATCTTGGTGCCCGCAGGACAATACTGACGAAGCGCGGTTAACTTTCCACCCGGTGCACAGCAAACATCAGCCACCGATTCAGGTTTATCGTTTGCAATAAGCATAACCGGAAAGATGGCAGACACATCCTGAGCGAGAATTTGACCTTCAGTAAAGATCTCATCCTGCAACAAAGGCTGCCAAGAATGGATGAAAAGAAAATCACGATGATACTCGCTTTGCTCTTCAAGAATACCATGCTGCTCTAATTTTTCAAGAATAGCTGTCCGTTTTTTACTTTTAACAATGCGTGCCATTTTTCGTGGACGCTCATTTAAAGAAGCCAGGAGATCCATAGTCTCGGAACCAAATTGCACAGACCAGCGCTTTATCAGCCAATCAGGTAAATTAAAACGGATACCTGCTTGAATGCGTGGATCAATATGATCACCTTCCCAGCTTTCATTGCGATAAGCAAGGACTTTACGCAAAACCGCATTGACAAAACCTTTGGAACGCTGATCGGTCTTGCCGACCAATTTTACCGTTTCATTGATCGCGGCATGATCTTTCACCTGCATATATAAAATTTCACAGCTTCCCATCATAAGAGCCACATAGACCGGCATTTTAGGTTTTTTATCAACAAATTTATCCAAAACAAAAGTCAGCATACGCTGATTCATAATTACCTGATGAATAAGTGCCTCTGTAAAACGCCTATCCATAGCCGAGAGTTCAGATTCATTAAAATTAATGAGATGCTCCAGATAAAGGTCTGAAGTAAACCATTTAAGTAATATTTTATGTGCGAATTTTCTGGAATTTATTGGCATATTAAAACCTTTGGTTTTGAAAAATTAGAAACTTGCTCGGTCCAGCTTGAGCTAAGCCAAGAACAAAGTAAAAAGATTAAATATAATAAGCAAAGTAAAATACCAGGAACGGTGGCTGCACTTCGACCTGTACCTCGTAGCCTTCTTGGCCAGCCTAGTGGCGTAGATCTGAGAATCCTGCTGAACGTAGAAGTCTCCACGAATGCAGATTGATGATTGATTATTGTTGATTTAGAATCGATTTATAAATTTGAGATCTGTGATCTGAAGTCTGCAATTTTCAGAGTTAAAATCCTGCTGAAACTCCACGAATGCAGATTGATGATTGATTATTGTTGATTTAGGATCAAATTATAAATTTAAAATCTGCAATCTGAGGTCTGTAATTTTTCTGTGTTAACCCCGGTTTTCCTCTTATTTTCCGCCAGCTTAAAAGATGGGGGGCTCGTAAACATCGCGTATATAAACATTCATTATTTTTAATCTACAAAGCACTTTGCGTAGTAGATTAATATTCTGATTTTATATCATTCTGTTCAAGCGCTCCATGCTTTCCTCAATTAATGATATTGATCACAAATCAATATTCCTTATTCAATATTATTATTTCAAATTTAGCTATCGTCCCTATGTAAGGAATAATAATTTTGTATTCGCTTAGAAAACAGATTAAATTATAAAGGAACAAGAATCTACAGCTAAGATTAAAAACAATTAAACAAAGGAAGATCATGATTATCAAAGATTTGAATCGACAAGCAGAATTCACATCGAAAAAATATGTTTTGCATGCCTATGAAATATTTGAAAATTTTCTAAACGAATTAAGGAAACAAGATCTTCCCGATAAGATTGTCTTGGCTATTAATAAATATATTGATGAGCTTAATATAGCTCAAGCTTCGGCCAGAGCCATAAGAGCTCTAATTAGAAAAAAGCAAACTAATATCATTCAGCTTCTTGAGAAGGATCTTAAACTTGTCTGTAAAAACCACTATCGCAACAAATGGCTGGCTGTAGGTATGGCCGCTATTGGTATTCCCTTTGGCGTCATGTTTGGAACAATTTTAGGAAACATGGCCTTCCTTGGAATCGGTTTACCCATTGGTATGGCAATCGGTATTGCAATTGGGACTGACATGGATAGAAAAGCCTCTAAAGAAGGTCGGCAACTCGATATAGAATTTGAAATGTAAAACTGATATCAAACAAATATCAGGAATAGACCTTATCTCATTTAAATAATAGAATCCTTTGCATAAGCTAGCAGGGCTGATTTGTGATAGAAAATTTTTTCGATATGAATATCATTGTTTCTGATGGGTTATTAGTTAGATATTTAAAGAAGACAAAGAGATATTTTTACCTGCAACTGCTTAGATGAAAGCAAATGGAAAAGCTTCTAATAAGTGATATATAGCAAATAAAGATCAAAAAATAAAGTTTTGGAAAACTCAAATTTATATTCTATTTTTAAAGTTATATTAATTAACTGTTTAAATGAAAGGAAATTCAGAATGGCTATTTCAACAATGAAAGTTAGCGGTGAAATGGGCAAAGGTTTTAAAACAACAATCCATTGCTCACAAGATTTTATCATTGACCAACCAGCTGCAATGGGCGGCGAAGGTTTAGGTCCAAACCCAATGGAAGTTTTCCTATCAACTCTTCCAGCATGTATTTGCGCTATTGGTCGTATTATCTCTAATCAGGAACGACTAGGTGTCAATGCTATTTCAGTTGAAGTTGAAGGTGATATTGATAAAGATGTTCTTTTGGGTAAAACTGAAGAAGGTCGCGCGGGTTTCACTGAAATTCGTGCATTAGTTGATATTGATGCTGACATGACAACAGAAGAAAAAGAAGCTTTTCTTGAAAAGATAACAAAAAGATGCCCTATCGCTGACAATATCATAAATACCACTGTGGTCAAAGAAACTGTTAAATAATATTTTTTAACAAATCTATATCTAATACCCGCCTACGGTGGGTATTTTTTTGGATAAAAGTTTTATAGGAATTCAACTCAAAAATTCTTAGTATTCTTATACTTATTACAGTCTGTCATAAAAAATTAAGCAACAATAAGTGTCAGGAGAATTAAAATGAAAATAAAGATTAAAAACAATGTTTCCTGGGTTGGTAAGGTTGACTGGGAACTCAGAAATTTCCATGGAAATGATTATTCAACTCATAAGGGATCCACTTACAATTCTTACCTGATAGAAGAAGAAAAAACAGTACTGATCGACACTGTTTGGGCTCCTTTTTCTGAAGAATTCGTCGAAAATCTTTCAAAAGAAATTGATCTTAAGTCAATTGACTTTATAGTTGTTAATCATGGAGAAGTTGACCACAGTGGAGCACTTCCTGCTTTAATGAAACTTATTCCGGATACACCTATTTATTGTACAGCCCATGCCGTAAAATCCTTAAAGGGTCAATATCATCAGGACTGGAATTTTAAAGTTGTTGATACCGGCGATAAAATTGACATTGGTAATGGTAAAGAACTTGTCTTTGTTAAAATGGCTATGTTGCACTGGCCGGACAGTATGGCGACTTATCTTACACAAGACAATATCCTTTTTAGCAATGATGCCTTTGGTCAACACTATGCGACAGAAAAACTCTTTAATGATTTGGTGGATCAATGCGAACTTTTTAGTGAATCCATCAAATACTATGCTAATATTTTAACTCCCTTCAGTGCAATTCTAAGAAGAAAGCTTAGCGAAATAATTTCTTTTAATCTTCCGATCGACATGATCGCAACAAGTCATGGCGTTATTTGGCGAGATAATCCAATGCAAATTGTAGAAAAATACTCCCAGTGGGCAGACGACTACCAAGAAAACCAAATTACCATTATTTACGACACAATGTGGAATGCTACAAAAAAAATGGCCGAAAAAATCGCGGAAGGTATTTCTTTAGCAGATCCCGATGTCGTTGTTAAAGTCTATAATCTTTCTATAAGTGATGAAAATGATCTCATTACCGAGATTTTCAAATCCAAAATGCTTGTTATGGGCTCACCTACCATTGCCAATAGCGTAATACACTCCATAGCCGGCTTTATTCATTTTGCAAAATCATTAAAATTCAAGAATAAAAAAGCAGCAGCATTTGGAACTTATGGATGGAGTGGTGAATCTGTAAAAGTCCTCAACACTCTATTGGAAGATGCAGGATTTGAAATCATACATGAAGGTCTCAGAAGTTATTGGAATCCCGATACTAAAACAGAAAAAGCAGCCATTAACTTCGGTAAAGAATTAGCAAAAAATTAATAGAAATACTCATAAATCTATCTTTTTATTCTCGTCTATTTCTTATAAATTTAGCACTGTTTCAAGACATGTATCTTAATAAAGAAATAGGATGAATATAATGCTTTGCATCCGCTCAAAAACAAGCGATCCCGCCTTTAATATTGCCACTGAAGAGTATCTGCTGAAGCATATGGATGAAGATTGCTTTTATCTCTATATCAATTCTCCCTGCATCATTGTCGGCAAACACCAGAATTCTCTGGCAGAGATCAATATTGATCATGTAAAGCAAAATGATATCAAAGTTATAAGGCGGCTATCCGGTGGTGGCGCGGTTTTTCATGACCCGGGAAATTTGAATTTTACCTTTATCAAAAAAGAAGAACATAGTAAGACCGTCGATTTTAAAAAATATACACAGCCTATTTTAGATGTTTTGCAAGCATTGGGAGTTGACGCTAAATTTGAAGGTCGCAATGACCTGAGCATAGCCGGTAAAAAATTCTCCGGAAACGCAAAACATTTTTATAAAGGTAAAATACTACAACATGGTACTTTGCTTTTTAGTTCTAAATTGCCCGACCTTTCTGCTGCTTTAAAGGTAAATCCTTTAAAATTTCAAGATAAATCTGTTAAATCGGTTCGTAGCCGTGTCACAAATATTTCTGAGCATCTCCCCTATCAAATAAGTCTAAAAGAATTCGAAGATCGCATCATCACACATGTCCGTAACATGTATAAAGATTCCATCTCCTACGAGCTAAGTAAAAAAGATATTGCCGGCATTGATAAACTTGTTAAAGATAAATATGCCAGCTGGGATTGGAATTTTGGAACCTCGCCTCAATATAATTTTCAAAAAGGTATTAAAACGCCCGGTGGACATATTGAAATCAATCTTGAGGTCAACAAAGGTAAGATCCTTAAAGCAAAGATCTTTGGTGATTTTTTTAATATCAAGAATATTTCCGAGCTCGAAGATCATCTCATCGGTCTGCCTCATAATATCGATCATATCAGGCAAGAATTGGAAAAACTGGGACTTGAAAATTATATATCAAATGTCAGCGCTGATGACTTTTTGGAAGCGTTGTTTTAGGCTTAGAGCTTAGTCATTTAGCCGCTTATAATTAGTCCTTGCAGGAAAAAATCTTGATGTATATTTCAATATTCTTTCCTTTATCGTGATATCTTTTGTGAGATTTTCAAAATAAAGCGTGTCACCCTGAGTAATGTAACCCTGAATTTACTTCCCCAAAAAGCTTTGCTGGGGCAAGCAGGGTCTCTGTGAGATTGGAGTTTTCACTAATACTATTGTACAGCGATTATTGCAGAGATTTTGCTTCGCAATCCGCCATGCGGCGGACTGAACAATTATTAACAAACGCTGTTTGTTAAATAATTTTCAGAATGACAAAAAGCATCAACACCGATATGGATTAATGACGTTCTTGAATATCGAACAAGGAACACCGATCAATAAACAGTTAATAATGAATAACTTACATCGAATAACGAAAAGAGTTGATATCTCAAGCTTAATCTGCTCTACACATCAACCATCAACTTCTTCTTTAAGTTCATTCCCATTCATCCAATCAAGCACAGACATGCTTTTTCGTCCGGGAGATTGTAATTCTTGGGGAAGGAAATAACCGTCTTTGCAATGAATCGCAAATTGTTTTTTGGATAATTTCTCAATCTTCCCCGGCTGAGTATTTTCTTGCAATTCTACTTTAGCTTTAATGACTTTAATGCGTTGACCATTCATATAAAAAAAAGAACCCGGCCAGACCGAAAAAGCCCGAATAGATCGGGAAAGCTCATCACAGCTCAGATCAAAATCAAGATATCCGGTATTGGGCAATACTTTGGGCGCTGCCGAAGCAAGCGAATCATCCTGGCTTAAATAATTGACCTTGTTGTTTTCCAACTGATCAATAGCTTTCAACAAAGCCTCGGCTGATATATGTTTTAGTTTATCATAAAGCAAGCCACTTGTATCATCTTCTTGAATTGCAAGGCGTTCTTGAAGAATAATCTTTCCAGTATCGACTTTTTTATCGATCTGAAAAACCGTGACTCCTGTCTCACTTTCACCATGATACACCGCCCAATGTATAGGAGCTGCTCCACGATATTTTGGTAAAAGAGAAGCATGTGCATTGACCGCACCATGCTTAGGTAACTCATAGACAGCAGGAGGTAAAATACGAAAAGCCACAACAATAAATATTTCAGCATTGTATGCTTTTAGGGCATCAATGAATTCAGGATCTTTTAGCTTGGTCGGCTGCAATACCGGAAGTCCTAATTCCAATGCCTTCTTTTTTACATCCGACATCGCGACACTTTGTCCCCTGCCCTTAGGTTTATCGGGAACCGTCACAACGGCAAGCACATCATGTTTAGATGCGTGCAATTTTTCTAAGGAGGGAACAGCAAATTCGGGGGTGCCCATAAAAATGATTTTCAATGCAAGGATCCTTTTTTACTTGGCATTCATATGATTAATAATCCATCTACACCAAGGCTACGATGGATAAGTAAAAGTAAAAAGATTAAAGATGAAAAACAAGAAACAAGAGATATCATACAAGAAATAAGTTACAAGACAAGGTGACCAAGATTAAGCAACATTTCTTCTGTAAAAAGGCCCAAGGTTTTCCGAAATTACAATTGATAAAAAAACAAAAATAATTATCTCTTGGGCGGACACGCGGATCCGCCCCTTGGGACAGATATATCTGTCACTCCTCACGGGCGACTCGAGAGTCGCCCTTACAATCGCATTTCAAAAAATCTATCGCATGAATAGATCTCTCCACTCCGGTCGAAATGACAGTTCTTGTGTTGTTTTTGCCCTTTTATTTTTACCTTTTTATTTGTCAAAAGAAAAGCTCCTGGTAATTGATAATTCGTATTTGAGCTTTGTCTTACAGCATAAAATATCTATGCATCAAAATAACTCTATTTGTGGATTAAACTTTTATTAAAAAAGAATGACTTTTCAAAAGGGCTTTTAATTTTCTTTTATGCCTGGATTTACGGATAGGCGATAAGCGTTCAACAAAGAAAATACCTTCGAGATGATCGAACTCATGCTGAAAAACACGAGCAGGAAGATCAGTAAATTCTTCAACATGTTCCGCTCCTTGTGTATCAAGATATTTAACCTTGATCGTATGCGGTCTGGAAACCGTATCGCGAATACCGGGAACCGAAAGACAACCTTCATCAAAATCAGAGTGTTCATCAGATGATTCAAGGACCATGGGATTAATAAAAACCGTATCACCACGATCATCATCAAATGCTGAAGCACCAATGACAAAAAACCGCATCCTCAGACCAACCTGATTAGCCGATAAGCCAATACCATCATCGTCGTACATGGTCTCGATCATATCCTGAATAAAAGGGTGGACCTCTAAATGTGAAGTTAAAGGTGGGATAACTCCACGCAAGACAGGATCGCCGTAAGTTTTAATTTCCATTATCATAATTCACCAAAAAAAAGCCCGTTCAATTAAGAACGGGCCTCAAATATCTTATTTCTTTTCTTCTTCTTTTTTCTCATCCGTTATCCTGGAAGCAATGGCACTCTTACGAACTTCCATTTCTGTTTCTTTTCCAAGTTTTAAGACAATGGAATCACCTTTTACTTTGACAATAGTCCCGATAATGCCACCAATAGTGACGACTTTATCTTTTGGTGATAATTCTTCAAGCATCTTTTTTGTTTCTTTTTGACGTTTGCGCTGAGGCATGATCATTAAGAACCAAAGAACAACAATGATAAGAATAAAAGGCAAAAAGCTCATTAGGCCACCGCCACCAAGAGCTCCATCTTTGCCAGCCGTAGCTGTTGTTTGTAACATGATAGAAAGCATATTTTCTCCTAATTTTATAATAACTAGATATCTTAATAAAAATATGAGCCATAATCAAGGATTACAGAATTTTATTAAGTTAGATTCCACAAGTAAATCTTCGAAAAATATCTAATAATATTGATCTTTTCACTACTTCCAAGGAGACAATAAAGGCTGTGCTTAGCAAAAAAATCCCTTATGTGATAAAAAGTATATTTAAATTATCTTTTTCTTGTTTTCTCTTTCTTTATTATTTATACTCACGCGGAAAAGGGTGATAAAAACCAAGCAAAGGGAGTTAAATGAAGTCAGAAGAAATTTACAAAAAATACCCGAAGAATAAAGTTGAAAACATGATAGCCATGTTACAAGATATTCAGGGTGTTCACGGCTACTTGCCAGAAGATGATATTATTCGGGTTGCCCGTCATTTAGGCGTTGCCACCAGCCGCGTTTACGGGGTTGCAACCTTCTATAACCAATTCCGCCTTACACCTCTTGGAAAACATGTTATCCGTGTATGTCGCGGTACCGCTTGCCATGTTAAAGGCTCTTTGGATATTTTAAATATCCTTGAAAATGAATTAGAAATTTCAGCTGGTGAAACTACCAAAGATTTAAAGTTCACTATCGAAACTGTTGCTTGTATTGGTGCCTGCTCCATTGCGCCTGTTATTATGGTCGATGATAAATACTATGGTGGCCTGACAAGCAAATCTGTTTACAAACTTATTAAAGAATATCAAAAGAAAGATTAGGCAGGTAAAAGATGAATACATTTAAAGAAATCTTATCTACAAAAGTACCCGCCGAAAATTTCGTGGAATTGATCGGTGGTAAATATGATGCCAGCAAAGAAGGTGTAAGCACCGAAAGCATTTCCGAATTAAAGGCAGTACTATCTTTAGAAAAAGCTGACAAACCTGTTATCCTTGTTGGTATGGGCACCTGTGGTCTTGCAAACGGAGCTCAGGAAGTTTATGACATGTTTGTTGAAGAAATAAAAAAACATGACATTGATGCAACACTGACAAAAGTCGGCTGCGTTGGTTTCTGTGCCGAAGAAGTTATTGTGGATGTAAAGATCCCCGGCTTCCCACGCATTTCTTACAAGCGCGTAACACCTGATAATGTGAATACAATTATCGAGCGTACCATTGTTAATAAAGAACCGGTCATCCAAAAAGCTTTGGGTAAATATCCCTTTGGCGATAATTCAATTTGGTCTGATATCCCAATGCTCAGCGAAATCCCTTTCTTTAAGCTACAGGAAAAACTTGTTCTTGAAAATTGTGGTGTGATCGATCCGGAAGATATTGATCAATATTTAGCAAAAGACGGCTATAAAGCTTTATCAACTGTTCTGAATACAAAATCGCCTCTCGAAGTTATTAAGGATACCAAAAAATCCGGTCTTCAGGGCCGTGGCGGTGGTGGTTTTTTAACCGGAAGAAAATGGGAATTCGCATATAATGAAGATAATGAACAAAAATATCTGATCTGTAATGCAGATGAAGGTGATCCCGGTGCTTTTATGGACAGAGCTGTTTTGGAAGGTGACCCTCACCGCTTAGTTGAAGGTATGATCATTGCCGCTTACGCTATAGGCGCTTCTAAAGGTTATGTTTACTGTCGTGCCGAATATCCTTTGGCAATTGAAAGACTCGAAAAAACTATTGCAGCAGCAATGGAATACGGTCTTTTGGGTGATAATATACTCAACAGCGGTTTTAATTTTCATCTTAAGATCAAAAAAGGTGCCGGTGCTTTTGTATGTGGTGAAGAAACTGCTCTTATCCACAGTATTGAAGGACAGCGCGGTACGCCAACTCCTCGTCCTCCCTTTCCTGCAGTTTCTGGACTCTTTGGTAAACCAACCATTATTAATAATGTAGAAACTTTCTCTAACGTGCCGACTATTTTCAGAAAAGGTCCGGATTGGTATTCAGCTATTGGAACCAACACCTCTAAGGGTACAAAGGTTTTTGCTTTATCAGGTAAAGTGGTAAATACCGGATTGGTCGAAGTGCCTATGGGTACAACTATCCGCGACGTTATTTTTACTTGTGGTGGCGGTATAGCTGATGGCAAGAGTTTTAAAGCTGTCCAGATCGGTGGACCTTCCGGTGGCGCACTTCCTGAACAATTTCTTGATACCGAAATAGACTACGAAAACTTACAAGAAGTCGGCGCTATGATGGGTTCCGGTGGTTTGGTTGTAATGGATGAAACAACTTGTATGGTTGATCTCGCTAAATACTTCATGCAATTCATTACCTCAGAATCCTGTGGTAAATGTATTCCTTGCCGTGAAGGTACCAAACGCTTACTCGAAATTCTTGAAAGAATCACCAAAAGTTATCGCGAAGAAGAAAGCGAAATTGATTCACTCATGCGATTCCAAGGTATGTTATATCTTGAACGACTCGCCGAAGTTGTTAAAGATACATCTCTTTGTGGTTTAGGTCAAACAGCTGCAAACCCGGTTATTTCAACTCTTCGCTACTTCCGTGATGAATATGATGCTCACCTTTATGATCGTACTTGCCCCGCAAAAGCATGTCGTCAGATGCTGACCTATACGATTAACGAAGAAAACTGTATTGGTTGTACTCTTTGTGCACAAAAATGTCCTGTTAACGCTATTAGCGGTGAACGCAAAGAAGTTCACTTCATTGACCAGGATCTTTGTACTCATTGTGGCCAATGTGAACTCAACTGTCGTTTCGATGCTATTATAGCGGAATAAGAAAGGAAAGAGAAAAAATGAATATAAAAATTAATAATAATTCATATTGGGCAAACCCGAGTGAAACAATTTTACAGGTAGCTGAAAGAGAAGGTATTAAAATCCCAACTCTTTGTTACATGGCTGATCTCGTTCCTACAGGTGCTTGCCGTATTTGTGTTGTCGAACTAAGTAATGGCAAACTAGTTCCTTCTTGTGCTTATCCTGTCTCGGATGGTATGGAAATACAGACCAACTCCAAAAAAGTCCGTCGCGCCCGTAAGTCAATTATTGAACTCCTCATTGCAAATCATCCGCAAGATTGTTTAGTCTGTGTTCGTAACGGACAATGCAGTCTGCAGGACCTGGCTGCTGAATATGGTGTTCGTTCTTACCGCTATGTTGGTGAAAAACGCAGCGGAAAACTTGATCTTGCATCACCTGCAGTTGAACGCGATCCTGAAAAGTGTATTTTATGTGGTCGCTGTGTTCGCATGTGCCACGAAGTACAGAATGTAGGTGCTATTGATTTTGTTAATCGTGGTTTCTACTCAAACGTAGCTCCAGCAATGGATAGATCATTAAATACCACGGCTTGTGTTTACTGTGGCCAGTGTATCACTGTTTGCCCGGTTGGCGCTCTTCGTGAAAAATCATATTTGAAGCAAGCGTGGGAAGCTATCAACGATCCCGAAATTCATGTTGTTGCACAAGTTGCACCGGCAGTCCGTGTTGCCATTGGCGAAGAATTCGGTATGGCCCCGGGCACAATATCAACCGGTAAAATTCCGGCAGCGTTACGACGCATCGGCGTGAATGAAGTTTTTGATACCAACTTTGCAGCGGATCTAACGATTTGGGAAGAAGCAAATGAGCTGATAGAACGCATACAAAATGGCGGAAAACTTCCATTATTTACTTCCTGCTCGCCAGGTTGGATCAAATATGTCGAACATTTCTATCCTGAAGTATTCGAGAATATATCTACCTGTAAATCACCTCAGGGTATGCAAGGTGCAATGATCAAATCTTATTATGCCAAGAAAGTGAACATTGATCCTGAAAAGATCTTTGTTCTATCTATTATGCCTTGTACTGCCAAGAAATTTGAAGCCGGTCGTCCGGAACTTTCGGTTACTCACCAAGCTCCTGATGTTGATGTTGTGCTTTCCACCCGCGAATTCGCTCGTATGATAAGGATAGCAGGACTTGATTTTACACGCATGCCGGAAGAAGGCTTTGATGATCCTTTGGGTGAATCAACGGGTGCAGGTGCTATCTTTGGTGCTTCCGGTGGTGTTATGGAAGCAGCTCTGAGAACAGCTCACTTTAAAATTACCGGAAAAGATATGGAACGCATAGATTTTACTCCTATTCGTGGACTCGAAGGAGTTAAAGAAGCTAATATTAAAGTGGGTAATGCAGTATTAAAGGTCGCAGCTGTTTCCGGTCTTCGTAACATCGATAAATTTCTTGAAGACGTTAAAAATGGTACTTCAGATTATCACTTTATTGAAGTTATGGCTTGTCCGGGAGGTTGTATCAATGGCGGTGGTCAGCCACTTCCTCAGACCCCTGAAAAAATTCAAAAAAGAATGGAAGCCATTTATGAAGTGGACCGTTCCTTACCTAAACGCTGTTCACATTATAATGATTCTGTTAAAGCACTTTATGATAACTTCCTGGGAAAACCCGGTGGAAAGAAAGCTCATGAATTGCTTCATACACATTACATGAAACGTGAATCTATCTAACCCAAAAGGAAAATAAAATGAATACAAAAATTTTATTAATAGATGACGATCCGGATTTGATCGATATGTATCAACCCTATCTGCAACAGAACGGGTATGATGTTAAAGCAGCATATAATACAAGTGAGGCTAAAGAACTTTTTAAAAGTTTTGATCCAACAATCGTTTTTTGCGATCTTGTTATGGAGCACTTTGATAGTGGTTTCGTCCTGACACATTGGATGTCTCGTCAAGCCAATAGAGATAAACGTTGGGTCGTGATCTTTACATCTACCGGTCACGAAACAGGCTACCGTTTCTCTACACAAACCAAAGAAGAAAAGAGCTGGATCAATGCAGATGACTATCTGGATAAACCCATTGCTCCAAGAGATCTTCTGCAATACGTCGAAGAAAAAGTCATCCCTGCTTTAAAAGCAAAAAATAAATAAAAACTTCTTTATTTATATCAGAAAGTCCCCTCAGCCAAATCGGAGGGGATTTTTCTTTATGACAAGATTTTCTCGACAGGATAACAGGATTTGCTAGATAGCTTTCTCCTGGCGGGATCACAGGATAGTTGGAATTACTTTAGACATGATAACAGGATATGCTGGATAGCTTGTTGACGGGATAACAGGATAACCCTCC
>CAZNFT010000020.1:0-34901 GCA_964572745.1 uncultured bacterium
GCTGACCTCTTGAATGCCATTCAAGCGCTCTCCCAGCTGAGCTAATTCCCCATAATCTCAAAATGCTTGTGAATATAATAATTATTTTGGAATAACAAACAATATTTTTTATCTTAAATTTAATATTTTTAAACATAATTAGGAGATAAGATGTCCCAACTCGTTTTGGCGATCAACCCCGGTTCTACAAGTACCAAGCTGGCTGTATTCAGTCGTGAAAAATTAGAATTAAAGCTGTCATTTGCCATTGATGAAGAGCATATCTCAAAGGAAAATGTATATAAAGAATACCCATTTAGAAAAAGTCAGATCGAAGCTGTATTAAAAGAAAATAAGATCGATAAAATTGATATTGTCATTGCCAGGGGAGGAATATTTCACCCTATGAAAAGTGGCGCTTATCCTGTTAATGATAAAATGATCAAGGATGCGAAACTTGCAAGATACGGAAATCACGCCTCAAATTTGGGTGCAGTATTTGCGAGATATTTTGGGGAAAAGTTTTCAGCACCGGCTTACATTATCGATCCGGTGGTCGTTGATGAATTTCCGGATATTGCCAGAGTTTCCGGAACACCCGGAATTGTAAGAAGGAGCCTTTCTCATGCCCTGAACATTAAAGCCACAACTCGTGGAGTGTGCGATAAAAATGGCTGGGAAATAGAAAAAGAGAATTTTGTAGTGGCACACATGGGTGGAGGTATCAGCGTGTGTGCTATGAAAAATGATAGAATGCTGGATGTTAATGATGCGCTTTTAGGTATGGGACCTTTTTCACCTGAACGCGCGGGAGCTTTGCCCCTGCGTGGATTATTAGATCTGATCTATGATAAACAGATGGATAAAGGGGCAATAACAAAACTTTTATCCCGCGAAAGTGGACTTAAAGGTTATTTGGGAACTAATGATGTACGTGAGGTAGTTAAGCGTATTGAGACCGGTGACGAAAAAGCTAAGTTGATCCTTGATGCCATGATTTACCAGATCCGTAAAGAAGTCGGAAGCATGGCAGCTGTACTGGACTTTAAGGTAAAAGCCTTGATCTTTACAGGTGGCATAGCTTATAGTGATTATGTGATAGGTGAATTACAAAAGCATTTATCCGAACAATTTTATATAGAAATACATCCGGGTGAAAACGAACTTGGCGCCATGCGAGATGGCGGTTTTAGAATTCTTGATAATAAGATGAAGATCTACGAATATTAAGTTGAGGTTAGCATGAATTTTGACAATATCTATAAAAGAATTGATCTTAAAGACCCAAAAATATTAAATATTGTTTATCCCGACTCACCCTCAATATTTGAGGCATTGGGTGAAGCAGAAAAAAAAGGATATATTAAAGCGAGACTCTTTGGAAGAAAGGAGAGTATGAAAGCTCTTTCCGATAAACAGGGATTGAAAAATGTTGAGTTTATTGACTGTAAATCTCCTGAAGCGGCTATATGGGCGGCGATTGCCGATATACGAGCTGGCAAAGGTCATGCTTTAATGAAAGGCGATATATCCACGGCAGCTTTTTTGTCTCCTGTTTTACATAAGGAAAAAGGTTTACGTAAGGGCGCAACATTATCTCATGTTGCCGTTTGCGATAGTCCAGGTTATCATAAATTACTTTTTTTAACAGATGGTGCTTTGAATATTAGACCCGACATTGACAAAAAAAGAGCTATTAGCGAAAATGCTATAGAATTGGCGGAAAAGATATTACAACGCAAACCTAAGTTAGCTTTTGCAGCTGTTGTAGAAAAATTAAATCCAAAAATGCCCGAAACACTTGAAGCAAGAAAATTGGCCGAAGAATTTACAGCCAGGGGATATGAAGCTGAAGGTCCTATGGCTTTAGATGTAATCTTAAATGCCGAAGCTGCAGTCAAGAAAGGCATTGAGTCCAAAATATCGGGTGATGTTGATATCATCGTTTTCCCGGAGATTACTGTTTGCAATTTTTTACTGAAATCAATCATAGAATTGCAGCATGCTCCTGTGGGTGGACTTGTTTTGGGTGCACAGGTTCCACTTATCTTGCTTTCACGCTCAGACAGACCCTCCGAGAAGTTGAATTCCATTGTTTTATCTCTTATAGTGTAAGCAATGTAAATAGAAATGGACAAAATAAATTCAGCTTAGCAAACCTGATATCAAGACAAACTGAATGTATTAAAATGAAACTTACAATTTTAGGAACAGCAGGGCAATTACCCACTAGGACGCGTTCACAGAATGCTTATTTTTTGCAGTGGCCATTTGGCGGCATACTTTTTGATCCCGGAGAAGGCGCACAGCGACAATTTACCTTTGCCGGAATTTCACCCGGAAAGATCACGAAGATCTTTATTTCACATTTTCATGGTGATCATTGTTTGGGACTGCCGGGTATTTTGCAAAGATTAAATTTAATGCAGGTAAGACATGAAGTTCATATTTATTATCCTGCAACAGGCCGGAATTTTCTTGATAATCTTGTGAACAGCTCCAAATACACTCCTCGTATTGAGTTTTACTTTCATCCTCTCGAAGCGGGGCTGGTAGAAGAAACTGAGGATTATCGTATAGAAGCTTACGAGCTTTTACATTCTACGCCCACTCTGGGATATCGCTTTACATTATTGCCCCAATGGCGATTTGATAAAGATAAATTGAAAAAATTGGCGCTGGCCGGGCCCATTCTTGGGAAACTGGAAAAAGAGGGAGAAATTGACTATCGGGGAACAAGCATAAAACGGGAAGATATCAGTTATAAGACTGATGAAAAAGTTTTTGCATATGTTCTTGATACGGGAGTGTGTGAGAATATTGGTCATTTGATAAAGGATGCAGATGCCGTTTTAATGGAGGCGACCTATTTGGATAGCGAGAAAGAACTTGCGGATGAATTTAATCATATGACAGCCGAAATGGCGGCTTTGTATGCGCAGAAGAATAATGTCAAGAAATTGATCCTTACGCATTTTTCTGAGCGCTATAAAGACCTTGATATATATAAGAAAGCAGTTGATAAATATTGCAAAAATGCGCATATTTCACATGATCTAGATGTTATTGAAATATAAAAAACGGGAATTTATGGAACGACCAGATTGGGATGAGTATTTTTTGAATATTGCAAAAGTTGTCGCAACGCGCTCTTCTTGTCTGCGTAGGCAGGTTGGTGCAGTGATAGTGCAGAATAAAGATATGATTTCTACCGGTTATAATGGGGCTCCGCAATATCAAAAAAATTGCATTGAGATAGGATTTTGTTATCGCAATAAGCACAATATAAAGTCCGGTACACAATTGGAACGATGTCGTGCTGTGGGATCTCATGCGGAATCTAATGCCATCGCGCTGGCAGCAAGAAATGGCAATGCAACAAATAATGCTACCATTTATATCTGCGGGCACGAATTCGTTTGTTATCAGTGTAAGGCTCAGATAGCCAATGCTCATATTAAACGTGTTGTTTTGCAAAAACCCGATGGAAAAACAGAAGAATGGATACCCGAAAAAGATTGGATCGTCCACCCGGTTGATCTCGAAGAGGAGATATGTAAATGTTGAAAAAAATGTTAATCATAAATTTGTCACTGTTAATGCTTTTGTTGGCAGTTGATCCAAATTACTATATTCATCGCGCAAATTTAAATTTTATGCAAGTAAATGACATGGTAGTTGATATGCGCATTCGTACGCGTATGCCCGAAATTACCGTTCCCGATCGCGAAACGACTATACATTTTGTACGTCCCGATTCCTTGTATTCACTAGATGAAGTTCCTCTTATTATACCACCGGAGATCTTTTTAATGGATCTTGAAAGATTGGTTAAAGATGCAATTTCTTTACGCACTATTACTTTAGAAGACACAAAAGATGATGTTGCTTTTATTGAGATAATTAAAGCTATGGACGGAAAAAATGTTATTTTCCTTGCTATGATCGATACGAATAGATGGATATTGGATCAAATGAAAATGATTGACAAGCCTGACATAATCGCTGATTTTAATTTTACTCAGGAAGAAGTTCAGCCCGGGATCTATTTGCCTTCAGAGATCAGGGTGATGATAGAGACAAAAGAAAGTAAGAAAAAAGTCGTACCTAATCCAAGAGGGAACATGCCTATGAGCTCCTCTTTTGGCTATGTTGATCTGACTTTTTCGAATTATCGTATTAATCAATTAGAAAAAGCGGAAGAAAGTTCTGCTCTATTTGATTCTTTAGATGCTGTTATTGAATCATTAAAATAATTTATATAATTAACACGGGGGTGCATTATGCGCAAAGTCTTATCTGTTATTTTGGGTGGTGGCCGTGGAACTCGTTTGGCTCCTTTGACCACTGTTCGTTCAAAGCCCGCAGTTCCTATTGGTGGAAAATATCGATTGATTGATATTCCTATTTCGAATTGTTTGAATTCAAATATTCGTAAGATCCATATTCTGACTCAGTTTAATTCTGAGTCCTTACACCGACATATTAATCAGACCTACAAATTCGATAACTTCACTGAAGGTTTTCTGGAGGTTCTGGCAGCTTCACAAACTATTGGGAATATGGACTGGTATCAGGGAACAGCCGATGCAGTCAGGCATAATCTCGATCACTTCGAAGCATATAACTTTGATCAATATCTCATTCTTGCCGGTGACCATCTTTATCGCATGAATTATGCGGAATTTGTACAACATCATAGACAGAAAGAGGCTGATATTACCATTTCGGTAAAACCTGTTTCCCGCGAAGATGCCAAGGGCTTTGGTGTTTTAAAGGTGGATGAAGAAGGCCGTATTATCGATTTTGCAGAAAAACCAAAAAGCGATGAGCTTCTTGAAAAAATGAAAAGTCCTACCGGTGATCCGGAACGTCCTTATTGGGGTTCCATGGGTATTTATGTTTTTAATCGTGAGACCCTGAAAAAAACGCTTGCCGATATTCCCAAAGATGATTTTGGAGGCGATATTATTCCCGGATCTATCAAGGAGTACAATGTTCAGGCCTTTTTCTTTGATGGTTATTGGGAAGATATTGGAACTATCAAATCATTTTACGATGCAAATATCAACCTAACTCAGCCGAACCCTGATTTTCGCTTTGTTGATGTAAATTTCCCCATCTATACTCATGCCCGCATGTTACCCGGATCAAGAATTACAAATGCTAATATCGATGATTCACTTCTCAATGAAGGTGCGCTTGTTCGTGCAAAGAAAATCAAAAATTCCATCCTGGGTATTCGTTCTGTGGTTCGTGCCGGTAGTGAGATCATTAATTCCTATGTGATGGGAAATGACTTTTTTGAAACTGATCACAAGAATGAAATTCCTTTAGGTATTGGTAAAAATTGTGTTATCAAGAATGCTATTGTTGATAAGAATGTCAGAATAGGTAATAATGTCCAGATCATCAATAAAGATGGCCTTGACGAGTACGAAAGTGAAAAATACTGCATTCGCGATGGCATAGTTGTTGTGAAGAAAAATGCAACAATTCCGGATGGAACCATAATATAAGCCTAAAACTTATAACCAGAGAACTTGGTGGCAAGTAGCAAGAAGATGACTATAGGATCTTAGAAAAACATCTTCTTTAAAGCAGTATTTTGCCCTGAGCTTTAAATCATTGAAAAAATAAACTATGAACCTGAATATACAAAACGAAACTGCTGAGCTAAAAGCTGTAGTTTTAGGACAAGCCCTTTCTATGGGCAACAAACCTTCTCTTGCTGAAACTTATGATGCCAGATCACACGAATCGATAAAACTTGGTATTTATCCCGGTGAAGATTTGGTTGATAAAGAAATGACTGCTTTTGAGCAGGTGCTTATTAAACATCGAGTTGAGATTTTACGCCCTTACTTAATCCCGGATTGCAATCAGGTTTTTGCCCGTGATGTGGGTTTTGTTATTGAGGATAAACTTATCATTTCGAATATTATTCCTGCTCGTGAAGGTGAGCAAGAAGCCTATAAAATGCTTTATGACCAAGTCGCTTTTAATAAAAAGTTTAATCTGCCGGAACATGCGCATGTAGAAGGCGGTGATGTGGTTCTCTACAATGATATGATCTTTGTCGGACTTTATACTCAAGAAGATTATCCTCAATTTAAAACCGCACGTACCAATTTTAAGGCCTTTAATTTTTTAGTGGATCTTTTCCCTCATAAGCATTTTATTCCCTTAGAATTAAAAAAACACGATAGTGATCCTCGTCAGGGTATTTTGCATCTTGATTGCACTTTTATGCCCGTGAATGACACTAAAGCCATTATTTATAAAAAGGGTTTTAAATTTCAGAAAGATTATGAACGCCTGCTTGATATTTTTGGCCAGGAAAATATTTTTGAGATCACCCAAGAAGAGATGTATGCTATGAACAGCAATGTTTTTTCAATTTCACCGAATGTTGTGGTTTCTGAAGAGCGATTTACGCGTCTTAATAAACACATGCAAGAGGTCTGGGGCATGACAGTGGAAGCTATTCCTTATCACGAGATATCTAAAATGGGCGGTTTATTGCGTTGTTCTACATTGCCACTTATTAGAAAATAGTGACTAGTAAGCAGCAGAAAAAAACAGAAGAATTGAATAATGAACAAGAAACACTGATATACGATCGATGAATTAACTATTCAGTTTAAACATCCTTGATCTTTTTTTTAATCTGGGGAGCTTAAGCGAAGTTAATCGGATATCGCCTGGAATGTGGGGAGTCAATCATTGCATCTTTTATTATTTATCCTAAGATAGCATCCTATTTTTTAAATCCAGGGGCATTCATTTTCAATATCTGAAATGGACTTTATTTCCATAAACCGATCTTCAGCTAGTGCAACATTTTTGATGTTTTCGTGTGCCCAGGTGGTGTGATAGGGAATATGTATGGCATATCCTCCCAGTTCTACAACCGGAATAATGTCGGAGCGCATGGAATTGCCTATCATTAATAATTCTTTGGCATTTATATCCAAACGCTGCAATAATTTTATATAATCTTCTTTTTGCTTGTCGCTCATGATTTCGATGTGATGAAAATATTGTTCCAATCCGGATTTTTTCAGTTTTCTTTCTTGGTCTAAAAGGTCACCTTTGGTTGCTAGGATCAGCTTATAATTTTGAGACAATTCTTTAAGAGTTTTTTCTACATGATCAAGTAATATTAAAGGCGAATCCGTTAAAGATTTTCCTTTCTCAAGAATTTTTTTTATAGATGTGACCGGAATCGTATCATTTGTTAGACGCAGAGCTGTTTCAAGAATGGATAAGGTATAAGCCTTGGCTCCAAAACCGTAAAGAGTCAAATTTGCCATTTCAGTCTTGAATAATTCTGCAGAGCTCTCTTCTGCAGACATGTGATCTAAGAGCAGATCATTGAATAAATGTTCAAGATCACGATAAAAAGGTTCATTATCCCATAAAGTATCGTCAGCATCGAAGGCAATATATTTTATGTCTGTATTCATTTTTTCTCCAAGACGAAATATATATTTTTAGACTAATAGAACCCTCTGTATAGGCTCTCACAAATCAGATAGCCTTAACTTATGCAAAGGCTTGTAATAAATGAAATACTTTTATCACAAGAGCAGGGTTTACGAGTGAAGAAGAAAGGCTGCATCTGTTTCATGATTTTGGCGAGGATAATTTTTTTACTGATCAATTTAGCTAATTGTTCTTTGTCAATTATCAATTGTCTTCTTATATTTTCGTATAAAAATTGGGTCTAAGGATTTTTATGAATATACTTTATGGTGTACAAACGACAGGGAACGGACATATTGGCCGCTCCAGAGATATAATTAAGGAATTAAAGAGCCGAGGCCACCATGTTGAAGTTATTTTTTCCGGTGAACAACAATCATTGAGATCCGTTGATTCTTTTAAGCCTTATAAGATATTTAAGGGACTTACTTATGTAGTCGAAAATGGGCGTATTAATTATATAAAAACCGCTCCTCGTTTGGATGCCATATCATATTTAAGAGATATCATATATTACGATGCAAACAATATTGATCTGGTTATTTCAGATTTTGAGCCGGTTTCTGTGCAGATCGCAAAAAAGAATAAAATTCCTTCTGTTCTAATATCGCATCAGACAGCTTTTTTATACGATATACCTTATCCCTCTTTACATGTTTTTATTCGATCAATTATTGAACACTTTGTTCCGGCTGATTTTAGAGTTTCAACACATTGGCATCATTTTGGTTTCCCCATACTACCACCTATTTTACCAGAATCGGATATTAAACCCGAAGGGCAAAGAGGACAAAAACAAGTTGTGGTCTATTTGCCGTATGAAGATCCTCAAGCGGTTTTATCTTTATTGAGATCCAGCCCAAAAGATTATGAATATCATCTTTTTGCCTCTGTAGATAAGTTGAAAAAGGAAGATAATCTTATTTATCATCCACGAGACAGACAGGATTTTTTGAATACGATGTATTGTTCTCAGGGCGCTATACTCCATGCAGGATTCATGGCGAATACTGAAGCATTTGACATGGGTATCAAAACACTTGCAAAACCAATTGCCGGTCAGGCAGAACAGATAGCCAATGCCATGGCTATTGAGACTTTAAAATTTGGCAAAGAAATGTATCAGCTGGATGCAAAAGAGGTGCAGGGCTTTTTGGATCTTCCTGCTATAGATTCCATGAATTATCCACGGATCTCAAAAAGATTCGTAGATTGGATAGAAAAGGGTGTTTTTAATACACAAACTCTTACAGATATGTGCGAAGAACTCTGGAGTGATATTCCAATTCCAGCAATTTTTAGATATTAATGACATGAAAGGATGATATGAATTTTAAACGCATCTTAATTTTATCGTTTTCTTTATTCTTGCTTTTTGCTCAAACTCCTCAGGAATTAGTCCAAGAATTAGCAGAGCTTGAAGAATTAAACCACGCTCAATGGAGTGTGTATGCTCGCTATGTTGACCAGGCTCCTGATGAAGAGGCCATTATTTCTCACAATGCTGAAATGTCTTTAGCTTGTGCATCTTCACTTAAGGTCTTGGCTGTTGGTATTGCTTTGGACAGGCTAGGAGCCAATCATACCTATAAAACTAAATTATACTATGATGGTATAATTAGTGAAGATGGCGTTCTTGATGGCAGTATTTATATTCTTGGAGGCGGTGATCCTACCTTAGGTGGCGATCAGGTTGGTGGAGTTATGTCACAACGAAAGCTTATGTCCACATGGGTCAGGGCTATTGAAGGTGCTGGCATTAAAAAGATCAATGGTTCCATTATTGGAGATGAATCACTTTATGCTCCTTTTCATGCTCCGGGAAACTGGTCATGGGAAGATCTTGGAAATTATTATGGTGCCGGTTTTGGAGCTTTGTGTTATTCAGATAATAAATACTATCTTGATTTTAAGCCAGGTGAAAAAGAAGGCGATGATGCGGAAGTTATTGCTATACGACCTCAGATCCCCGGTTTTAAATATACCAATCGCATGAAAACCGGTCCGGAGCATTCTGGCGATAATGGCTATATTTTATGTGCACCCAATGTTTATGAGGCCATATTTTATGGAACAGTTCCGGCAGGTAATGACAGATTCACCATAAAAGGATCTATACCTAATCCGGCACTTGTAATCGCCCAGGCACTTGAAACTTCTTTAGAAAAGAAAGGGATCAGCACGGAAAACGGAGTTATGGTATTAAACGAAAAGAAAAAATATAATGGTCGAAAATTACTTAATACTGTAAAATCTCCTCCTTTAAGATTAATTGCTGAGATTACCAATAAGCTTTCGAATAATACCTTTACCGAGATGCTTTTGTTGAGTGTTGCAGACAAGGAAATGGGCTTGGGGACGACCCGGGCCGGCATAAAATATATCTATAAATTTATGGACAGACTGCAGGTTGATCGCTCTGGTTTGAGACTGGTGGATGCGAGCGGTTTATCACAAGAAAATATGATCACCACAAAAATATTTAGCGATTATCTATCCGAAATGACTAAAAGGGAATCCTTTGATATCTTTTATAAAACTTTTGCACGGGCAGGAGACAGTAAGGATTTTGGTCACGTACAATATTTTGGTGATAATACAGCTGCGGCGGGAAATGCACGTGTTAAAACCGGGTATATAAATAGTGTTCGATCACATACCGGTTATGTATCTGATATGAATGGTCGTATGATCGCTTTTTCGCTGATCGCTAATAATTACCATTGTAAAACTAAAGAGATCACCGGTATTCATGAAAAGATCGTGGTGGCTCTTGCGAATATCGGGAAAGAAGAAAGCCTTGAAGACTGATATAAAAAACCTTGTATGTATTGTGTGTCCTTTGGGTTGTAAACTCACTGTAGAAAAGGATGGCGAAAATTATAAAGTCAGCGGGAATGCCTGTAAACGTGGTGATGATTACGCTATTAAAGAAATGACAGATCCTACTCGCATGTTAACATCCACGATGAAACTTCTCAATAGTTCGCATGTTCGGGTTCCGGTGCACACATCTGCAGCTATTCCCAAGGGGAAAATATTTGCTGCCATGGATGTCATAAACAGATCAATAGCAGAGGCACCTGTCAAAATGGGAGATGTCCTTATAAAAAATATTTTAGATACGGGCGCGGATATTTGTGCATCAAGGAGCATTGATGAATAAAAGTGAAGCGATAAAAAGAGTTAAAGCTTTACAAGAAGAATTAAACGAGCACGCTCATCGTTATTATGTGCTTAACGATCCCATAATTTCCGATGTCGAATATGATAAGCTTTTTAGAGAACTGCAGGCACTTGAAAAAGAATTTCCCGATCTTGTGGATAACAATTCTCCTACAAAACGTGTAGGCGGTATTGTTTTAGATACTTTTTCAACACTAAAACATCGCTTGCCAATGTTGAGTTTAGCCAATGCTCTTAATCTGGAAGAACTCAGTGATTTTTACCAAAGATTACGCAAGGCAAGCGGCAAAGCTGATATTGAATTGGTAGGTGAACCAAAACTGGATGGTTTGGGTGTTGAATTGATCTATGAAAAGGGTGTTTTTATTGCCGGATCTACGCGTGGCGATGGATATGTGGGTGAAAATATCAGTGAAAACTTAAGGACCATCGGACAGATCCCCATGAAATTAAGGGGAAATAATTTTCCTGAGCTTCTTGAAGTCCGTGGTGAAGTAATCATTTCTAAAGTGGGTTTTGAAAAACTAAATCGCCAGCGTGAAAAAGCCGGTGAAAAATTATTTGCCAATCCACGGAATGCAGCAGCAGGTTCTTTAAGACAGTTGGATTCCACTGTCACAGCGCGACGTCCTCTGGAAATATTTTTATATTCTCCCGGAGTGATTGAAGGCTATGATTATACATCGCAATGGGAGTTATTGGAGCAATTCAAAGACTGGGGTTTTCCTATCAATCCCTATAATAAGATCTTAAAAAATGAGCAGGAAGCTTTAAGTTATTTTAAAAATATGGAAGAAGTGCGAGAGGATCTGCCCTACGATATTGATGGCGTTGTTATAAAAGTTAATGATCTGCAATTGCAGGAAGAACTTGGCATGCGTACCCGGACACCCCGTTGGGCAATCGCAGGAAAATTCAAAGCCAGACAAGAAATAACAAAAATAGAATCCATTGTTGCCCAGGTTGGTCGTACAGGTGTTTTAACGCCTGTAGCAAACCTAACTCCCGTACAACTTGGAGGCGTGCTTGTATCGCGCGTTACTTTGCATAATCAGGACGAAATTGACCGTAAAGATATTCGGGTTGGAGATTGGGTTGTTATTGAACGCGCTGGTGATGTGATACCCAAGGTGATAAAAGTTATAAAAGAAAGACGAGCAGAAAATACCCAGCCATATAAATTACCTGATCATTGTCCTGTTTGTGGTGCAAAGGTCCAGCGTGTTGAAGGTGGCGTGGCGGTTAAATGTATTCATCGTGATTGTCCTGCCCAGCTAAAATCGGGTATTTCTCATTTTATTTCAAAACTTGCCATGAATATTGATGGCATGGGCGAAAAGATCGTTGAGCAATTAGTCAATGAACAACTCATTGAGTCCATGGCTGATATTTATACCCTGGAATACGAAAAAATTGTGGGACTGGAACGATTTGGTGAAAGATCTGCAAGAAATCTGATCACATCTATCAAGAATTCAATGAAACGCGATTTACATAATGTAATTTATGCTTTGGGCATTCCTAATGTCGGGGAATACCTTGCTCGTGTTCTGGCAGCTCATTATGGCTCTTTGGCGGGGCTTCTTAAGGCCGAACAAGAAGAACTGGTAGCAATAGATGACATAGGTGATATCGTCGCTGAGAGCGTAGTTTCCTTTGTTCAGGATAAAGATAACCGCAAGATGATAGAGCGATTAATTTCTTATGGCATAGATCCAAAGGTCAAGCAAGAACATGAGCAGCTTTTAAAAGGCAAGGTCTTTGTTTTTACCGGTAGTCTTGAAACATTAACTCGCGATGAAGCCAAGAATATGGTAAGGGATCTTGGAGCTAAGGCTTCGGGTTCCGTTTCGTCCAAAACAGATTTTCTTGTCTCAGGAGAAGCATCCGGGTCCAAGCTTGATAAAGCCAGAGAATTGAATATTCCAATTATGAATGAAAAAGATTTTTTAGACTTTATACAAAAATTCGGAGTGGGGAAGGAAGACTCTGAAGAACAAATAAAACTATTTTGATCGAACAATTTTTTTAGAATCCTTTGCATAAGCTAACACTAATTGATTTCTGAGAGAGAATTTTTTTCAGTACGAATATCGCTGCTTAAAATGGATTATTGACAAGATATGGTTAGTTTATATAAAAAAAAGGGACAGGCATGCCTGTCCCCTTGAGTATGAAAACACTATTTACTTTAATTTATCTGCGATCTTTTCAGCAATATCCATGTAATATTTACTTTCAGCACTGTCCGGCTTGCATTCAACGATAGGTGCACCGGTATCTGCGGAACTCATAATTTCTTCGTTCAATGGAATTTCACCCAAAAATTCTACCTTTGAGCGTTCACTTTCTTTATAACCACCGTTTTGACCAAAAATAAATGATTTATGACCACATTCCGGACATAGAAAATAGCTCATATTTTCTACGATACCTAAAATAGGTACATTGACTTTTTCAAACATACTAATGCCACGTTTAACATCTGCAAGAGCAAGATCCTGAGGTGTTGTGACAATAACTGCACCACTTAGTTGCACCTTTTGTACTAAGCTCAATTGGATATCACCGGTTCCGGGAGGCAGATCAATAATAAGATAATCCATCTTTTTCCACCAAACTTCTGTCAATAATTGATTAACAGCTTTCATAACGAGTGGACCGCGCCAGATAACAGCTTGATTGGCATCAAGGAAAAATCCCAAAGACATGAGCTGGATACCATATTTTAGTGCCGGAAGAATACCTTCTTCGGATACTGATTCCGTTGGTTTATGTTGCCCGAACATCATAGGTACAGATGGTCCATAAAGGTCTAGATCTAATAATCCTACTGAATATCCTTGGTTTTTAAGCGAAAGTGCAAGGTTAGCGGCTACTGTTGATTTACCTACACCACCTTTGCCGGAAGCAATAGCGATGATATGTTTTGCATATTTGGCCTTTTTCTGAAGGTCAAAGGGGTTTTCTTGTTTTTTTTCTTCAGACATTATTTCTCCTAAATACAAAAGGGCAGTATGATCTGCCCTTTATTTGTTTTATTGATCGTAAGCTTAACCTTCTGAAATAGCTTCAACAGGACAAGCGGCAATACATGCCAAACAATCAATACATAGATCGTCATCACAAACAGCTTTACCGTTTTCAAGGGTTAAAGCTTCAACTGGACATACTTCAATGCATTCACCGATGCCATCACATACGTCAACATTAACTACTACTGCCATTATGAATCTCCTTTAAGTGTACATCTGACAACCGCTAAATCTATACAAAAAATTATATGTTCTCAAAGACTTTTTATATTATTTTATTTTTTTATTCATTTTCGATGTCTAAAACAATAGATTCAGGCATAAAAACATGATCTTAAACAGTAAAGGAGAAAAATATGAGTTTTTTTGGAAGGATAAGCAATATATTTGTTGCACCTGATAAGTGTTTTATTTCACTTCGCGATGAAGGTACTAAATGGACTGATTATGTTATCCCGATCTTATTGTTGACTGTAATGATCATAATTTTTATGGCAACAACAGCTGATATGATGAAGGATATTCAAGTGGATGCGATCATGAAGATGGAGCAATTTTCAGAGGCTCAAAAAGAAGCTATGCTTGAGCAAAGTAGTTCGGGTATTGTTCAAAGCATTCAATATGTCTCCGGTGTTATTTCTACAATTTTTACAGCTATTATAACTGCTCTAATCATGATGATCCTTGGTAATTTTGTTGGTGGCGGTCAACAAAAATATGGAGTTTTATTGGCCAGCGCTTTATATATACAGTTAATTACTATCCCCGAGTCTATTATCAAGATATTTTTGATCCTTCAAAAAGAAAGTATGAATGTTTATTTAGGCTTAGCTTCATTCATATCATCACCTGATCAAACAAATTTTTTTCATAATTTAATAGGACAATTTGAGTTTTTTAAGATCTGGCGTATTGTTCTTTGGGTTCTTGCTTTTAAAATCCTCTATAAATTTACAGGTAAAAAATCAGGCTGGCTCGTTGTTGTTATTATGTTGATCGGTATGTTGTTAGCTGCGGCGGTCGCTACATTTCAGGGAAAAATGTAAGTCCTTAGCCCTTAGTTATAAGTCGAAAAACGCGAGATGAAAGACTTAAAACCTAAGATGCAAGTCTTGGATTAGTCCTCCTATATTCCTACACTTTTGCTTGTCTTTTAAACGCGTAAAAAATATATTTTTCATAAAAAGCAAGGCTGGAAAAATCCAGCCCTTGTTTATTTAGACTTTATTATTTTTTGATACATTTAATTTTATAAATTCATCGGGCTTGAGTTTACAAAAGGTGGTTTAACGATAATCGCTTTTAGGCGCTTACCACGAACATCCATGTCTATTTCGGTCCCGACTTTGGCTAGTTCGCGTTTAACATATCCCATTCCAATACCTATCTTTAAAGAAGGTGACATTGTGCCGCTTGTAACTTTTCCGACTTTTTCATTAGCAATGTATAGCTGGTAATCATGACGAGGAATACCGCGATCGACCATTTTAAAAGCTATTAAACGCTGAGATGGTTTTTCTTTTTTGATTTTTAGCAATGTTTCTTTAGCAATAAAATCATCATTATCTAATTTTGTGATCCATCCCAGACCTGCTTCAAGAGGATTTGTATTTTTATCAATATCATTTCCATAAAGAATATACTTCATTTCAAGGCGGAGAGTATCGCGGGCTGCAAGTCCAACCGCTTCAATACCAATATCATCACCTGCTTCAAAAATACTATCCCAAAGTTCTAATGAATCCTGTGGTTTATGATATAATTCAAAGCCGGGTTCACCTGTATAGCCGGTTCTTGATATGAGTAGCTTTTTACCTGCTAATATGCCTTCGCAAAAGTGATAAAAAGGGATATCAGTTAGTTTTGTATTCGTCAATTTTTGAAGAACTTTAAGGGTGTTAGGTCCCTGAATAGCCAAAAGAGCAGTTTCATCACTACAATCCCTAAGGCTAGCGCCATCTATAAGATGTTTTTCTGCCCAGGCATAGTCTTTTGCGATATTTGAAGCATTCACGGCCAGCATGAATTTATTCTTGTGAAAGCGATAAATAAGGAAATCATCAATGATCCCGCCATCGGGATAGCACATTGCCGTGTATTGTGCCTGACCATCATTAAGGGCTTTTACATTATTAATGGTAATACTTTGCAGATAATCTTCAGCTTTTTCGCCTTCTACATAGAATTCTCCCATGTGGGATACATCAAACACACCGACATTTTCACGAACCTGCATATGTTCATGATTAACTCCGGAATAATTAATAGGCATTAAAAAATCTGCAAAATCTACAAGCTTTGCACCTAAAGCAAGGTGCCTTTCATAAAAAGGGGTCTTTTTAGTCATGATCTTTTCTCCAAGGCCTACCATAGGTCTCTTTTCTTGAAATCATCAAAAATATTTAACTCGCGCTGAATTTGCTGCAAAGCACCCCGCAGTGAACCATCTACTTTAAGACTTGTTTCTCCGCGCACATTAACGAGTTTTTTTACCAGCTCTCTAAAGGCCGATAATTCATCGTCGTCGAGCTCAAATTTGATCTTATTAATCATTATCCTTCTCGCTTTAGTTTCATGTTGTATTCGTAAGGAGTAATCTTTTGAATTATAATGATATCTCCCGGCTTGACATTTTTATCGCTCATGTAGCGTGTGCTACCTTTTTGCATACTTCTATTTCTAAAAACAAAGGTTTTTTCTACAATATCGGTTTCAATATCAAAACCTGCATCTGTATGGAGGGTAATGGTTTTAACTCTGTAATTTTTATCTACATTGTTTGAAGGATTCATAGCACCCAACACATCAAAGGGAAAAAAGTCAACATGATCTTTTACTGAGAATTGTCTTTGCATCATGAATAGATTTTGTCGGGTAATAGGGATCTCTATCGAACTATATCCGCTCGAGAAGGGATTTGTATCCTTATATTTTTCAAACTGATATAGATCAGACATCAGATTTTAATACTCCACAATTATTTCTTTATGAATGGGCTCATCTAAGTCATTCATTCCATCAACGTTGAGGACAATTTTAGAAATGTCTTCCTGCAGATCCACAAGGGCATCGTATAAGTCAGTTAAGTGTTCTTGCGTAAATCCATCGTGCATGATGTAATGTTTTTCTTCTTTGTCCCAATGGCGGGAACGGGAAAGATTATATTCCCAACCGTAGAAGACAGTAATTTTTTGATTATCTTGATTATAAACATCAATGGTATCTACCATTAATTCAAGAAACTCTTCTCCACTTTCATTTTGAAGTGAATCAAATTCAGCAAGGATGATTTTTTTGAATTCTGAATATTTCATTTTAAGCTCCATACTAAAGGTGATCGATGTTCATTGTTTTTCTTTATGTAAATGTCATAGCCATTTCTTTCTATGATTGGCTCATGACAATCGGCACAATAAGTATTATTATCGAATCCGGGGTAATTTCCAATATAAACATATTTTAGCCCAGCATTTTTTGCAATCTTTTTACATCTTTTTAGAATTGCCTGAGATGTACTGGGATAATGTGCCATTTTATATGCAGGGTAAAAAGCATTTAAGTGAAATGCAAGATCCTCACCACAATTTTTCAATAGCCAATAACATTGTTTTTCAAAAATATCCGGATCGTCGTTGACTCCGGGAATAATAAGTGAACTTATCTCAGTATGAATATCATTTTTTATACACCACTTAATCGTATCGAGTACAGGTTCTAATCTTGCAGCCGTATAGTCTTGGTAAACTTTATCATCAAAAGCTTTTAGGTCAATATTAACAGCGTTAATGCCTTTAAAAACTTCTTCTCGTGCTTTTGCAGTAATGTAGGCATTTGTCACAAGAATAGATGCCAGACCTCTCTCTATAGCTATATCGCGAATATCCATTAAATATTCTGCAAAGACGATAGGTTCATTATACGTAAAGGAAATAGAGCTGCATCCTGATTCTATTGCCCGCTCAACAATTTCGCCGGGACTATAGTAATGATCGGTATGAGAAAATTGAGTCGATAAATGCCAGTTTTGACAAAATTGACATTTAAGGTTACATCCCTGAGTTCCAATACTATAGCTTATACTGCCGGGCAAAAAATGGTAAAGAGGTTTTTTTTCTATAGGATCAATATGTTGAGCATAAGGGAATCCATAAACTAAAGAGCGTAATTTATTATCCACTACTTTTCGAACCATACAAATACCATGTTGACCTTCCTCAAGAAGGCAATGGTGGGGGCAAAGATTACATTGGATCCTTTCTCCAATATTTTCCTGGAAATTCGCTTCCTTATATCTCATAATATTATCGCTCTCGCCTGAAAAATATCATTTCACCTAACCATGAAACCAAGGAAAGTAAAATGGCTGCCCAAAAAGCTGTAGCAAAGTTTGCAATAGTAAAACCGGGGATCAAACTTGATGTTAACCACACCATGAATCCGTTAATGAGTAAATAAAAAATTCCATAAGTCATTGCTGTGATATGCAAAGTGATAAGTGTTATAAAAGGTTTAAGCGAAGCATTTAGAATTGCAAAAAGGACAGACATGGCGATCAGGGTGAAAAGACCGTCAATATGTATCCCTTTAAACATGGTTCCCACAATAGTGAAAGAGATAAGATTAATAATAATTTTTGTAAAGAAAGAATATTTTTTCATTCTGTCCCTGCGGAAATTTGAGTTGCTTAGTAATAAATTACCACTATTATTATACAATAAAGCTAAAACTAAGTCAAGATATCATATAGTTTTTTAAATATTTTAAAAAGAGACCGGGCAGGAAGCCCGGTCTTTGAGTGAACTATTTATAGAGATAGGCGAATTGATCAAGACCATTCAAATCTTCGAAAGCCTGAACTAGGCGTTTTGTAAAGCCTTTTTCGCCAACAATGACCCAAGCGCGAGGATCATATTTTTTCTTGTTAGGTTTATCTTCGCCTTCCGGGTTACCGATCTGAGCGTGAAGATAAGCATCGAATTCATCCATATAGTCTTTAATAGGTTTTGTATAAGCCCATTGTGTGTCTGTATCGATGTTCATTTTAATTACACCGTAAGAAATAGCTTCTTCAATTTCTTCCGGAGCTGAACCAGATCCACCGTGGAAAACAAAATTGACAGGTTTTTCACTTAGACCGTGTTTTTCAGCAATGTATTTTTGTGAGTTATCAAGAATTTTTGGAGTCAGGACAACATTTCCCGGCTTATAAACACCATGTACATTACCAAAAGCAGCCGCAATGGTAAACATAGGACTGACAGCTAAAAGTTCTTCGTAAGCACGGTTGACTTCTTCAGGTTGTGTATAGAGTTCTGAGTTATCAATATTTGAGTTATCAACGCCATCTTCTTCACCGCCTGTAACACCGAGCTCAATTTCCAGAAGCATATCAATTTTTGACATGCGTTCGAGATATTTTTTACTGATCTCTAAGTTGTCATCTAAAGATTCAGCTGAAAGATCGATCATATGTGATGAAAACAGAGGTTCACCATGTTCTTTATAGTAGGCTTCACCGGCATCAAGTAGTCCATCTATCCAAGGTAAAAGTTTCTTGGAACAATGATCAGTGTGCAAAATAACAGGAACGCCATAGTGTTTAGCCATTTCACGGACATGCAAGGCACCGGCAACGGCTCCGGCAACAGCAGCTTTTTGATCGGTATTATCCAATAATTTACCAGCGTTAAAAACTGCACCACCATTTGAAAATTGGATTATGATTGCTGATTTAGCATCTTTTGCAGCCTGTAATGCTGCATTGCTGGTAGATGAACTGACAACGTTCACTGCGGGGAAAGCAAATTTATTTTCTTTTGCGTATTCAAAAACGTCCAATAGGACTTTTCCAGTAACTACACCGGGTTTTAAATTAGGTTTTTTAGCCATTTTATGCTCCTTTATTGATGTTCTAATTCTAAAGTAAGGGTTTTAAGATCACATACCTCCTCAGGACCATAATACTGAATTGGACCAGGGTAGATATATGTGGTTTCAATTGCCCATTTATCACGATTAGCCAGATAAGTTTTAAAAGGTTTCCCATCTAATTTTACCAAGGCTTTTCTTATGACAGGTTTATCTTTTCCATGACGGCGTTCAATGTTCATCATGTGAGTTATTGGAACTCCACTGGGTTTCCAGTTTTCCACCTTGTCAGTTAAGTTGCGGACTGAAGACATATAACCCGTACACTTATTTTCTGCAAGAATTGCTGCCGTATAACCGAGTGCATAGGTGTAGTCTGCATCAAAGTTCGAAGGAAAAGAACAACGACCTTCATAGCCAAAGAAATGGGTATGAGTTTTAAAGTCACCTTTGTATTTTCCTTCTTTCTTGAGTTCATTAAGTCTTTGTCCTATCATGTGAACAAGAAGTTTATCTGTTTCAATGAGTGATACCTGAACATTTCCATGAGGATCACGTTCCATGATCAATTGTTCTGCAATGCTTTCGGGCAGACATTCATATAGCTCGGAATTGTGGCCTTCAAGTTTATCGATAATATAATCGCGTTTATCATCGCAATCATCAATATCATTGAATTCATCTTCATTTTTTGCTATTAATTCATTTAATTCCTCGATGAGTTCTTTCATATCGGGAATGAATTCAATGAGACCTTCAGGAATGACCAGTACGCCAAAATCCTCATTATTTTCTGATCTTTTTACAATTATATCAGTTAGTTGTTCAGTAATATCATCCAGGTTTTGTTTCTTAGCTTCAACTTCTTCGGAGATAAGCGCAAAGTTGGGTTGAGTTTTTAAAGCACATTCAAGAGTAATATGAGAAGCTGAACGCCCCATTAATCTGATAATGTGCCAATATTTCTTAGCAGAATTCGCATCTCGTGAAATATTACCAATAAGCTCACTATACACTTTAGTTGCCGTATCAAAACCAAACGAAGCTTCGATCAGTTCGTTTTTAAGATCGCCATCAATGGTTTTTGGGACACCGATAACCGTGATATCTACATTTTGCTGAGCGAAGTATTCTGCCAAAACAGCAGCATTTGTATTTGAATCATCGCCACCAATAATAACAATGGTTTCAATATTCAGAGCTTTACAATTTTTTAGGGTTGCTTCGTATTGTTTTTTGGTTTCCAGTTTGGTACGACCGGATCCAATAATATCAAATCCCCCGGTATTGCGGTATTCTTCGATGTATTCTGCGTCTAGTTCGCGATAATTATTATCCACTAAACCTGAAGGACCACCAAGAAAACCGTAAAGTTTAGAATCCGGATGACAAGCTTGTAAAGCATCATATATTCCCGCGATTACATTGTGTCCGCCTGGAGCTTGTCCGCCGGAAAGAATAACAGCAATGTTCAAGGGTTTATAAATTGGAGTATCATTTCCTGCTTTAAAGCTAATGCTGGGCAAACCATAGGTCTTGGGAAATATCTCCTTGATCTTTGCCTGATCGGCAACAGATTCTGTAGCTGATCCTTTAATGATCCTTAACTTAGGCCCTTTTTGAAAAACAGAAGGAAGCTTAGGTTGATAATTAATCCTAGCCTTGTGTAACTGTGATAATTCTTTCATCAATTAATCCTCTTATTTACTGCGGTCTAATATAAGAAAAAAAAGCTGCAAGTGTTATAAAAATAGACAATAGAAAAGTTCTAACTAGGAACTATAATAATATATATTTTTTTCGGATTTAATCCTTGATCTGCTTGAAGGGCTTTATACTTTAGAAAATTTATTATTGTTTTCGTGATAGAAAAATAATTGCTATTTGTCCTTTGTCAATTGTCAATTATTATAGTATTTTATCCTAAGAAAATATGGGATTCGCATCCCTCGATTGCTTAGTATGAATTACAAGGATTTCTATGAAAAAAACTATTTCTCTCTTGATCTTGGCCATATTATTAATCCCTCTTGCAGCTTCCGAGCTAATGTACAATGATTTCATTACGGTAGAGCAACTTAAGGATTCTCTGATTGAACATGACTGGAACTATCACTCCGAATTCCCTTATTTTAGAAAATCAGCAAGAACAGGCTCTTCGCCTAAGAGTTGTACTTTTTCGCCGGATGGAAAATATGTTTATGTGACCTTGTTAGGGCAACGCCATAAAGCAGTCCAGATCTATACTGTCGATCCTTTTGAATTGCTTAAGACTTTATCACCGGAATGTGATGATCCTGTGCAAAACTATGGCTTTTCTGAAGGCGTTTTTAGAGAAAAAGATGGTACATTCTGGTTTACGCGTATGACAACCGGTGATTATTTTATCTATGATCCAAAGATCGATTCATTATCTTCTCCCAAAAAAACGGGAGGTGACTGGACAAAATCATTGGAATTTTCTCCTAATCAAAACTATGTTGCTATGTCGCATTGGGTATCAAGAAGAGTTTCTATCTTTGATGTTGAGAGACAACGAATTATAAGAAATTTAAGGACTTCACAAATCCCCAGAGGACTCGCCTGGATAGGGAATGATACTTTAGCCGTTACTTTATATGGTGGTTCCAAAAGTACTGATTGTGGAATAGAAGTCTTTGATGTTAAAAGTGGTAAAAAAGTTGAAAGTATGTTAGAATGGCGTTCAGCTATGAGAGATGTTCGTTTTGACCCGCTGGAAAAAATGTTGTATTATGATGATATGCGTTTTGCTATAGTATATAAATATGATTGGATCAAAAGAGAAACTGTAGCTAAAGGTCGGGTAGATAGCCATCCCAACACGATTAGATTAACCTCAGATGGAGATCATCTTTTTGTTTCTTGCCGTGGTCCCAATAATCCCAATGGTTATACTTTACCCAGTCCTCGTAATGGAGAGATTGTTGTTTTAGAAACCGATTCGCTTCAAAAACTGACTAGCTGGGCTCCGGGAAATCAACCCACCGGTCTGGATATTTCTTTAGATGGCAAATACTTAGTATCGACAGATTTTATGGATAGGCGCGTTAATCTTTATATAATTTCTGATCCTCGTAGCGATAAAAAAGATAATAATACAGATGAACTCACAAAAATATTAAATAAAATGGGTGATAGGTATGAAATGGGCACTAGTTCTTTCTGGTGGCGGTGGTAATGGTCTTGCTCATGTAGGCGTCATTAAAGAACTTGAAAGACTAAAATTAAAACCATCCTTGATCGTGGGTACTTCCATGGGGGCTGTGATAGGAGGCGTATATGCTTCCGGAAAGTCCATTGAATGGATAGAAGAATTTGTAACGAACAAGCTAAAGATCCATGATATGGTTACGACCATGCCAACTCTGAAATGGGGCGAAGGTCCACTTGTAAGAGTTTTTCAGGCAGGAAATGCCATTAAGAATCTAATGCAAAATCTCGGCGCTGAATCCGGAGAAAAAATTCTTGAAATAATAAAAGAGATCACTGAAGACATAAACATCGAAGATACTGTTATTCCTTTTGCTACAAATGCTGTGGATTTATTGACCGGAGACGAAAAGGTTTTTAGCAGTGGTAATCTTGCAGATGCCATACGATCTTCCATGTCAATTCCACCATTTTTTGAGCCTTATAAACTAGAGGATGCCCTTTATGTAGATGGTGCATTTGCGGATAATATGCCGGTTAATATTGCCAGGGATATGGGGTTTAGAAAAATATTATCTGTAGATGTTTCACCTCCAAGACCTCTTGAGAGTGATAAAATTAAAAATAGTCTTGAAGCGACATGGCGAGCTATGTCAATTTCCATAAAAAATTCGCATCGTCCAGTAAAAGCAACAGTACATATCGAAGCTTATAAGGGCGCCTATAATTTTGATTTTGAGCATGCAGACGAACTCATTGATGTTGGAAGACAGGCGGTGATAGATAATGAGTTAAAAATAAAACGAGCTTTTTATTCTTGGTATCATAGAATTTAATCATAGAAAGGGAAAAAATGAAAAAAACTTTATATTTAATAACGATTTTGCTTATAATGAGCATGATGTTTTCTTGTGATAAAAATTCAGGAGTGATAGAAGTTTCCTGGCAACTGATAGAAAATCAGTATGATGGGAAAAATCAGCTAAAATCTGAAGTCACTTTTACAAACAATTCACCTTATACCTTAACGAAGGACAACTGGAAATTTTATTTTAACTGGTTTCGTTCTATCAGGGACGAACAAGAGTGTGATATGTTAAAAGGTGAAACTATCAATGGTGATCTCTCATATCTTGAACCCACAGAAAAATTTGAAGGTCTGAAACCGGGTGAGAGCTTTAGCTTTCCTCTTCTTGGTACTCATTATGCCATTAATTTTACAGATGCCATTTCGGGTGCCTATTTTGTGATAGAGGGAAAAGATGGTGAGGAGATCTTATTGCCTGCGGGCGAAACAAAGGTATTGTCTTTCCCGGAGAATGAAACTTTACGCCGTGGATCTTATGATAACTTGAAAGTCCAGACAGCTGAGATGCGTTTTAACGAAAATGTAAAGCTTGAATTTGTCCCGGAAGATCAATTGCCTCTTCTTATACCCACACCCTGGTCTCAGGAATTAACTGGCGGGGAAATTGTTTTAAGTGAGGCTATGACAATTTTTCATCAGGCAGAACTATATCTCGAAGCAGAATTTCTTTCTGAAAAACTAAGTGATTTGTATGCTATTGATACTAAGTTGGAATTGTTTTATCCCGAAGAATTAAAGGACCTTAATACCAGTTATATTGTCATGATGTTGGGTAAAGGACCAAAAGAAGCTTATTCTTTAATGCTTGATCTTGAAAAGGGATTTTTAATTAAGGCCTCTGATAAAGCCGGAGCTTTTTACGGAGTTCAGAGTCTTATTTCTATTATTGGAAATAATTATCCAAATGCCGATAAATATCTTGTTCCTGCCTTTTATATAGAAGATATGCCAAGATTTGAATATCGTGGTATGCATATCGATGTTTCCAGATCTTTTCACTCAAAAGAAGATGTAATGAGGTTCATAGATTTGATTTCCATGTACAAATTGAATAAACTTCATTTCCACATTACAGATGATGAAGGTTGGCGAGTAGAGATAAAACCTTTACCGGAATTAACAGAGATAGGTGCTTTCAGAGGCCATACCGATGATGAAAAAGATTATTTACAGCCTTCACTTGGCTCCGGACCCTTTGCAGATCCCGAACTTGGAAATGGCAGTGGCTTTTATACTCGCGAAGAATTTATTGAGCTGTTAAAATATGCAAAAACCCGTCACATAGAAGTCATTCCCGAAATAGATATGCCCGGACATATGCGCTCTGCACTCAAAGCCATGGAAGTCCGATACGACAGATATATGGCAGAAGGCAAGAAAGATTCAGCCGAAATGTATTTGCTGACCGATTTTGATGATACCACTTTCTACACTTCTGCTCAGAGATTTCATGACAACACGGCCAATCCATGCATGGAATCCACTTATCGCTTTGTAGAGGTTGTGGTTGACGAATTAGTGGCAATGTACAAAGAAGCGGATGTTTCTTTAAATGCACTGCACATTGGAGGTGATGAAGTTCCCAGTGGTGCATTTACACATTCTCCTATTTCTCAGAAATTTCTTGCGAACTCCGCTGAATACAATTCGGTATCACAATTACATAAGTATTTTACAACTCGCGCAACTGAGATACTGAAAAAACATGATATTCATACAGCAGGTTGGGAAGAGGTTGCTTGCAAACATGAAAACGGAAAACGCGTTCCGGATCCAAGTTTGGTTAAAGAAGGCATTGAAGCCTATGTGTGGAATAATGTTTGGGGCTGGGGAGCAGAAGACCTTGGTTATAAATTAGCCAATACAGGTTTTCCTGTTATCTTTTTAAGTGCTAATAATTATTACTTTGATTTTGCTTATAACAGAGATCCGGAAGAACCCGGCCTGTATTGGGGCGGTTACACCGATACGCGTACAGCCTGGGAATTTACACCCATGGATATTACAAAATGTGCCGAAACAACCTTGACCGGAAATCCCATTGATGAAAGCATGTTTAAATCCAAGGTTAAGCTGACAGAAAAAGGCAAGAAAAATGTCAGAGGACTTTCAGGAGTTCTGTGGAGTGAGGTCATGCGGACTTGGGATAGAGTTGAATACATGGCCTTTCCTAAGATCCTTGGTCTGGCAGAAAGATCTTGGTCGCAAACACCTTATTGGGTACAAATTGAAAACAAGGATTTTTCCAATTTACTTAGAGAAAAAGACTGGAGTGTATTTGTAAACAAGTTAGGTAAACATGAATTCCGGAAACTGGATCACTATGATGTAAATTACCGCATAGCTCTGCCCGGAGCCATAATTGAAGATGATATGTTTAAGGCTAATATTCGTTTTCCCGGTTTAACCATGCGTTATACACTTAATGGAAGCGAACCTACAAGCAGCTCAGCTATTTACAGCAAAGCTTTCAAGCTTAATTCCGGTGATACAGTAAAGATCGCTGCTTTTGATTTGCAAGGAAGGCGGAGCAGAATTGTAGAAGTAAGCAATAAATAGGCGAGAAGCCTAAGATATAGAACGGAAAATCTTATAATATGATATCCCGGATAAATATGACAGTCTCATACTTATCCGGGATTTTTTGTAGAATAGCTTGATAGCTGATAGTTGAAAAATTGAGCCGCAATGAATTGCGTCTGTACAACTATTTTTTCCAAATTTTGGCACACCTTCGCCCTGACAATTCGGAGCTAGGGCGCGTCTTCGACTTCTTGCCTCTCGCTTCTGGCTTATGTCTACTGAATTATTCCGGCTTTTCGCCTTTATACTTCCAAAGGATTTATGTAAACTTGTCACCGATTACTGGTCACGGATTACTGGTCTCTATTCAATTTCACCGGCTTTTTTTAATGCAAAACGCGCTAAAAGAGGTCCGATGATCTCAAAGATCAAACAGCTTGCGGTTATGACCGTTATGACCGTATTTCCTATATAATCGCCTGTAGTGATACCACTATCAAGCATTCTACCCAATCCGGCGAATTCTTGCTTAACGATAAGAGATAGACCAATAGCAACCCCGGCCTGAGATAAAATCCCTATACCAATCCAGTTTTTTATTTTGGGATCCACATGACCAAACAGTCCACCTAAGAAAGATCCGGAAATTTTGCCGACACTTCTTGCTACAATATAGACTAATCCTAAAAGGCCCAAAGAGGGAATAGTGTTGATATGTAAATTTGCTCCCGCCAGAGTAAAAAACAAGATAAAAAGCAGGGGCATAAAAGAAGGTAATCTATCATGAATACGCTGAATTAACTCGTAGGACTGCGTATTTACAATAATCATCCCCATCACCATATTGGTTAATATCAGTGATAAGTTAAATATTGTGCTTATGCCGATCCCGAGGAGGACAAATCCAATTAAGAGAATGGATACATCTCCTGAATTTTTAAGTCTTTTGGCAAGTAAGGAAAAAATAATAGCTAAAAGGCTACCTATTCCAATTGAAAGGAGAACTTCTTTTAAGGGCGTCCACGCGGAAAGCCAAAAGTTACTTTCAATTATACCGGTTTCTGCCTCTAGAATATTCTTGGCAATAGCCGCAGCAAAGCCAAAAATAATAATACCTAAACCATCATCGAATCCCACAACGGCATACAGGGCTTTTGTTAAAGGTCCTTTTGCTTTGTATTCCTGAATAATGGCAACGGTACCTGCCGGAGCAGAAGCAGCGGCTATAGCACCAAAGATCAAAGCTAATGAAAGATTTTTAGTTAAAAGATACAAGGAGCCTGTCACAAGTACAAAGGTGCCAATTGATTCTGCAAAAATTATACTAATAATTCCACCACCAAGTTTTTTTAATGATGAAAATTTTAATTCCAGACCAATACTTATTGCCACAAAACCAAGGGCTATTTCAGTAATAAAAGCGAGTTCTTCTTGTTGAGTTTCACCTAATATATTCAGTAAAGATGGTCCCAGCAGAATACCAAAAAGCATAAAACCAATAAGTGAGGGAAGTTTGATCAATCTAACAGTTCTACCAAAATAAAAGGCTATAATAATGATCACACCAAAGACCAATAATACCGGTAAATCCTGCAGATTCATAAAAAAGTCATTCATAATACATTATCCTATATATCAAGATTGCCAAAGAAAAAACTTAAGGAGTGTGAAGTGACCATTGCTTTGGATTCACAATTATTATCCTGTATGATCATTTTAATCTTTCGCAATGTATCATTTACATAAACTCTGTTCACAACGGCATGAATGATATGGTGAAACCCTTTATGTTCCTCATTCATGAAATGAGAGAATAGTGGAAGTGCATATAAGTATTTTCCAACATTATTTGCCTCGATCACGGAAAGATGAATATCTTCTACTTCCGATAGTAATTCAAGGATATAGTCAAAGACTTCGGCATCCTGAACATGGATGTTAATTTGTGAATATTCCTGAGGCAGGTCTTCAGTGTTTCCCCATTGAGAGAACTTTAATAATTCGTCAAAAAAGGAAACACTATCTTTTTGTTTACATAATGTTTTAACATGTGATGGATTTTTAAGGACCTTGGCGATCTCAGATAAAATTTTAATATGCGTGTTTCGTTTTTTTGCAGGTGCGATAATATAAACAAAAAGCTTTACGGGGGCGCCGTCTAAAGCATTGAAATCTATACCATCTTCCGAGACCAATGCGCCAATGACAAAATCATCAATATTGCTCAGTGTACAGTGAGGAATAGCAATGCCATCTCCAAATCCGGTTGAACCAAGTGCTTCGCGAGCTTTTAATTGTTTTAACAATGCTTTAGGATCGATATTTTCTAAAGTTTTAGATTGTACTGCAGATCTTGCGATCTCTTCTAAAAGTTCATGCTTTGTGCCGGCTTGAGTGACGATATTTTTTGTCTCTAGATTAAAATATTTTATAATTTTCATATTTTCCTCTCATTATTTTCTAAAGAAACATATAGTTCTAATACTTTTTTTGTCAATTGTAAATATTGATTTTGATCTTTTTTTAAATTCATACCCTAAATTTTTGTGCAATAATATATCTTCTATACTCATAAGATGATACATGATAAAATCTTCAATATCAAGCAAGATGTTGCATATAGTTGTTTGTTTATAGCAAGAATACTGTAAAGAAGTATGATATCCGGAGCGTGCCGGTTCAATCTGGAGCAGTCTTATAAAATCAACTTTAGATAGTGAATCTATTATAAGTTGTAGAGATTTCACGAATTTGCTTCTTTTTGTAATACGACTAAGGTAATGAGCTGATGCATAATATAAAAACCAATGAAGGAAAAAAGAAAGGGCAGAGCTTCGAGAGCAGAAAGCATGACCGTCAGGAATAAACATAAAGCTAAAACGACAAAACGAATGATGGTCCATGTTTTAATATCGGACATCATTTTTTTATAGCTACGCTCGCCTTGTTTTTTTTTAGAGACTAAATATGCAAGAATTGAGTTTGCTAGACTAATGCCAGCAGGTAGAATATTTTCCAGTTTAAATTCATTATGATTGAGAAGTGTAAGAATTAGTATCAAGATAATAGTGGAGCCAATAATAAAGGTAAAAAAATGAGGCATACCCCAAGGCTGGTTTGATTGTTTTTTTCTTTCCTTTTCGAAACCTTTCATATTCTTTCCTCACAATGTAAAAAGTAAGATAAAAAAACCTAAAGAGCAAAGCTTTAGCAAGGAAAAGGGAAAAGTATAATATATTGACCCAATAGAAAGTGAAATCTATTGACCCAATAGATTTAACTTTGTTCTTTTTGATTAATTATTTCTGGTTTCTGGGCTCTGCTTGCTTGAATCTGACTTATGATCACTATTCAGTGATAACTTTATAAACCTTTTCGCCGGGTTTGACCATATTATATTGCTCGCGAGCTGTTTTCTCTATGTAGCTTTCATTATTTTCTAACATCTTTTTCTCATTGAGCAAGAGGGCTTGCTTGGTCTCAAGATCTATTTTTTCTTCTATGAGATCCTCGTGTTCTTCTTTGGCTTTAAAAAGGTAAAGAAGACCGTTGTTATTTAAGAGCAATAAAGCCAGGCATATTAAAATAACGATTACAATAACTTTGAGCCTTGCAGAAGAATCAAAAGTTTTTTTTTCGTTTTTATTTTTGTATGCCATAAGTATAAAAGGAAAGAGCGGAAGAAAAAGTTCCCCCGCTCTTATGTAACATTAGCTTATTTCCCTGAGAGAGCAGAAAGTCCGCGGAATTTCTTGATATCATCAAGTTCTTCTTCAATGCGGATAAGCTGATTGTATTTTGCAATACGATCTGAGCGTGAAGCTGAGCCGGTTTTGATCTGACCAACTCCGGTAGCAACTGCGAGGTCTGCAATAAATGTATCTGCAGTTTCACCTGAACGGTGAGAGATAACAGCAGCAAAACCATTCAGTTTGGCCAATTCAATAGCATCGAGAGTTTCAGTGACTGTACCGATCTGATTCAATTTGATCAGGATGGCATTAGCTGATTTTTCGTCAATGCCTTTCTGTAGAAGTTTGGGGTTGGTAACAAAAAGATCATCACCCACGAGCTGGATTTTCTTGCCTAATTTCTCAGTAAGAGTTTTCCAGCCGGCCCAGTCATTTTCATCAAGACCATCTTCTATAGAAACGATAGGATATTTTTCTACCCATGAAGCATAAAGTTCGACCATATCTTCAGCAGACATCATTTTGTTTTCTGAAGCCAGGTTGTATTTAGCTGTTTTTTTATCATAAAATTCACTGGCTGCAACATCTAAAGCGATAAAGAGATCTTTTCCTGCTTTGTATTTTGTGCGATTGGCAGCTTCGATAATGACTTGTATAGCTTCTTCGTTTGACCCTAAGTTGGGAGCGAATCCACCTTCATCACCAACAGCTGTATTAAGACCTTTTTCTTTCAGGACGCTTTTAAGGTTATGAAAAACCTCAACGCCCATTTGAAGTGCTTCTGAAAAACTTTTTGCTCCGCAAGGATAGATCATGAATTCCTGAAAATCAACGTTGTTGTCCGCATGTGAACCGCCATTAAGAATATTCATCATAGGAACAGGAAGAACGCGGGCATTTGCACCACCAAGATATTGATATAAAGGCATGCCATAATAATCAGCTGCTGCGCGTGCAACTGCCATAGAAACGCCAAGAATTGCGTTGGCACCCAAGACATCTTTTTTTTCTGTTCCATCCAGATCAAGCATGATCATATCTACATAAGCCTGATCGAGAGCATCTTCACCGATCAAACTGGGAGCGATGGTTTCATTAATATTTTGAACGGCTTTCAAAACACCTTTACCCATGTAGCGATCGCCACCGTCGCGAAGTTCTAAAGCTTCATGCTCTCCGGTTGATGCGCCGGATGGAACGGCTGCGCGCCCGAATGCACCGCTTTCAAGAGTTACTTCGCATTCTACTGTCGGATTGCCGCGTGAATCAAGGATCTCGCGTGCAAAGACATCAATTATAGTTGACATATTTATTCTCCTTTTTGTTTGTTAAGTCGCCCGAATATAATGTTTTGGTCATCATTTTAAAAGTTAATTCTTGGCCCTGGTAGTGAGTAATGTAGAGACGCGATACATCATGTTTTGACAATGCAGAAAGCAAAAAAAGGTCTCACGATTCATTCTTGAATATAAGTCGGATCACGATAGTTCATTGTGCGCAATTCATTTCATGCCTTGGGATCTCAGGACTTATTCGCTTGTCCCCGCCAGAAACCTCTCCGCATCCATGGCGGCTTGGCATCCGGAACCTGCTGCCGTAATAGCTTGTCGGTAATTAGGATCCTGAACATCTCCACAAGCAAATACGCCTTCGAGATTCGTTCTGCTGTTGTAAGGCTGAGTTTTTATGTATCCATTATCATTGGTTTCTATCACATCGCTAAAGAGATCGCTGTTGGGATGATGCCCAATGGCAACAAAAAAACCGGCAGCGGGAATTTCTTCGATCTCATTGGTTTTTACATTGCGAATCCGGACGCCGGTAACGCCAACAGGACCCTGTTCGCCCAAAACTTCTTCGACAACGGAATCCCATTTGATGATGATTTTTTCGTGATTCTTGACTTTTTCGGACATGAAAACCGATGCGCGAAATTCATCGCGACGATGAATCAGTGTGACAGTTTTGCCAAAATGAGTCAAATACATCGCTTCTTCGAGGGCTGTATCGCCGCCGCCAACTACCACAATGTCTTTATCCTTGTAGAAAAAACCATCGCAGGTTGCGCAAGCCGATACTCCAAATCCTTTTAATTTGCTTTCAGATTCAAGTCCAAGATACTTTGCTGAAGCACCGGTAGAAATGATCAAACTGTCCGCAAGAAATTCATTTCCTTCGTCATCAACAACTTTAAAAGGACGATTTTTAAGGTCAACATTCACAATACTGTTGTATTTATTGCTTGTGCCAAAACGCAAGGCTTGTTCTCGCATTTTTTCCATCAATTCGGGACCGGTGATACCTTCGGGAAAGCCCGGAAAATTTTCTATCTCTGTTGTGGTTGTCAATTGACCACCGGGCTGCGCACCTTCAAAGATCAGTGGTTCTAAGCCGGCTCGTGCAGCATAGATAGCAGCTGTTAAGCCTGCAGGACCAGATCCGATGATAATAACTTTTTTGTGTTCACTCATATATTTTCCTCTATTTTTTTACATGTCCGGCAATGCCTGTGCGAATGGCATATACTTTATTCGTTTCACATTCACTAATATATAATGTACGCATGTCTTTCCCTCCGAATTCCACATTTGAGGGGCGAGATCCAGGGGTTTTTAAACTATCAAGAAGTTCTCCCTCAGGCGAGACTACAAATATCTTGCCACCACCAAAATACGCAATATAAAGATTCCCTTTTTCATCCACATCCATTCCATCAGGATCTTGATTCCCGGGTGGAAGTGTGATAAGTGTATCAATTGTTCCATTTTTTTGATGGATGGATAAAATATTTTTATTGACGGATTCACCCACATACAAAATCTTACCATCGGGTGAAAAGCTAAGGCCATTGGGAAACTGAAGTCCATCCATGATACATTTTGTTTCTCCGGAAATAGGGTCGGTCTGAAAAACACGACCGTCAAATATATTTTCATCGTAAGATTTCGGGTCAGTAAAATAGATCAAGCCCGAAGGCGAAAGCGCTATATCGTTAGGACGATTAAATTTATTTCCCTGATGATCTTTGTCTGTCAGGATTTCCAGTTTTTTATCTATAGAATACTTTAGGATCTGACCTTTGCCATATTCACAAATGTACAAATTACCGGCAGCATCAAAAGCTGTACCATTGGTATTTTTTAACCCCTGCTCACGGTTTAGCAAAGTATCGCAAAAGCCATTTTCAACAGACGCTATCCAGCCGCCATAACAATTCGAAAACACAAGTTGATCTTGATGAATAGCCAGACCTTCCGGGAAATCAAGATTCTCGGCAAGGACTGTAAAATCACCGATAAAATAGTCGGTTTTACTACAAGAAATAGTAAGAAGGCTTAGCAATATTATCAGAAAAAAATATAAAGATCCTTTCATAAATCCTCTTTTTTAACAAGTTAAAATATAAGGAATTTTTTGCGAAAATACAAAGGAAGACATAGGCCTAAGTCGAGAACCCCAAGACCTTAAAGGCTGGGCGCTAAACAGTAAATACTGAAAAACGGTGAATAGTAAAATGCTGAGCAGAGATCTAGAGCCGGAAAAGGAAAATTTGTCAATTCGTTTGCGAAGCGGGTGCCGGCTACTTAAAAGTAGTGTCAAGTGCTAGATGTGTATCTGATCTGTCCGCCCAAGCCGTGGCGACCTTAGATATCGCATCAGGGTATTAGGAAGAATTCAACTATATTCTTATTCTACAGTTACTAAAACGTGTGTTCAATATTTCAACATTTAAGGAAGTTTAGTTTTGAGCCTAAAAGCAAAATACAATCCGGCACAAAATATTGACCAAGCTCTACTTTGCCCTGACAATTCAGTGCTTCGAAGAGCAAGCTCCTCAGCCCTAAGCTTCTTACCTTCATATCTTCTTCTTTCACTCTATGTGAGGTATTTATTAAGTGACATCTTTTGGAAATATTTTTCCAAAGTAACGTTGAATCATCGCCAGATTATTCTTGTGAAGAGCTTTAAGCGGATCTGATAATTGTGACAAACGATATTTAATGAGAGGAGCACAGATCTGTGTAAAGAATCGCTGAACTTTAGGTATGGCATTTTTAACTTGAGTAAAATATGTTTCAATGCTGTCTCTTCTAAAATGCAGGATATTTTCCAGCTCATCACCATCCATATAATATCCGCAATGAAAATTTCGCTGCGCAAAAGCATTCTTGGGAAAATTAAGTTTACCCAGACCATAAATATTGAACATTTTACTTAAAAAACTGTTATAAACAATTCTACACCTGCTACCTCCGCCTAAATTGAAAATACGACCCTTAAGCTCCGCTCTTTTTTCAATGGCATGAATAAAAGCCCGGGCGGTATCTTCGGGAGTGGCTATCTCCAGTTTAGTGTTGAGTGGCTGGTGAAACATGAGAGGTGATATTTTATGATTTTTTACGCCCATGATGGCAGTCAAACGGAAAATTGACCAATCCAGATCTGAATTCTGCACTTCATTTTCCACCTCGATCTTTGTTATTCCATAGTAATCACCATCGCTGGCTTGAAGGGTATCATTGATTCTTATTTCGGGATTTTCCAGACGATCGCCATAGACCGATATTGACGAAGCATAGATTAAAAAGGCATTGGGGGAATGCTTTTCAAGTCCGGCAATGAGATTTTTGCTACCATCAATATTGACTCTTTTAGCAAGTCCGGGTTTTTTATCGGCTAAAGGAGGAATAATAGCAGCCAGGTGCATGACTGTATCCTGATTTTTACAAGCTTTTTCTATTTGTTCGTATTTCGAAATATCTCCGTAGATAATATTTGTATCTTTGGCATATTTTTTAAGTTTTCTTTTGGTGCTTTTAGTCTCGAGATCGAAAATTGTGATATCATATTCATCTTTTTTCTCAATCAACTGCTTCAATATGGCTACGCCAACTGTCCCGGTAGCACCTGTTAATAAAACGCGCTTTTTTGTCATAGGACTTTCCTTTTTATTATTTAACTGCCGCAAGATAAAGCATATCAAGAGCAAAATCGTCCAAACCGCTAAATTAGAACCAGTAAGAAGAAAAAGAAGATAAGAAGATAACAGGATAAGAAGGTAAGAAGGTAAGAAGGTAAGAAGGTAAGAAG
>CAZNFT010000021.1:0-5800 GCA_964572745.1 uncultured bacterium
TTGCCTGTTTTTACAAATTACTTTCAGTTGCACTTACTTGTTGAATTCAGGATATTAAGAAACAATCGACTCGAAAATTTCAAAGCATTGCCCCAGTAGAAATATAAAATCTACATCGCAATTATTTATTTAGAGAATAGGATAATAATTTAACAGAGTAATCCAGATACCATATCTGGCCATCAATAAAAACAGAATATATAAAACCATTGACGGCGGAATTAACTGGACAGATATAAGGCCTCAAATTCAGACAAATATTGTCGGGGCAAGCCCGAAAGTTAATTTTATTAACGAAAACATCGGCTCTGTTGCTCTATCTGTAGATGATGCTAGTAATGGATATAATTATGATATTGTTTATGCTTATGTCTGTTGCACACGAGATGGTGGACAAACCTGGTCACAACTACTTGATGTAAATGAAGATCAGATCACGTACTTACAGCAAGTTACTGAGAACATCGTATATGTCAGTGGAACCGCCAGATTTGCTGTTACAAGTACAAGATGGTTTAAAAAGATCATCTATGATCGAGAGACAGGAACTTACACCTTGCAATCGATCACTCCAACACCCACATCACGACCACATGTATTGGTTAAATCAAACAAGCGGTATCGCTTTAGGAATGTACAATGTTTCGTCATACACTCGCCAAGTATTTAAAACAAGTGACGGTGGTAATTCATGGCAAGGTATTCATGGTGATCTTCCGCCTATGAATGATGCTATCTGGTCACCTTCATACCAATTTCTACAAATATTGGATGAGAATTCTTATGTTTTAGTTCAAGCATATAAAAACGCATCCGGTTTATATGAAAATAATATATGAAGAACAGATAATGGTGGTGCAAACTGGATCCCCGCACACTTTGATGTTGAACCGGAAAATTTACGTCCATTAAGATCTCAGAAAACAACTTAGATGGTCTTGCCGTTGGATATGATACTAGCAAAGCTTGCTATATAACCCAAGATGGCGGATATAATTGGGAATATACCCTATTACCAGATATTGGCGGTCATCCGCTTTATGGTAGCGATATTACTTTAGATGGTAGCATTTGGATCCATGGTGCACATAAAGGCTTATGGAAATCATCGTCTGAATTGATCGCAGATTTTGAAGCGGATGTCACAAGCGGCAGTGCTCCTTTGGAGGTTCATTTTACTGATCTTTCTCAAGAAGGTGTCAATGCTATTGCTAGTTGGAATTGGCAATTTGGTGATGAAAAAAGCAGTACAGCTCAAAATCCTGTTCATGCCTATAATGTTCCGGGTGACTATACGGTATCCTTAACAGTCAATGACGGCACAGGATCCGATACAAAAGAAATCGCGAATTACATCAGAGTTTTGGGATCAAACCATGCTGTGATTACAGGGGTAGTAGATGTTCCCGAAGATCAAGGTGGCTGGGTAAGCGTTCACTTTGTACATAGTGGTCATGATACGGATGTTTTAGATGCCCAACGCGCAGCGGAAGACAGTCTGGAAATGTATACTGTCGAGATCAATGATGGTAGCGCATGGCTTAGCTCTAATTCTATGGTTGCTTACGGGGCTGGGACTTATTCCATTCTTGCACACACACACCGATAGATTCATCGGCAAGCTCAAATGGTCTCCTAGATTTCAGGGTGATAGCCGGTATGACAGAAGGTAATTTTGCAAGTAACGTCGTTGAGGGATACTCAGTAGATAATTTAGCTCCTGAGGTACCCACCGGATTAAGGGCTACGATTGCTACGACAACGATAGTTATTAATTGGAATCCTTCAATGGATAAAGATTTCCAATATTACAATATTTACCGTAGCGTCAATGAAGATTTTACTGAGCAAAGTACGATCCGATACGCATCAACAATAGAAAACATCTTTACCGATGATGCAGTAGAAGTAGATAAAACTTACTATTATCGAGTTACGACCATCGATTTTAATGGAAATGAAAGTCATGTATCCGAAACAGCAAGTTTACTTGTAGGCATAGACGATCTTAAATCTCTTCCCGAGATCTTTGAGTTATCGCAAAACTACCCAAATCCATTTAATCCAACAACAACTCTCGCTTATAGACTACCTGAAAGAGCAGATATAAAGCTCAATATTTTTGATATAACAGGTCAGATGGTCAGAGAATGGTCTATTAGTGATCAACAAGCCGGCTGGCATCAAGTGATCTGGGATGGAAGAGACATGAGTGGAAATCTTGTCTCCACGGGCATCTATATTTATAGTCTCCAGGCCGGAGATTTTGTCAGTACCAAGAAGATGCTTTTTATAAAGTAAGATATAAGATATAGGGCTGGTGCTTGTGTAGCAAAATTTTATCGATGGCGACATCCAGCTCCCATTTAATAGGGTTTCCAAGATGTCCAAGGTTTTGGGTCCAAGCTGACGACTTTTAGGTGTTTACCCTTTATTCTTTGCTATTCAGCGTCTTATTTGAGCAGACCTGCATTATTATTTTTATTTTTCCCACTCTCTTCGTTTTTATACAATTTACTACAGATTACTACTTGGGTTATAGGCTTTTCTTTATAAGCATATCAGCGGCTCTTTTTCCCGTGAAAATTGCAATGGGGAAACCGGCAGGACTAAAAGTCCATTGTCCGGCCTGATATATATGCGCAAGGGGAGTTTTATAAGAATCGAACATATCTGTAATTTTATGAGGGACGGGAATATCCTGTTTATCAAAAGCCCAGCCCGTTAATGCGCCATCCAGATTTGCGGTCAATCTTTCCATGCTGATGGGAGTGGATGAAAATTTATCAATAATATGTTTATCCAGATCGGGGAAAATAGACTTGCTGAGGATGTCAACGGTGATATCTTCAATGTAAATCTTAAATTCATCATACCATCCCATATCCTTGATATATTGAGTGAGTTTATGGTCAAATAATATTGATATAACAAAAGCAGTTTTTCCTTCAGGCGCCAGATGAGGGTCTCGCATAGCAGGAATGGAGATTTCGAAGGTATTTCTTTCCAGTAATAGTTTAAGGTAATCTTTGATCTTTTGTTTTGAGTGTGTGTCTTTTTTGCCGCTTTCAATGATGTTGTCAACAGCTTTTCTATCAACAGTCGATAAACCTGTTTTATCAGCTGTATAGAAAAGATGTTCAGAACAGATCTTTCTAAAATGTTCAACACTCTGGTCAAGGGCAAGATAAACGCTTAATACAGATTCGCCACCTCGCAAGGATTCGAGCTTATCTTTCATGTTTTGAACATTTTGACGCACTTTATCTTTTTTAATATTCTTGCAAGAAATTGCTTTATACATGTTTTTTAAGTTTGCCGCCCAGATAATAGCATCATAATCATATATGTTTCCATGTTGATCTGTTAAAGTTTTATTATCCGGATCGATATGAGTAATAGCTGTATTAAGGCGTATATCTGCGCCGAGAGAACGAGCGTTTTCCTCTAATTTACGCGGTAAAACTCCCGTTCCACCTTTAGGATAATGATAATCCAGGTAAAGAGAAAAATAGGATAAGGCAAAGAAAGCAGGTGTCTCCGTAAAAAAATGCTGACAAATATTATCGTTTAACTTCTGATCTTGGGAAAGCTTTAAGATAAATTCCTCTACGGGTTGATGCATTTTTAAGATCTTAGGAATGACCCGTATATATTTAAACAACCAGGGAAGCAGTACCTTAGTGGCATATTTAGGATCGTTTTTTATATCTTTAAAAATTGGATTTTCAATGCCATAAAGTATATCCATATAAGACATGATCTTTGTGATAGTCTTGATGATATGTGTGATCTCTTGCTGAGAATCCGTAAAATTACGACGAAGAAATTCTTCGTAATCATTAACACTTTCAAGGCCATTTAGTCTAAGAATATCCTTTTCAAGTCCTATGGATACCTGACTTTTTAGCCATTCTATATCCAATCCCAAGTTTTTAAGCATGGGGAAAAGTATTCCAGAGTCTTCCATGGATCGAATTCCACCATCATAAATAAAGCCATTTCGCTCGAAAGAATTCACCAATCCACCGCATTGAGAAGCTTGTTCGAAAAGCGTCACATTTAAGCCGGCTTTAGCTAAATAGTTAGTAGCGGTTAAACCGGCCATACCGGCACCGACAACGAAGTAGTTTTTTTTATCCATCGTCATTTGATCTCTTTTCTGTTTTGCATCAATTCTTTACTCATTGTTTAATTATTCAATCAAAGTTCCAAATTTTTAGGCTATAGCGCGTTGATAAACAGCATTTAGGAAATATCGGGATCTTTCAGCTTATGTCAAAGACTTCTTAAAATTTTTTTAAGCAGTCGGCACCCGCCTTAAAGATGAGCCTGCAGATTTTTAAACCTTAGAGTTTATGTTTTTCAATCTTATTCTTCATCCAAGCTTCTCCATTAATCTTAAAGAGTCTCTTTTGCCGCCAAGGTCGGTTCCACTCTTAACTCTTTCTTAACTAAAAATTAAGATTCTTTAAAAAACATTTGCACAGAATTAATTAATTAGTTAACATTATAAATTGCTGAAAATTAGGGCGAAGGATGAAAAGTCAAATGGAGTAGAGAGCTGTTTAGGCTGTATCCTTTGTGCGAAGAGAGAGATAAAAATGAGAGCTTGCAGATTTTCTGCCGAAGAGAATTCTGGAGAGATAGAGTGCAAAATTTCCTGAAGCTTAAAAAAATTGTGGTTTTGTATTGTGTCATGAGCTGTACGCTATTATATGCAGTTTCTGCTACTATTTCAGTTGATAAATCTGAAGTAGAACCAGGGGAAACAGTACGTTATACGGTAACTATTAACAATACCTATAATCCTGAGGATCTAAATAGTGTAGAGCTAAGCCTAGCTAATGGTTTTGATTATGTTGCCAATTCAAGTTCCGGTGTGACAAGCAATAACCCGAATATAAGTGCTCAAACGCTTACTTGGAGTGGTTTAGATGAGTCGCTTGGTCCCCTAACTCTAAGTTTTTCCGCTACTGCTTCTAATACAGAAGGCACATATACTATAGAAGGAAAGATAAGCGCCACTAGGTATTTTTGGATTTTTCCTTGGGGCACAAGTACGACTGTTAGCGCCACCGCGCCTGTAACTGTCCTTATTCCACAAGTAGATCCGCAACCGGCAATGACCATGTTTAAATATTGTAATGGCTCTACTACACCTTCTACTGCTAAGCCGGGTGATATATTAAGCTATAAAACAACTTATGCAAATGGAGGCGATGGAGAGGCAGCACAAATTATTATCGATGAAAGTATCCCTCAACAATGCAATCTTGTATCTAATTCGATCATAGCAAATAATATGACCGTTAAATATAGTAGTGATGGTGTTAGCTATTTCGATAATCCAACAAATCCTGTGACTCACTTGAGGTTTTTACGTAATAATTTAGCTTCAGGTGCTTCTGGAGAAATAATCTTTGCTGTACAAATAAAATAGGGAAAAAAATAAAGACTTAAGATTTGCTTAAAAGATAATAAGTATTGAATTAATATAAAAGCTTGTAGGACAGCTAATTGTTAACTACTATTAAAATTAGGCCTAAAATTTTAAGCTTAAAAATGCTAATTGTAAAAGAGAGATGCCCTTTAGTGATTATGGCTCCTTTGAATGGAGAAGTGAAGAGACAGAAAACATATGAGAATTCTACTAAGATCCTGTTAATGAAATCTTAGGGAGAGACAATACGAAATTTGGTGTTCCCAAAAAAAATTGCGGTAATGCTTGCTATTATAGCCTGCGCTGTTTTAAATGCGGCAAGCGCAACTATTGTATGTAATAATTCTCCAACTGTAG
>CAZNFT010000021.1:5900-29414 GCA_964572745.1 uncultured bacterium
GCTGTTTTAAATGCGGCAAGCGCAACTATTGTATGTAATAATTCTCCAACTGTAGAGGCAGAAATAATACATACTGTATTTGTAATAAGCGGATCTGTAACAATTTCCCTTGGTCCCACTGCGCCCGTAACTGTAGAAACTCCACCACTTCCACAGCCATTTCTTGTATTAACTAAAATGGTCGATAAAACTTACGCGGTTTCGGGTGCTTATTTAAATTACACACTATTATATTTGAACTCCGGCAACGGAGATGCAACAGAAGTAAAAGTTTTTGAAAGTATTCCACCTGATACACATTATATATCCGGGTCAGCCATAGCTGATGGAATGAATATACAATTTAGCCCCGATGGCGGGTTAAATTATTATAACCAAGAAACAACTCCCATTACCGACCTGAAATTTGAACTGGGTTCATCTTTGCCGACCGGTCAAGGTGGGAGTATAATTTTTAAAGTAGAAGTTAAATAAAAGGAGATAGATATGAGACTTCGCAGAATCACCGTCCTCCTTCTATTGCTGGTCGTCGTTTTCGGCGCTGTTGCTTTTGCTCAGGGCATCCCCAAACTTGAGCTAAAAGTATCAGAAGAGAAAATGAATATGAGCCAAGCAGAGAAGATGGGCAGACAAGAGATCGCCTACAAACCAGGCGATGTAATCAAGTACACTCTTTGGGCACAGAATGTGGGAACGGGGGTTATGACAGAACCTGTTATAACAAATCCCATTCCTGATAATGTTGTTTACAAAGCTAATAGTGCTAAGGGTCGCCAGACAAAGATCGTTTTTTCCATTGATGGTGGAAAAACGTATCAGTCTTGGCCTCCTCAGTACAAGGTGAAGGATAAGAACGGGAAGACTGTTGTAAAAGCAGCCACGCCCGAGATGATTACCCACGTGCAATGGCAACTGGCACGATCATTGAATCCTAAAGAGAGTAAAAAGTTAGAATTTGAAGTAACTGTAAAATAGAAAATGAATTTCAAAAAGGAAAACAAATGAAAGTGAAAAAAATCTTTCTAAGTATTCTGGTCTTAGCGATGCTTAGCAGCTTTGCTTTTGCAGCCGGAACCCCTGCTGGTACTGAGATAACAAATCAGGCCTTTGGCAGCTATAAAGATGCCAATAACGCAAATTCCTATACTATGCAATCAAACATAGTGCGTACATTTGTACAACAGGTAGCCGGTGTAGAATTTAGTAATACACCAGGTGAAGTGTATATACCACTGCTTGGAACAGCAACATTTCCATTCACCTTAACTAACACAGGTAACGGTATAGATTCTTATGATCTGGCTCTTGCTTTGCAAAATGTAGCCGGATTTACTTATCAAGCTAAGATCTATGAAGATACCGGTCAAATTGGAGTATTTGATGGTTCTGAAACAGAAATATCTAATTCAGGAACTATTAATGCAGATGCAAGCAAAAATATTTTGCTTGTTGTAACAAATACCGGTACAGATGGTATGGCAGTGAATGGACAAAGTGTTGTACTTGACCTTACAGCTTCATCAAAATACTATCAAGACGGATCACATCAAGGTGATCCAAATTTAGTTGTTCAGGCGGGTGTCGGCTCGGCTTCAGCTACCGGTATTACAACTACAGTTGAAACACCGGTTATTGATGTTACTTTTACAGCCAACCCCATAGCTGCTAAAACAGGTTTACCTGTGGTATTTACCGTTGCTGTTACTAATAATAGTACTGCACATGTTGCTGGAAATCAAAATGCAGCCTATGAAGTTGCTGTGGATATTTCTAGTCTTGCTGGCTACGCAGATTATATTGCTACTTCCGGTGGAACACTTGAAGGAAGTTTAGTAAAATTTGCATTTAATGATCTTGCTGTTGGTGCAACAGAAACTGTCACCTTCTCAGTAGAAAATAAAACTACAATCCCCACCGGTACATATACAGTTAATGCAGATGTTAATTGGGTAATAGGCAGCACAACACAGCTAGTTGAAAAATCTGCCAGCTATAATATTAATCGTCGTTTTAAGGCAGTTATTACTCCAGATGGTGATGCTTCAACAAAAGCACCAGGTGAAGAAGTTCGTTATTCTTTCATATTAACCAACAAGAGTAATGGTATTGATGTTATAAACCTGACTCATACAACTCAGGATATCACTGACTGGAAATTCTATTATGCCAATGGTACTGCGCTTGGTGCCGAATTAACAGATACCAATAGTGATGGTGTTATAGATGCCGGTATTATGGAAAGAGATACCGATGTATCTATTATTGCAGTTGCTACAGTACCAAATGTTGTAGCTCACGAGCATGGAAGAATAATGGAATTAGTTGTTACAGCAACTCCAACAATGAATGCGGCTGGAGATGAAAGTATTTCAGCTTCCCACACTTTTACTACGACTCTTACAAAGACTTTTGGTGTTATTGTTGCTTCTGATCATACGACTAAACTTGCCAACCCCGGTGATGAGGTTACTTATTCTTTTACCATTACAAACAATGGTAATGCTAATGATCAAATAGTAGTTACATCATATTGTGAGTTGATCTCTTGGTCATTTTCTGATGGAACCAATAGCTATACATGTGGAAATGTCGCTACGCTGTCTATGGCAAGTGGTGAAGTAATATCATTTACTGTAACTGGAACTGTTCCAACACAAGATGCTGGCAACCAGCCTTTTGCTGATGGCACCGAAATAGTACTTAGTGTTACAGCTACTACAACAGCCGGTGGGTCTAGTGAATCTGATATTAGTACATTTACGACTCAACTTACATTGCCGAATCTTTCTTTACAGAAATATATATGGTCAGGTACTGAGTATGTTCAAAGTGTAACATATGCAAAACCAGGTGATGAATTAACGTATCAACTTATTCTTTCAAATGACGGAAGTGGTGTTGCTTCGGCTGTTGAAGTTACAGATCTTATTCCGGCAAATACTACATTTGTACCAGGATCTGTTACTACAGATTATCAATATTCAGCCAATACTACTCAAGCTGGATATATTGCAGTTGAAAACCATGTTAAACTTTCACTCCTTACTTTAGAAGCCGGTGCAATAGTAACAATTAGCTTTAGAGTAACGATCAATTAATAAGCTGTTAAGCTATTAAGAAAAAGCAGAGACAATCAAAAGAATGAGAAACAGATTTCAAACATTGAGGAGAGCCGGCATCGTGCTAATACTTGCGTTTGCAAGTATAACCAGCTTGTGGGCACAAACTCCCCTTGGAACCGAGATCAAGAATATCGCTACTGCGCGATATATTTATCCCGGTGATTTTGATATTAATATCTCAAGTCAGGAAGTTGTGACTGTTGTTGAACCGGGCTACACTTTGAATATTTCAAAAACAGTAGCTTCTCCTTCGTATTCACCGAGAGATACGGTTGAATACCATATAGAAATCAGCAATAGCGGCGATCTGCCTGTATATTCTTTTATTCTTTCTGATACTTTAGCCGGCGTTTTGAACTATATCGGTTCACAGCCGGCTGCCCAGGTGGATGGACATGTCCTGACCTGGAATAATTTAGATTTAGAACCGGGGGCAACGATGCACTTTGATATAAGTTGCGTGGTGCCTTCCGGTTTTTCTTCTGAAACTGAAATTGTGAATAAGGCCTATGTCGAAACGCCTGAGCTTGTAAAAATTGCATCAGCACCGGCAAGCATTATCATAGAAAATAAAGCATTATTGCAGATCAGTAAAACTGCAAGAAAACAAAGCGTATTGGCCGGAGATACTCTGGATTATGAGATAGTTTTAGGCAACTTGGGGAATATACCTGCCTACGATGCTATTTTAGTCGATGAACTCCCTTACAAATTACTCTTTGTTTCCGCTGATACTGATATACAAAAACAAGATCGTACAATATCGTGGTCAATAGGTGATATACATCCCGGCGACATCATTGAAAGGAATATTAAACTTAGTATTCGTGATGATGCTCAGACCGGAACTGTCACAAACAGAGCTACAGTTTCTTCAAATAACGATAGCGAGCACGATAGCGAAACTGTTGAAGTAAGAGCACAAGCTGCTTTAGATATGCATAGAACAATGCCGGCCTTTGCTTCGCCATGTGATACTGTTTCATATATGATTCATTATGGAAACCGTGGTGGAGATGATGCCAGTGATCTGCTGATGACAGAAGTATTGAATGAGAACTTTCAATATCTGTCTTCTGAGTCCAATGGACTTTATGATCCTGCATCACATGAAATTAGATGGAATTTCCCGAGTTTAAGTGCGGGCGAAAAAGATTCTGTGGAAATAAGCGTTCTTATCAAGAAAAGTGTTCCGGATGGGACAAACATGCGAAGTCGATCTCATATATATTGTGCTGAGGGCAAAAAAGCCTCGGCGTATTCTGATATTTTGTTAAGATCAGCCTTATTGACTATAGAAAAATCTGCAGACAGTACAAGTGTACAAGCTGGCGAAGAATTAAATTATAAGATAGACTATCTCAATAGTGGTCATGGACTTGCTCGCAATGTCACGATCACCGATACTCTATCTGTAAATTTAGATTTTGTTTCAGCGACAGGTAATTATCATTTCAATGCTAATCATGGTGTTGTACAATGGTACTTACATGATGTAGATGCCTTAATGACAAACAAGGAGCAAGTTAGTTTAACTGTGCGTGTGCGTGAACCTCTTACCGATGCCAGTGTTCTGATGAACAAGGTAAGTATAGAGAGTGAATGCGGTTTTTATGCCGAGGACACAGCCAGGGTTAAAGTAAAATCTGCACCTGAATTATCTCTTATAAAAAGCTCACAGAGTTCAGCATTCTTAGGTGATACTCTCACATATACTTTCAATTACATAAACAATGGAAATGCCATTGCAAATTCAGCGATTCTCTTAGATACTCTGAGCGATCATCTTGAATTTATCTCAGCAAGCGGCAATTCCAGCTATGATGCCGATGGACATATTGTTTCCTGGGATCTTGGTGATATTGCATTAAACACTGAAAGTACTGTTGAATTAAAAGCAAAGATCAATAGAGATCATATCGCTTTAAAAGAACTAAGCAATAAAGCAAGCTTACACTTTATGGAGCTAAAAGCTGAATCGAATATTTTTAAGACTAAGATACATGCTTATGATCTTAGTATTAGTGCCGATCCCGATACCCTTCTTGGTAATGGAGAAAGTGTTACGACTATTCGTGCCAGTGTATTTAGTGATATAGGACAAGCCATTGATGATGGAACAGAAGTGACATTTTTCACTGAGCGTGGTACATTCTTGTCTGATACGCATACAGTAAAAACCTTAAACGGTTATGCCGATATGCAACTAAGGTCAGAGATCGTCAGTGTAGATTATGTGCCTGTAAAAGTAAGCGCCAAAATTATTGCCGGCGATGGTGATGTAATGAGTGATTCTACAGATGTGGTATTTTCTGCCTACAGAGCAGAAGGTGTTGTTCTAGATCGCGAAGGAAATCCTGCGGTTGGAGTGACTATACTTCTTATCCAGGATGGCGAAGTGCTTGGAACGGCCATCACAGATGAAAATGGTGAATATAGCATAGCCATTTATAAACCGGGTCCCTATATCATCAGAATTGTGTTCAGAGATAGATTCGGAGATACACATACAGTAGATCAGGGAATTGAAGCCGGTGATACCGGTACAGGGCAGGTAGGTGATGTCACCTATAATGCAGCGGTTTCCGGTCGCCTTGTTGATCGTATGTCCGGTGAAGTAATACTTTTGTCGGATGTTGACGTTTATCTGAACCGTATAGAAAAGAACAGTTTAAATAAAATCAACCTGGCAACAGACTTTACAGAGTATGTGGATTCAACACATACCGATACGAATGGATTTTTCTTTTTCAATGACCTTGATCTGGGAACTTACCGAATAGAAGCAGTTTTTGGCGAGAGTAACTATTTTTACTCCGGATCCCGCGAATTTACTTTGGAGAATTCCGGCGTCCATTTAATTGATACGGACATTTATAATGATCCCGTATTATTTAAAACTTACAAAACTGTGGATAAGGAAATTGCCCTTAAAGGTGATAGCTTAAAGTACACTATCCATTTTGAATCATTGAACAGAAATATAGCTGATACAATTTATTTGGTGGATCAGCTACCCCAAGAAGTGGAATTTATTGCTTCATCATTTAATGATGGTGAGGGCATGTATCTCAAAGACTATAACAGAATAAGGCGCGAACTTTCATTTTATCGTTATGGCATGAAAGCACAGGAAAAGGACTCTGTCGTTTTCTTGGCAAAGCTTATTAGCAATACTGAGAAAGATATCACGAATACAGCATTCATTTATACTGATCATGATAGCGTTTATACTCAAGATGATAGTCGTACACGAGCCACTTCGAGCATTATTGCTCCATTCTTGCTGGTAGAAAAAACCGTTAATATCCAGGTTGCGGAAGTTGGAGATATTTTGACCTATAATATCAAGATCTCTAATCAAAGTGACGATCAGTCTATCAAGAAATTCATATTAACAGATAGATTACCATCGGGTTTCAGGTATAGAGAAAACCGCAGTTTTATGGACGCTGCGAAAATTGCCGATCCCGAGATGCTAATGCAGAATGGAAGACAGACTCTGGTCTGGAATATCGATGAAGAAATTCCAATCGGTCAGAGCATTCATATTAAATATCGTACTGTAGTCGGACTTAACACTCGTTTCGGCGAAAATGAAAACACTGCTTTTGCAAGAGGATTTTTCCGGACAGGTGATCAGGTAGCTTCTAATACTGCCTCTGCAACTGTTGTGGTTAAACCTGGCATGATGCAAGGTTATGGCCTCATTTTTGGAAAAGTATTTTTCGACCGCAATGGAAATAATATGCATGACAATGATGAAGAAACATTTAAAGGTGTTGAGATCATCAGTGAAACAGGCATTAGGGTGACCACAGACGAATACGGTAAATATTCAATACCAAGTGTTCGTATGGGCGATCATGTTCTTAAGGTTAATACTAAAACCCTTCCCAAGAATACACGAGTCGTGGTTTCATCGTCTGATTTTATGGGTGATAGCGATACAAGATTGGTCAAGCTTTCAGCAACGGGCATTGCCAAAGCCAACTTTGTTTTGGCAGGTGATGATTTTGTTCCTGAACGCAAGGTTATTGTAGAAGCTAAGTCCAAAAAAGAAGGCAAGGGAATAAAGAATACAGCCCAGCTGAATATTAGCCAGGAAACAGTGACAAGATCCTTAAGAATGGCATCTTACCATCCTTGGGAAATGACAATAGCGCTTAAGTATGATCTTAACAAGAATGGCTACGAGATCACGAATTCCAGTGAACTGGAAGATATAAAGAATTATCTGACCTGGAGACAAGATGTAACCGTTCTTGTTGAAGAGTTCAGCAAAACAGATGTACCGGCATTATGCAGTACAGCAAAATCCGAAACTTGTCCCGTGAATACAGTTTCTTCAGAACTGTTAGCTCTGGGAATTGAAGAAAGACGCTTGAAATGTCGTTATACAGCTAATAACTCTTCTTTAGAGAATAATGCTCAGCGACTGGTAAGATTGAAGTTTTTCCCGGCTCCTGTAGCGCCCGATGAAAGACAAGTTATAGATATGCGATTCAATATGGATTATAGCGGTTCCATTTTACTCAATGATGTGAAGTTTGTCACCTATTTGCCTAAAGGTTTCAGCCTAGATGAAAACTCTGCAAAAGTAAACTTTGCAAAAACGCCTGTCAAGAAATTGAATGACACTGCTATTGAATGGGATTTGGGTAAATTATCAGAATCCGAAAAGAATGAGATCAGTTTTAAACTTGTACCTACAAAAGCAGACAAGATCACTACTCATAGTAGTATTATCTCCATGTTAGAGTACAAGATCGAAGCCGGTAAATTCCGTCAGACACCTTTAATGATGAATACGCTCGAGACAAAGGTCGATCATATTCTTTTTAATGAAATTATGGGTGATTCTCATTTCGAATTCCATTCACCCGAGCTACTTGATGGCAATGATCCTGCTATTGCAGCCATTGCAAAATTCTTGCGTTGGCAACCCTGGGTTTCTATTATCATTGAGGGCTATAGTGATAATATTGGCAGTTGGAAAGTGGCTAAAGTTCTATCACAGCGCCGTGCAGAAGCTATTCGCGATGTACTGGTCAATAAATACCATATTGCAGCTGATAGAATTGAAGCAAAGGGTTTTGGGGCAGCATATCCTGTTGCCGATAATAAAACCGCAGAAGGCCGTAGAGCTAATCGCCGGGTTGAGATAAGAGCCATCGCAAACGAAAAACAAATGTTACATGAGAGCAATGAACTGTTCGAGGATTCTATAGAAATTAGAATAGAACAAGAAACAAGATGAATACCTTAAGGCAAAAAATAATGTGGATCTTATGGGTCCTATTTATGGGAGTCTCGCCACTCTTAGGGCAGGCGCTCATCCTGAATCCCCACGAGGGAAGCCTTAGTAATTTGAATCGTCTTGCTGTTACTGTCATGGGTAAACCGAATGCACCCACTAAACTATATGTCAATGAAGAATTAGCTGCCGAAGGCACTATAAGAATTGATGGTGTTTATGATTATTTGAATGTTAAAGTACCCGATGGTCCTGTAAAATTCAAAGTCGAAGTTGTTGGTGCAAGAAATAGAGTATTTACAGCTGAAAGATCTGTTCATGTTCTGGGACCGCCTATGGCTATGGTTCCATATCAGGAACGCATTGAGATCCCGGCAAACAGTAAGAGTGTTGATACACTCAGCTTTGAATTCAGAGATGAATGGGGCTATTTACTGGATCATTTAAAAATTGCGACTGTCTCCATCACCGATGGAACAATTGCAACAGAAGATATTGATAAAATTTCTTCCGGTACTCAACTTGCCATTAAAGAAGGAGTATTGAAATTCCCGATAAGAGCACCTAAGTTAGCCGGCAGAGCAATTCTGGAAGTGGCTGTGATGGGTAAATATTTCCAGGTACCTGTGCGCTTTACTACACCTCAGAGTGATTTCATTCTTGTAGGGTCGATGAATGCTGCTGTATCGAACTATCAGGATTTCCCTGATAATGGAAATGAACCCGATGTTGAAGTCTGGCGTGAAAATGCCTTTTTAGACAAGGCATTATATGGTGGGCGATTTGCTTTTTATGCCAAGGGAAATATTTTTAATAAATATCAGTTTACCGCATCTTATGATTCAAAACGAAATTATAAAGATCAATTTTATCAAGCTATTGATCCTTCGGAACAATATGCTATTTACGGTGATGCAAGTCATTTGGAATTTGATGCACAGACTAACTCCGAACTATTTGTAAAGCTTGAACGAAACGAATCGGCAATTATGTACGGGGATTTTGATACCAAGCTTGATAATGCCGAATTTACAGCTTATAACAGAACATTCAATGGTATGCTTGCAGACTTGAATTACAAATCACATTCTCTGAGAGCTTTTGGAACCCTTACAGACAGAGAAATGCAATTGGATGAAATTCGTGGTCAAGGTATTTCCGGTTACTATTTCTTGAGTAAAACCTTTATAAGCGAGTTATCCGATAAGATCGAAATTCAAACACGCGATAAATATCATCCCGAAAGAATTATCCGGACGGAAGAATTACATCGCTATCAGGATTATACTATCAACTACGAAGACGGCTCTATTATGTTCAAACAAGCTGTTTCCAGTATAGATGATGCAGCTAATCCCATTTATATAGTGGTATCTTACGAATATAAATCCGGAAAGAAAGAAACTGCCATTGGCGGTATTCGCTACGACGGAACCCTCTTCAAGAAATTGAAAATGGGTGCTTTATTTGTAGCAGAAGAAAAAAGTGTTTCTAATTATTATTTATATGGTGTAGATGCTACACTGCCTATTTTTAAATTTTTATCTATTAAGGGTGAATACGCAGAATCTATTACACCTGAACTAAACGGGGACAAAATTAAGGGCAATGCTTATAAGGCAGAGATCCTTTTTAATCCCGCAAAATATTTTAATGCATCGGCCTATTATCGCCATATCGATACATCCTTTACAAATATGTCCCAGATGGGCAAAAGTACTGAAAATGGCACCGAAAAATATGGTGTAAAAGCTGTGCTGGGCAATGATAAATTCGGTCGCCTAGCTTCAGAATATTATGAACAGGCCAATGACCTAGGTGCAGTCGAAGAGTGCTCTTCAAAAATTTTTAATATCAGTTACCAAAAACAATTTTTCGAAAGTACGAATTTTAATCTTGCCTATGAAGACGCTCAGAAGAATACAATGCAAGGCGATACTTTATCCGCACTGCGTTCAAAGCTTGTTAAAGCATCTTTAGATTATCAATTGGGCAAGAAACTTTTAGCGACCGTAGAAAGAGAACAAAATCTCGAAAAAACAGATCAATCCAAACCTACATTCACTGGAGTAGGCTTGAGATATTCCATTACTGAAAAAATCGGTATTTTTGCTAAATATAAACGACTGGAAGACGGTGCTAATCCTAATCAATACATTGTGGGGATAGATTCCAAGGTCAGCGAAAACACAGAATTAAGCGGAAAGTACGAAATTGGCGGAGCCAGCGGCGAACAACGCAACCGTGCTACCATTGGTTTAAAGAACAAATGGAAGATAGGGGATGCCTTCACCTTTAATCTTGCTTATGAAAATGTTTCCATCAGTGATAAATTTGTTGTACCGACCGCGGATCATCAGGCATTCTCGACATCATTTGAATTTTTACCTGATATGCCTTTAAAAATGTCTGCAAAAGCTGAGCTTCTTTCCAAGAAAGATTCAAGACAGTGGAATACCATGTTCAATATAGATTTTAAAATTGCGCGCGGTTTATCATTCTTGGGAAAATCGACCTATACCAAGACATCCTATTTAGAATTAGTTGACGATTATGTCATTAAATCTGATAATCAGATCGGTTTGGCTATTCGTCCTCAGCGCAGCGATTTTTTCAACTCGCTCTTAAAAGTCGCGTATCTGGTTGATAAAAATACGCATATTGCCTCACCAATGAACCAAGAGCGCTTTATTGTTTACTCTCATAACTACTGGCAAGCATCCGAAAGATTGGAAGTCGGTTTCTCGGTGGCGTACCGTATGATACTCGATGAAGAAATTTCCTTGTTTAAGGATGTGGTGACTACCAGTTACTTTGCACTTCGTCTGGAATATGACTTAGGCAAGAAATGCTATGCGGCTGCTGACCTGAAAATTGTGGACATTAAAGAACTCGGTCAGGAAAAAGTCGCTTCGTCAGTCGAATTAGGTTATAACCTGCTTAGAAATATACAGCTTGGTGTGGGATATGCCTTAAGTCAGTTCGAAGATCAGGACTTTGGCAGCGAAAACTTTATGTATAACAACTTTTACCTCACCGTTCACATGAAATTCTCCGAAAGTCTATTTAATTGGAGATAATCAATTCAATTAAAATAAAGATTTCACCCGAAAATATATTTCGGGTTTAGAATAAAAAGCTCTCTCTCTCTCTTGCTGACAGCTTCACTCTCCGTGGAGCTGTTGGCGTTTTAGGGAGTTTTTTTGTCTGGGATGGCTCAATGGCAAAGAGATCCAATGGTTTTAGCTTACTCTATTACTTTGTGCGTGATATTCCGGCTTCCGCTATTTGTGAATCCGTGAGAGGAGCTAAAAAACAATAGCCCAAGAAGGCAATTCCTTGTCTTTAGTGATTTATTGCTTTAAATTTCTTGCTATAATAAAGGATTTATATGAAAAAAATAGCAATTTTAGGTGCAGGGAATATTGGACAAGCAATTTACCGTGGATTAATCAAAGATGGCGGACTTAAAGCTTCGGATATCATAATGAGCAATACTAAAATAAGTCTGCTGGAACAATATGCTCATGATGGCTGCCATATTACAAAAAATAATATTGAGGCTGTAAATTTTGCTGATACATTGATACTGACTGTTGAACCTCAGCAAATTAATAATTTATTAGAGCAGATCAAATCATCCTTGGATATAGAAAGACATATAATTATCTCCGTCGTTTCCGGTGTAAAAATAGCAGATATTCTTAAAAATATCGGCAAAGATCTGCCGGTTTTTAGAGCTATGCCCAATACGGCCATCTCAATTGGAGAATCTATGACAGCTCTGGCAAGCAGAGAAAGTGATAAAGATCTGCTCCCTGAAGTTGAAGATCTATTTTCCCCTTTAGGTGAGACCATATATCTCAAAGAAGAACTTATAACAGCTTCGACTGCCCTGGCATCTTGTGGGATAGCCTTTTTTTTACGCGCTATCCGTGCTGCAATTCAAGGTGGAATAGAAATTGGATTACATGCCGAGGATGCAAAACTAATGGCAACACAAACAGCCAAGGGCGCAGCGGAATTACTGCTTCAGACAGGCAATCACCCCGAATTTGAAATAGATAAGGTTACCACGCCTTTAGGAGTTACCATTTCCGGTTTGAATCAAATGGAACATGCCGGTTTTTCATCAGCTATGATCAAAGGTATTGTGACCGCATGGGAAAAAGCTCAAAACTTATATTGAGCATTTAATATTTATACCCAATGCGAAGAAATTCCGTGACTTCTTGTGAGATGTTCTGATTTTCGGCACACCTTCGTCTCTATTGGGACTTCGGCGCGTCTTCGACTTCTTGCACACCCTCGCCACCAACTTCGCCTCAGCCTACGCCAAGGCTATGGCTGACCAGAAGGCTATGGCTGACCAAAAGGCTTCGTCGCTCAGGAAAGCAAGGGCAGGTCTCGGTTTTTGATTATTAAATAAGATAGAAATTATTGTTTAATTTTAAGTTTAATTGAGTATATTTAAAAAAGTAGCTTTCTTTGAGAGGAAAAATGGATAAAAATACTATCTTCGATTTAAGAATATATTTAAAAGCCTTACTCGTTTTTGCTCTTATTTTATTAATGTCATTCCTTTATGCAAATGAAAGTTTAGATAGCCTGTACATAATTGCAGAAGAAGATAGCGGATTAGCAAGGATTACAGCCAGACTTCAGATTGGCTATGAACATAGACGACGTGATTATGACCTTGCTATTTACAATATCAATGAAGCCTACGAAGAAGCCATATCCTTGGGTCTGGTGGATATGCAAGCCAAAGCTTTGTTTTATCTGGGAATGACGAATCATTATTTTGATCGTTCTGATACGGCTCTTGTTTTGCTTCAAAGATCCGGAGAGCTTTATAGAAAAGAAAAGGACAAAGAAAGTTTAGGGAAAGTTTTGACAATGGAGGGGACTGTAAGTTTACGCTTGACCGGGGATCAGGTCTTTGCCATAGAAAAATACAAAGAAGCGCTTAACTATTCGATAGAAGCATCTGATCACATGAATTTAGCAATTATTTATTCTCAATTATCAACCATTTTTAGATTAGATGGATCTTTTGCTCAGGCCATAGAATTTATCCATAAATCCAAAGAACAATATGAACTGGCGGACTACCCGGAAGGAGCCGCTTGGATTAGTTATTCAACCGGTAATATTTATACGGCAATGAATCTATATGAAAATGCCAGAGACGCCTTTAGCGAATCTTTAGAAAGATATAAAGCTTTACCTGAGACCGTAAGCTCCTTGACCGGAGTGGCAATTTCTCATGATGAATTAGCTATGACCCATTTAAAGCTCGGTGATATCGAAAATGCCCGTTGCAATAATCTTCAAGCTCGCAATATTTACGATGAATATAATCTGGAATTTGGTATGTCAAATGCTTGTAAGTATAAAGCAATGATAGAGTTTGCTGATGGCAATGCAGAGCTTGCTTTAGAGTTTTTAGCTAGATCAAGGCAAATTAAAAAAGCGATAAATGATGTTTTGGGTCTTCCTTCGGTCTATAGATTATATGGTGAAATTTTTTATTCTATGGGTAATTTACAAGCTGCAAAAGATAGTTTGGAACTTGGTCTTAAATATGCTGTGCCAAATAACCAAAAGATCGTAACAATTAACTTGTCTTCTATGTTATCGGATATTTATTTTGAAACAGGAAATTATGAAAATGCTTATTTTTATCTCAAGAATCAAATAGATCTTTCGGATTCAATTTCGCTTTCCTCTGCAACAAGAGCTGTGACTCAGTTAGAAGACCTTTATAAACTTGAAGCCAAAGAAAAAAAAATACGCCAACTAGAACAAGATAAAATTGTGAATCAAATAAGTCTTGAAAGACAAGTTGCCGTTAGAAATCTATTGGTGATTATTTTAAGTATGACAATAGTTTTTGCTTTTTACATACTAAGAGTACATATATCAAATAAAGAAATCAATGAAACATTAAAAAGAAACCAAAAATCACTCCAGGAGCTTAATGCCACAAAAGATAAATTCTCTTCCATTATTGCACATGACCTAAAAAGTCCTTTCAATACATTGATGGGTTTTTCTAGTCTTTTAAAAACAGCTTTGGCAAAGAATAATTATCAAAAAGCCAGTGAGTACGCTGGTCATATTGAAAGTATTTCGACTCAGACATATAAGCTTCTTGAAAATCTTCTTGAGTGGTCTCGTTCTCAAACAGGTCAAATTTCTTTTAAACCTAAAGCCTTGGATATTCGTACTCCCATTCGGGAAACAGTCAGATTAATGGAAACCATTGCAAAACAAAAACACCTTGAGATCGATCTAAACATTCAACCCGTTGTGATTCTTGCAGATGAAAATATGATCCACACCATCTTGCAAAATCTAATTTCTAATGCAATAAAATATTCCTATCACGGTTCAAAGATCAAAATTTCTACCCGCGAAAAAAACAATATGTTAGAGCTGGAAATCAAAGATCGGGGCGTTGGAATGGACGAAGAAAAGCGTTCACAACTTTTTCTCATTGATAAGGCTGTGAGCGAGCACGGTACAGATGGCGAACCCGGTACCGGACTTGGTTTGATCATTTCTAAAGAATTTATAGAATTACATCGCGGTAAAATAGAGGTCGAGAGCGAATTGGGGAAAGGAACCTGCTTTAGGATGTATTTGCCCTTATGATTATAAATATCCTTTTAATAAAGATGATGAATATTATGGAGAGAAAATGATCTACTCAAATATATTACAGGCAATTGGACAAACTCCATTAGTCAGGATCAATAAACTTAATCCAAACAAGAATGTTAATCTTTATGCTAAGTTAGAAGGATTTAATCCTACCGGTAGCATAAAAGACAGAATTGCTTTAAGAATGATCCAACAAGCAGAAGCAGAAGGCATTTTAAAACCCGGGAGTAAAATATTGGAAGCAACTTCCGGTAATACCGGAATAGGCTTAGCCATGATTGGCGCTGTTAAAGGATATGATGTTACGATCGTAATGAGTGAGACGGTATCTATTGAACGACGCAAAATGATAAAAGCTTTTGGCGCAGAAGTCGTTTTAACCTCTGGAGATAAGGGCACAGATGGTGCTCTTATAAAAGCAGGACAAATGTTGGAAGAAGAAGCAGGGAAATATTTTAACCCCAATCAGTTTGCTAACGATTATAATAAATTAGCGCATTATAAAGTGACAGCTGAAGAAATATGGCAACAAACAGGTGGTATGATAACACATCTGGTATCAAGTATTGGTACTTCCGGTACCATCATGGGATTAAGTACAGCCTTAAAGGAAAATAATCCTAAAGTAAAAGTGATCTGTGCCCATCCGATCAAAGGTCATTATATCCAGGGTTTGAAAAATATGGAAGAGGCCGTGGTCCCGCAATTATACGATCCTGAAAAGATAGATTGCCGGGTAGATGTTGAAAGCGAAGAAGCTTTTGCAATGGCGAGGCATATTGTCAGGGAAGAGGGTATTTTTGTTGGCATGAGTTCAGGTGCGGCCATGGTAGCAGCTCTTGAAGCCATAAAACAAATAGAACACGGTTGTATGGTTGTCATTTTTCCTGATCGTGGCGAAAAGTATCTCAGCACTAAATTATTTCCAAAATAGTATGATCTTTTTAATACAAAAAAATAAAGCCCCGGATAAATATCGGGGCTTTATTTTTGTTTAGAAAAATTTATTTTACCTTAAATATATATCCGGTATAGGGTTTTGCCTGAATGTGATAGATAGTTTTGTTTTCAGGGTCACGGTCTATGTCGGGTGACTCATTCAGACATTCGAGCTCACCCGGATCCAAGTCCTCGGAAAGCTCTATGCTGACCTGAGCATCTTGATCTTTTCTATGTATAACAACAAGCATGCGCTCATTAAAATCCGAGCGTAAATACGCATAGACAGTTTCATCAGCACGGACTGTAAAATAATCGCCATAACGCAAGGCAGGATGCTCTTTTCTTATAGCAGTTAGTGCTGAAATATATTGTCTAAGTTCCTTTTGGCGTTGATCGATTTTCCAAGGCATGGGCCTACGGTTATCGGGGTCGCCGGCGCCCGTAAGTCCGACTTCATTTCCATAATAGATGACCGGAGGTCCGGGTATGGTCATAAGATAAGAATAATACATTTCAATTTTGTCATAAGTAAGAGGATCATCGACCTGAATATCATGATGCCAGCCAAATTCTGAGGCATTATCGCCCCAATCCAGATCTTTTTCCAGATAGGCAGGATAACGGGGCTGATCATGAGAATCCATCATATTTGCCATAAGATGATTTTGACCGTATATGTCAATAACCCTTTCCATTTCAGCTGCAAGTCCATCAAAACTTTCGTTATCGACGGCAAAGGCATATCGTGCAGGCCAATAGAGATTAAAATTGAACTGAGCCGAGAGCTGACCATTATTCACATAAGAAGAGATCAGGGAATGGTCGCCAAAAGTTTCTCCGATCTGATAGATGTCTTTATCAGGGAATTCTCTTCGGATTTCCCGGCTTAAAGTCCGCCAGAAAATATAGGGCACATGTTTAACAGCATCATGTCTGAAACCATCAATATTGAATTCTTTCAATAGCCAGATAGCGTCAGTGACCATGGTATCGATAGCTTCGGGAGATGAAAAATAATCGAATGAAGGTAAATATGATTCAAACCATGTGCTTAAGCGATATTCATCAAAGAGTCGCAGATTCTGGCGGCCATCGGGTAAAATAAATTCCCCAAACCACTCAGGATGTTCCTGATAGTAGGGGTGGTCTTTATGAACATGATTGGAAACATAATCCATTAATATTTTTATTCCTTTTTTATGTGCAATATCAACCATGGTTTTAGCGTCCTCATTTGTTCCATAATGTGGATCGATCTTGCGATTATTTATTGGCCAGTAGCCGTGATATCCACTGAACATACGATGAGGCGGAGGTGTTTCAATAAAAGCTTTGGGAGTATTCTTGAGAATTGGCAAAACCCAAAGTGTATTCACGCCCAGATCATTGAAATAATTTTCATCCATTTTTTGGATCAGGCCTTGCAGGTCGCCTCCCTGGAAGTTTGCTCTATCAGCGAGTTTTCCATGAACAATGGGAGAATCATTTGAAGGATCGCCATTTTTAAAGCGATCTACCATCAATGAATATATAATGGCATCCTGCCAGTGGAATTTTTCGCTATTGCCTGCGGGAAGACCCTCTTCCAATATAAGTTCCGAAAGATTAGATGTGCAGATATCGCTGGACCAGCAGACTCGGAGCTTCTTGCTATTCTTGGCTAAATTTAGAGGGACCCGAAGCGTAAGCTCGTGACCATTAAGCTTTATGCGAGAAGATTTTAGTTCTTTATTATCAAGCAGAACGATGAATTGCGAGCGTAAAAAACGGCCTTTATAATCATTGGTAAGTATTTTATACCTTAATATTAAGTCCTTATTAATTTGATGGCTCTTGGGAGTGATAAAAGGAGTTTTTCCACTAAAAGATGGTAAAACCTTTAGGGGGGAGTTGTAGCCTCCCAGACCATTAGGGACAGAATCGGGATTTGAAGGATCAAGTATTTCTCTGCCATTGACAGCAAAGAGATATTCATATTGGCCGGGTTCAAAGGGGAGAGTGATAGAAAAGCGACCATCGTCTGCCTTTTGCATCAGCAGTTGATTACGTAGCCAAAAATTGAAATTTCCAAAAACGCAGATATTTTCAATATTTTCATTGGTTTTTGGAGTATAATTAAAATCAATATATTTTCTATCAATAACTTTTACCGGCATTTCGTATTTTGTAAACCCTTTCAAAAAAGTCAAAGTTGTATAGCCCGAAAAATCTTTGCTGGCATACATTGTGATCTTTGAGGCATCTTGAGATAATTTTGCCTGTAAATGGGGATGTTCTCTAAATGTGATATTATCATATTTTTCAGCATAAAACATATCTTGTGTAGCAAAGTGTGCCGTATCTCCGCTGAAAATAAATTGAACAGGAATGATATCTAAATCTTCCTTGGGAGCGCAAGAACAAACAAGTATAAGTAGCACAAGCATTACAGGTATAATAAATTTCTTCATTTTAATCTCCAATTTAATATGTTGCTTTCGATTGCCGAAAACTAATGGATTCTTGTCTGATTGACAAATAAAAATTCATACCCATTTTAGCTAAGATATAATAAACGAAGTGTTGTCTGCGGGTATTTTAGCTTAAGTGGTTTTTTTATATTTAGCTGTATAAAATAGGTGTTTTTCCACTTGATAATACTTATAATTAGCTAACACATGGAGGAATTAATATGAAAATTATTGTTGATAGTACTTGTCAGATTGAGCCACAAGTTATCAAAGATCTGGATCTGGGTTTTATAGATTATCCCCTTTATTTAAATGGTGAAGAATATATCACGCAATGGGATTCACCTACTATTCTTGAAGACAAGAAAAAATTTATAGAATTAATTCGAGACAAGAATAGTAAAGCTTCCACATCCGGTATTACCGAAAGAGAATTCATTAGGGTTTTCCAACACTATAAAGATGAAGAAGTTCTTTTTATTGTTCAATCCTTAAACAATACAAAAGCTACCGGACATTCACTTAAGAAAGTTCTAAAAGAACACCCCGAGTTTAATGTTAAAGTTTTTGATACTCAAATACTGGCTTCGGGAGTTGGGGTTCAGGCATTGGCTTTACTAAGAGAATTAAGGGAAAAAGATCTCAGCCGTGATGAAGCTTTTGATCTTCTTGTAAAGAACAGATCCAACACCTGGGTCGTTGGTCTTCTTTATGATCTCTTTTATTTGCATCGAAGCGGAAGGGTCGATTACCTAAAAGCTGTTTTAGCAAGTGCAATGCGTATTTTTCCTATTTTATCATCCGTTCCTGAATCCGGTATGTTAAAATCCACAGGAAAGGTAAGAAATTTCAAACAAGCTAATTCAAGGTTCCTTTCTGCAATTAAAGAGGAAATGATAAAAAGAGAGAGTAAAAAACTTACTGTAAACATGGCTTATTCAAATGAGCATAATAAAGAATGTTTGCATATGGAACAAGCACTCGAAAAAGCTGCAGAGGACTTCGGCTGGAAAATAGAAGTGCACATTCATTTTACAAATTTTTCTCTTATTCCACACATGGGTCCGGATTTCTACGAAATGGGCTATGTAATTCATACTTAATTAATAGCTTGAGCTATTGCTTTAGAGCTGTTTTCTGGATTTGAAACAAGGCATTAAAAAATCAGATTTTTAAACACTTTAATTTTTGTTTTATAGTATTATGCTCTAAACTTCAGGCTTAGTTCTAACTTGTAAACAAAAAATAATTTGTTTATACTTAGCATGCAAAACAGGAGGAATGGATAATGAAGATCATTATTGACAGTACTTGTCAGTTAGAGCCGGAACGAATAAAAGAACTAGGATTAACCATTGTTGACATGCCCATTTTATTGAATGGGGAAGTTTACCCGCAGACCTGGGATATGCCCAATTGGCGTGAAGAAAAAGAAAAGTTCATCAAAATTTTGGCAGACAAGAAGAACAAGGTTACAACAATTGGTGCTTCGGAAGCCATGTTTCTTCAAGCTTTTGAAAAGAACAAAGGCGAAGAAATACTTTTAATGACACAAGCTTTAGTAAACACTCAGGCAACGGCAGAAGGTTTAAGAGCCGCTATTAAAAATCATCCCGAATACGATGTTAAGTCTTTTGATACCCGTAGTTTAGTGTCAGGTGTAGGCGTTCAATTAATTGCTCTTTTGAATGCAATAGAAGGCAAGAATGCTACACGCGAGGAGTGCCTGGCTATTCTTGAAAAGAATGTTGTGAATACTCATGTAATGGGATCCTTGTATGACCTTTTCTATTTGCATCGTGGCGGACGTATAGGACTCGCATCTGCTGTAATGGGAACAGCAATGGGTATTATGCCTTTGCTATATGCTGTTCCGGGATCAGGTGAGATAAAGGCAATGGGTAAGGCAAGAAATTACAAGCAGGCTTGTGCTCGTTTTGTATCGAAAATTAAAGAACATATGGCAGAAAAGGATAGCAAGAAATTGACTGTCTGCATGTCCTATGTTGGTGGTCATGATAAAGAATGTCTCTACATGAAAAAACTATTAGAAGCAGCTGCTGACGAATTGGGCTGGGATTTGTATTTCGAATTGAACTATTCAAATTTTGCACATATGCCACATCTGGGACCTGACTATTTTGAAATGGGCTATGTAGTTGAAACTTAATAATAAGAAGAAAAATTTATGAAAATAAAAACCTTTGTTTCCTCTCTTGAAGGCGGTTTAGATTATTTTAAAGCGAATTACCATACCATTGATAATTTGAATGTTTTCCCAGTGCCCGATGGTGATACCGGTATAAATATGCTCTTAACATTTCAGCCTGCTGTTGAAGCGGTAAAAGAGAAAAGTGATCATAGTTTTGAATCGGTTTTAAAGGTTCTTTGCGAAGAAGCAACCATGAACAGCCGTGGCAATTCCGGATTTATTCTTTCGCGATTTATTGCCGGTTTTTCTGAAGTGGTCATTGAACAGGGTGATATAACGATCGATATTCTTTCAGAAGCCTTCGATCATGGTCATTTTATATCTAAAACTTCTGTTTCAACTCCTCGCGATGGCACGATGCTATCGGTATTTGAGGCCATTGCAAAGGCAATGAAAAACGCTCAATCAAATACAGTGTTGGAGCATTTTGTTCTTGCTGTAGAAGCAGGAAGACAAGAAGTCTTTATTTCACCGGAAAAACTACCTGTCCTTAAAAAGGCGGGAGTTGTTGATTCTGGCGCTCTGGGATTTGTATTCCTTCTGGAAGGTATGCGACGCAAATTGGCCGGGGAAGGTATTAAGATAGAAGATGAAGCAGAGTACCGCTTTGAGCCGGCTGAAGACGCCAATATTGAAGAAATGATGGAGATTCAGAATCGCTATTGCACAGAATTACTAATTCGCAGGGATACAACTCCGGTTGGCAGGGATATTGAACAATATTTGAATAAGATGGGCGATAGTGTTGCTTTTCTCATGAATGAAAATATTATCAAATTGCATGTCCATACCAACGAGCCCGAAAAGCTTGTTAACGAATTAGCGGTATATGGCGACATTGAGAATAAAAAGATCGAAGACATGCAAAAACAGATGGAAGAAGAATTTAGCCGTTTTCAGCATGTTAACGAAATGGGAGTTTTGGCTCTTGTTCCCGGAGATGGTTTTCGCTCTATTCTGCATGAGCTCGAACCGGATCTTGATGTTCTTGTTTATAACAAGAATTTGCCGAATACGGGCGATATCCTTAATCACGTAAATAAAATGCCTTATGATGTTGTGATCGTTCTTGCCAATGATAAAAATATTATTCCCGCTGTGCAATTAGCCAAACAAGAATCACCTAAACATATTAAAATTTTTCCCAGTAAGAATGTTATTCAGGGACTTGCCGCTCTTATGGGTTTTGTAAAAAATGCAAAATGGGAAGAAAATCTTACACAGATGACCGATTCTATGGAGCTTGTGGACAGTATTGCTATTTACAAAAGCATTAAGGACTCAAAATTTGCCGGTATCAAAATTCCGCGAGATCACTTTTTTGCGCTGATGAACGGTGACGTTGTTTCAGTGAGCGAAAAACTTAAACCGGCAGTGGTTGAAGCTATTACTTGTGCTTCACCTGAAGAGCGTATGACCATTACATCTTATTATAATGGTAAGGTTACCGAAGCTGAAATAGAAGAGATATACAAAAGTCTTAGAGAAGAATACGAAGATGTAGAATTTGAATCTCGTTACGGCGGACAACATACAGCCTTACTATTGATCGGTCTTGAATAATTTTTAATCGGAGGATGATATGTTTTATCTGATTTTGGTTTCGGGGCTTATTCTCGCTTACCTTTCAGGTTCGGTATCCTATGCAAGAATTTTTGCTCGTCTGGGTAAAAATGTAGATATCACTCAAGTGGGTAATGGTAATCCCGGCACCTCCAATGTTATGCGAGAAATAGGCAAGCTTTGGGGCTCCCTCACATTTTTATGTGATATTCTCAAGGGATCACTGATCATGATTCTCTATAAATATCTGTTTTTTTCAGGCAAAGCCGTGTTTTTGGTTCATTTCCCTTTTGATGGTGCTGAATTTCTTGCAATACTATTGATAGGAATAGCAGCGATCTATGGCCATGGTTTTCCTATTTTTTATAAATTTAAAGGTGGCGGATCCATTGGTGTCCTCTTTGGATGTTGGCTCTTTTTGATCTACCCTCAGTTTTTAATTTGCATTGTTATCTCATATTTGATGGTTAAACTTATTTTTCCAAAGCAAAAATATCCCATGGGTCGTATGACTCCTTTTGTATTTTTAGCTTTTACACCTATTGCCATGCTGTTAGAGAGTCTTTTGATCAAAGAATGGTATCCACTTCATCCGGGATCAGTCCTTTTTGACCACATAGGCTGGGGAAATCATTTTGTTTTATTTAATGGTAATGGCTGGATGCTTATCGCAGGTATACTTTTATTTGGGATAGCCGTTATCCCTCCGAATTTTCAAATGCTTAAGACCAAGGAAATTATTGCTAAAGCGGAAGATAGCAAAGAGTAGCTCTTAACAAGTTAAGAGTGAATACCTGATAACAAAGAGCGAATATGATGTGACAGATTTTGACTTAATTTCCTGCTCATTAATTTAGTTTCTTGCCCTTGACTTGGGTCAAGGTTGGGTCAAGGTTGACCCAAGGTTTCTTCAAGGATCGTTCAAAAACCCTAACACTTCACATATCGAAAATCGTTAATACTTGTTCATTATTCAAAGGGACTCCGGGGGAGGCGAATAACAGTAGAAAACAATGTCCTACACACAAAAAAACCAACATGTAATCCTCCCCAAAGTGTTAACTATACTCAGATACACCCCTGAGCTCCTAAGCTCTACTTCGCTCCTGCGGAGCTACGAAGAACATGCTCTACTTCGCTCCTGCGGGACTTCACATCCTTCGCCACCAACTTCGCCTCAGCCTACGCCAAGGCTATGGCTGACCAGAAGGCTTCGTCGCTCAGGAAGGCTTCTCAGCTCCTAAGCTTCTCAGCTCCTCAGCTTCTTAACTTCTCAATTTATTAACTTCTTTTTTTACC
>CAZNFT010000021.1:29514-33813 GCA_964572745.1 uncultured bacterium
GCTTCTCAGCTCCTCAGCTTCTTAACTTCTCAATTTATTAACTTCTTTTTTTACCCTTCATAGTTCATAATTTATCGTTTTACTTTTGCTTTCTATTAACTATATTAAAAGCGGATTTATTAGGAGAAAGATTGTTTATGAAAAAAGCACTATTGCTCGGATTATTATGTTTATCACTGTTTCACTGCGCTGGTTTTGAAAATAACCTGGAAAGTCCCCAAGCGGTAAAACCATTTACCGAAGCAGACTTCGAAAGTTTATACTCTGATAAAGCCATGGGCCTGACCATTGAAAATGATCAATTCGTTTTCCGGGTTTTTGCACCCAGGGCTAAAAGAGTAGAGCTGGCTTTATTTCGCTCTGCAAAAGGACCTGCATATAAAGTCCTTTCTATGACCCGCGACGAAAATGGTGTTTGGGAATATGTCAGTCAAAAACGTCTTTGGAAAAAATATTATGGGTATTATGTTCATGCCAAGAATGAACAAGGCGATATGTTCAATTCAGCAATTCTTATTCCCGATCCTTATTCCAAGGTTGTATCCACACAAAATAATTATAAAATAAATGCACGGACATATATCAATAAATGCAATTTCAATTGGGAAGGGGATAGTTGGCTAAGTCCTGAAGATCCTCGCGACCTCATCGTTTATGAAGCGCATGTACGCGATTTGACAGCTCATCCTTCTGCCGATGTGAACGCTTCCGGTACTTATACAGCTATTCTTGAAAAGCTTGATTATTTGAAAGATCTGGGTGTTAATGCCATCGAATTTTTACCCTTACACGATTTTGCGAACATTGAAATTCCCTATAAAGATTCTTCAACTGCTTTGTTTAATACCTGGAATCCCTATGCACGGAATCACTGGGGTTATATGAGCACGTTCTTTTTTGCTCCCGAGAATTATTACAGTTCTGCGGGGAATATGATCCCTGATGAATATATCGATGATAAGGGCAAGAGCATGAAGGAATTTAAAACGCTTGTGAAGACTTTACATCGAGAAGGTTTTTCGGTTATGCTGGATGTTGTATATAATCACACATCTACCTACGATGCTAATCCTTTTATGATGCTGGATAAAAAATATTATTACCGTTTAGATGAGAACAATGATTTTATTTCAAAAAGCGGATGTGGAAATGATTTTAAGACCGAAAGAGCAATGGCAAGAAAGATGATAGTTGAAAGTGTTTTATTCTGGATGCAGGAATATCATATTGACGGTTTTCGTTTTGATCTGGCATCAATGATAGATGATGAAACACTGACACTAATTCTTGAAGAAGCCGGAAAGGTCAATCCCAATGTTGTGATCGTCGCTGAACCCTGGGGCGGTGGCATATACAATCCAGAACATTTTTCCGAGCTGGATTGGGGCTCATGGAATGACAGGTTCAGAAACGGTATTAAAGGTCAGAATCCCCATGATCGTCCGGGTTTTATTTTTGGGAATTGGGATCATGGCGTAGCAAGAAATAATGTTGTGCGTTTTTTAATGGGGTCTCTGCGAGATGACGGTGGTCAATATCTTGATGCAAGGCATTCTGTGAACTATCTCGAAGCTCATGACGACGAGACCTTTGGTGATTTTGTTCGCATTTATCTTGGAAAAGCTCAGGAAAATTCTGTGATCGAAGATCTGACCGATCATCATATTTTGAATGAAGAAGAATTAAAATTTCACAAATTAGGGGCTTTTATTCTGGGTTCCTCACAGGGAATGAGCATGATACATTCAGGGCAAGAATTTGCCAGATCGAAGATCGTTGAAACAAATGAATATGATGATGCGCAACATGGTATGATAGATCGCAATTCATACAATAAAGATAATATAACCAATTATATTAACTATGATATAGCTCGCAAGAATCAGGCGCTGATCGATTTTTATGCTTCAGTTTTTGAAATGAGAAAATCCTATCCTCAGCTAAGAAAAGCTGATCGCCGGGATCTGGAGCCTTTCTTTGCCGATAGCGAATTTGGTATTGGTTATCGTATTTTGAAAAGCGAGAATAATGATAAGGAAATGCTGGTCCTTGTAAATGGTTCACAGGATAAAGACGCTTATTATAATCTTCCTGAGGGTTATTGGGAAAAAATATTTTCCACGCATAATATAGAAGAAAAAAGTGCCAAGAATTCTATTGCACTTGAGCCGAGTTCGGGACTAATTTTAGTTAAAAGTAATAAGTAAGATAAATAAAATAAATTTATAAAAGGAGATAAGGATGCATGCAATAGACTATATGATAGTCGGTATTTATTTGACCGCTATGGTTGTGGTTGGATTATTGATGCAGAAAAAAGCCAAGGAAGGGATTGATTCATACTTCTTGGGCAACCGAAGTTTGCCTTGGTGGGCATTGGGTGCTTCCGGTATGTCATCCAATTTGGATATTTCGGGTACTATGATCATTGTTGCATTGGTTTATGCCATTGGGGCTAAAGGATTTTACATTGAGATCCGCGGTGGGGTCACCTTGATCATGGCGTTTTTAATGATCTATATGGGAAAATGGAATCGTCGTTCTAAGGTTATGACCGTAGCTGAATGGATGAGCTTGCGTTTTGGCAGTGGTCGTCAGGGTGATATAGCCCGATTGATACAGGCCATTACTTCTATCATTTTTACCATTGCTATGATCACTTATTTTGCTATTGGTGGTGGAAAATTTTTAGATACTTTCCTAGGTATTCCCGATTCATGGAATATTACCATGGGTAACATCGTTATTGGTACAGAGTTTTGGGCCGCTCTTATTCTCATTGCCATTGCAATGATATATACTGTGGCATCAGGTCTTTACGGCGTGATCTGGACAGATGTTTTTCAGGGCTTCCTGATCTTTTTAGCTATCTTATATATTGTAATTCGTGCTTTTGGTGTCGAATTACCTGAGCAATTTGCGGTTGCATTGCCATTGAAAGATGGTGGTTTTATGAACATATCGACTACTTGGAAAGAGTGGGTGAGTTTAGCACCGCAATGGAATTTAAATATTCCAGCTGAGTCGGATTATTCCATGTACAATGTTTTTGGTGTTTTAGTGATGTTCTATTTGTTCAAAACTATTCTTGAAGGTAGTGGTGGAACAGGTAACTATATGATCCAAAGGTATTATGCAGCCAAGAATGATAAGGAAGCCGGCCTTCTTTCATTGTTCTGGACTGCTTTGTTATCTTTCCGCTGGCCATTTATTGCAGCTTTAGCCATTTTGGGTATTTCAATGGGAAGTCAAATTACTGATCCGGAAATGGTGCTACCCATGGTTGTGACAGCTTTGCCCATTGGTATTAAAGGTTTCTTAATCGCCGGTTTAATGGCAGCGGCTATGTCCACCTTTGATTCAACAGTGAATGCCGGAGCCGCTTATTGGGTTAAAGATATCTATCAAAAATACATTAATCCCGAAGCTGATAGCAAAAAACTAATGAGGCATTCATATGGTGCTTCTATTTTGATTGTACTTGTTGGCTTGATCTTGACAGTTTTTATAAAAAATATCAACGAAATTTGGTCATGGATCACCATGGGATTGGGTGCCGGTTTACTTATCCCTCAATTAGTTCGCTGGTATTGGCATAGAGTCAATGGTTATGGTTATGCCATTGGCGTGGGTTCCGGTATGATCGTTGCTATTCTTTGGAAGATTTTTATGCGTACCGGCATTCTTCCTGAAGCACTTGCTCCGGAATATTATGGTTTTCTGGTTGCTTCCATCATGTCATTATTTGGTATTGTGATCGGAACCTTGGCAACTGAGCCTATTGACGATAAAACGACACAGAACTTTTACAATGTTACTCGTCCATTTGGAATTTGGGGAAGATTTAAAAAAGCTCTTCCAGAAGCAACACAGATAGCTATCAGACAAGAGAACAAAAGAGATATTATTTCAGTGATTCTTGCTATTCCATGGCAGCTCACACTCTTTATGTTCATGATGAACCTTGTCTTTAAAGACTGGGTACAAGCATTATGGCTCGGTGGTATCTTTATAGGACTTTCAGTAGCGCTTTACTTCACCTGGTTTAGGCATTTATCTACAGAAGTGCTTGTTGACGAGGAACAGTAATGGTTTAGAGAAATAAATACAGGGCGGATCTTTTGATTCGCCTTTTTTACTTTTTAAGTATTTATGTTGTCGTTCTGAAGGAATTGAAGTGGAGAGAAGAATCTATTTATAGCTTTATGGTTGAGAGTGGATATGGCAGTTGATATGTTCGTATGGTGTTCAATTTTTGAACAAACCTTGACCCAAGGTTGACCCAAGGTTGACCCAAGG
>CAZNFT010000022.1:0-32136 GCA_964572745.1 uncultured bacterium
TTGACCCAACCTTGACCCAAGAAAGTTTACATAATATAGTTTTTTTAATTCATTTCTCACTAATAACTATTTGCGGGTCAGTTTTCTAATCTCTACTTTCTTCTTCCTATCTTCTGTTTCCTGCGCACGGATTATTCTGACTTCCCGCTTCAGGCTTTTTAACTTTTTTCTTGTGTTTCTGACTATAATGACTTAGCTTATTATTAGCATATGCCAATAAAGGAGACAAATGCCACGACCAAATAAAGTAAGGCGGATATACGGGGATTTCGAAGCGGAGTATTTTAAACCGCGTGGTCGGGCAATGAATGAATTAGAAGAAATTCGTTTGGAGGCAGACGAGCTAGAAGCCCTCCGCTTAGCTGATCTCGAAGATCAATACCAAAATGATGCTGCTGAACTGATGGGTGTATCACGACAAACTTTTGGAAATATTGTAAAGCGCGCACGGCATAAAGTCGCCGATGCTTTGATAAATGGGAAGGCTATAAAAATACTTTCCTTGGGAGTGGAGAGAAAGCGCTGCCATGGTTGCGGACGCAGGTGGGCAGAAACCTCACACGCGCCTCGAGGTGGACATTGTCCGGCCTGCGAAAGTCCTGCGGTCGTGACTGAGACAGCGCTCTCCGAAAAAAACGAAAGGCCCTAGACTTACCTGTCCTTCCGTCCTGTACACCAAAGCTCCGCAGGAGCCAAGGTGTGTAAGCTTTAGCAAAACTGCAAGCTAGCAGAGCGTAGGAAGACCAACCCGTCTTAGAGGCAGGTCTAGGCCGGCCGAAAGCAGAGAAAATTTAAATTGATGTAATCGTGAGTTTAAGAGCGAAGAGTAAAAAGGGCACAAAATATGTGTCCAACAACAATAGATGTTTGAGGAGCGACAATTATCGTTCCTAAAGAAAGGAGAATACTATGCCAGGTTTAGATGGAAAAGGCCCCATGGGTCAAGGATCAAAAACCGGACGAGGATTGGGAAATTGCAATCCTGTCAACGATACCCCCAATAATGAAAATAACGAACAGACTCCTGTCGGCGGCGGTTTTTTTGGCCGCGGTATGGGAAGAGGTCTTGGTATGAACCGTGGTTTTGGTCGTGGTTTAGGAAGAGGCTTTGGAGGTCGTGGTTTCAGACGGAACCGGACCGGATTTAATAATAATGATAATACGAAAGGTTAATAAATGATTCTAGCATTTCCTGCCAGTGGTACCGACCTCAATGCCGATATTGATCAGCGTTTTGGACGATGCCCTTATTTTGTTTCCTATGATACTGAGACTAAAAATGTAGCAAGTGTTTCTAATGCACAAAATTATCAGGCCGCTCAAGGCGCCGGTATCCAATCTGCCACGCATGTGGTAAATATGAAAGCCGATGTCTGCATTACCACTCATTGTGGCCCCAAAGCATTTCAGGTATTTGAAGTTGCCGGTGTTAAGGTGGTTATTGGTGTTAGTGGTAAGATATCTGACGCGATTGAACGCTTTGAAAAAGGCGAATTAAAATATGCCGCTTCACCCAATGTTGAAGGACACTGGATTTAATGAAGATCACTATTGCCAGTGGTAAAGGTGGCACAGGAAAAACAACGCTTGCCTTAAGTTTGGCTTCGTATTTTTCTACAGAAAAAAAAATATCTACTCATTTGGTGGATTGTGATGTCGATGCCTCCAATGCCCACTTATTTATGAAAAAAACTGCAGATAAAAGCAGAGATGCCTTTGTTAAAAAAGCAGTATTACAAGAAGAGCTTTGCGATGGCTGCCGTGTTTGTGCTGATGTATGCTATTATAATGCCATTACTGTTCTCTTGAATAAAGCGATGATCTTTGACGAGCTTTGCCATTCTTGCGGAGCTTGTGTTTATGCTTGTCCACAAAAAGCTATTCTCTTTAAAGATAAAGCCATTGGAAAATTTCATTTTATCGATAAAGATCAGGATTTTAAACTTACTTGGGGAGAGCTGAATATTGGAGAGGTACAAGCGCCTGATCTTATTGCTCAATTAAAAGAGATGCCACGCAAAGAAGAGATGATCATTTATGATGCTTCGCCGGGAGCCGGTTGTCCTGTGCGCGAAACCATGCTAGGTTCTGATCTTGTTGTACTGGTCACCGAGCCTACTCCCTTTGGCTTGAACGACCTTAAAATGGCGGCAGCCCTTGCTGTGCAAATGCAAATACCTACAGCAATTATAGTTAATCGCTCTCGCGGAGAAAAAGATGTGATCTCTAATTTTGCTCAAGAAAGCGGACTTCCTATCATTGGCAGAATACCTTTTGATAAACGTTATGCTCGCTCTTGTTCCGAAGGAAAGATCCTTATGAATGAGCATGAAGAGCTTGGAGATAAGTTGGCCAAAATCGCCGACAGGATTCTTGCCGGTATTCCAAAAACGGAGACACTTCCAGCTTTAAAAGTGACGCAATTTGAAGAACATGCACTTTACAGATCTCAAGGAAAAGCAAAAGATCACGCTACTCAAGAATTTGTGATCATGAGCGGAAAAGGTGGAACAGGTAAAACGACCTTATCATCTTCTCTGGCTGAATTGACTTCGGAGTCATTATTTTTTGATGCCGACGTAGATGCCTCCAATCTGCCGATACTACTTAAGGGTAGTCGTAGCTCAGAAAAAAGATTTATTGGCGGCCAGAAGGCTGTAATCGACGATAACAACTGCATACATTGCGATCTCTGCCGGCAGAATTGTCATTTCAATGCAATCACGGAAGATCACCGGATCATAGATGCCGCCTGCGAGGGGTGTGGCTTTTGTGAAATACTCTGTCCCGAAAATGCCATTAGCATGGAAGATGCTGAAACCGGTTATGTTTTTCTATCGGAAAGTCCACGGGGACCTGTATCACATGCTTACTTGCATATTGGAGAAGAAAATTCCGGGAAACTGGTTTCACAGGTAAGAGATCAGGCATATAGTGTATCGCATGATCGTAAATTGAAGCAGATCCTGGGTGACGGACCTCCGGGAACCGGGTGTCCTGTTATAGCGGCAACTACCGGAGCAGATTTGGCAATTATTGTCACAGAGCCGGGCATGTCTGCAATCCACGATATGAAACGCGCAGTAAGTTTGACTAAACATTTTCAGTTAAGATCAGTTCTTGTGATTAATAAAGCGGATATGAATTCAGAGCAAAAAGCATTGATCTATGATTTTTGCTCAAAGGAAAATATTCCTGTAATAGGTGAAATTCCCTTTGATGAAAAAGTAGAGCAAGCTTTGAGAAAAGAAATTTCTGTTATAAATTATCCTGATAGTCCGGCTGCTGAGGCAATTAGCAGTATTTACGAGACGTTAAAAAACGAATATAAATTTAAATAGGAGAAAAAATGATCATTGCAATCCCAATGGTACAAGATCAATTATCACTACACTTTGGACATTGTGAAAAATTTCGATTGTTCACAGTTGATGAAGGCAAAAATATTGTATCTTTCGAAGATAAAACCCCACCACCACATGAACCCGGTGTTCTACCAAAATGGTTATCCGATGAAAAAGCATCTGTGATCATTACCGGTGGTATGGGCATGCACGCACAACGCTTATTCGAGCAGTATGGTATTCAGGTACAGATAGGTGCAAAGCCCGGTAAGCCTGAAGATGTAGCAAAAGCATGGTTGGCTGGAAACTTAGATATTGGTGCTAATCCCTGCGACCATTAAAAATTTTTTAAAAATAATTCACTGAAATACAAAACACCCGATCTTAGATCGGGTGTTTTGCTTGTATCCCGTAGGGGAATCGAACCCCTGTTGCAGGAATGAAAATCCTGAGTCCTAACCGCTGAACGAACGGGACACTTATCAAGCCCGAAATTATAAAAGCTTTTGCTCTCAGAGGCAAGTAAAATCTTTAAATTTTTACTCTTTTTTAAGAAAAAATGGAGGTTTTTCATGAAAAAAGTGATTTTGTTGATTCTTGCGAGCATTATTTTTCTTTTTGCACAAAATTTAAACCAAAAATAATTGTAAAAAAATCATAAAAAGATATTAAATGTCTGTTATCTCCAGAATATTTTGCCCGTGAATTGCTCGAGATGGTATTTTAAAATCCGGAAAATTTTCAACTCAGAAATTTAATAAAACGGTTTAAAGTTTATAAGTAGTATGTGCATAATAAAATGAATATTAGTCAGGAAACACGCATTCTTGTTATTAATGGTAATACTTTAAGAACAGCTCATGAATATATTCTACATCCATATTCTTCATCTGTGAACGATCACTATAAAAAGATGAGATCCAAGTTATTAAATAGCCCGGTCTTGAAGCACTGAAAAATAGCATGGATAAAGATGCTATGGAAAACATCCTTATCATGCTAAAAAAACATAGTGGTATCAAGAGCTAAGTTAAGGTTGTTCCATATAACTAGGTGTAAAATATCTTTCAGGCACATCGGGATTATGAAGTACCTTGTCCATAGTCATATCTGAAGAACGGCCGCTTTGAAGATTCTCGATCGTCATTTCTATGACAACAAAACTGAGCCTTTTTTTATCCATTAGATCGTATTGCTTAATGTATAATACTTTTTCAAGTTCATTGTCGAAATCATAGTATTCAGATTTGATCATCATATTATCTTTTTTATTGATCCATGTGATTTTACGTATATATCCGTATTCGTCTTCTTTTTCTTCAGAGATAGGACGTATTTCAATTTTCCAGCAAGCTTCTGAGTTTATCTTTTCTTCGCCTAAAAGAGTATAGCTAAAATCATTTAAATTTGGGGCTGCCATATCGGCATTTGAAAATTCCGATCCCATAAATGATTTACTTTTTTCGCTTGATACAATACGCCGAGTTTGACGACTTGCGGGAATATAGATCCACATATCATCATCTTCAAATTCATTATCGACGATCAACATGCTCATACCTTTTACATCCGCAGGTTCAACAAAGCGGATCAATCGTTTTTCTACTTCATTGGGATAAGATCTTGAAACCATAGCAGTTTTACGGGTACGGGTGCGACCTTTTGCATCGCGAATAACGAGAGTTGAGATTGCCTCCATGCCATCAATTTTTGTTCTTTGTCTGGCGGTTTTCATAAGACTCAAGGCATCTTGCGCATAGAGTGAAAATGCGCTTAAAATGAGTGTTAATAGAATAATTATTTTTTTCATAAAAGCTCCTTTGGTTCTAAAAAACGGGGTTTAAAAACAATACACATTGCAGGAATAAGGATTAAGGCGGCAACAAGACAAACAACGATTGAGATCACAACCAGAAACCCAAAATACTGAATTGGAATAAAAGATGAGAATACAAGTGCTGCAAAACCCATCATGACCGAAAAGGCATTGAAAATTATTCCTTTCCCTGAGCCTACAAGTGCTTTTCTAATACTTTCTTTGGCATCATGATTTTCTTTGTATTCATCGCGGTAACGCCAGAGGAAGTGAATGGTATAATCTACACCGACACCTATCATCACCGAGGACAGGAGGGCGGTTGCAGCATCTAAACGGATACCGGCATAGCCCATGAGTCCAAATAGGATGGCCTCGGCAAGCAGAAGTGGCAATACGGCAAATATTCCAGCAGGAATGGAGCGAAATACTAGCATTAGAATGATCATGATAGAAATAATAGCAAATATCAGCGATTTGATCTGACCATTCACGATGGCAAGATTCATATCCGATGTAATTAATGCTTGCCCACCCAGCATTGTGACCTCATGATCATTTCTTGTCATCTCTTCGATCTGGCTGACTACACTTTTAATGATATATCCATCAGCTTTGTTAATGCGAACGATTATTTGTGCTTTTTCATTAGTGAAATCAATCATCTGCTCAAAATCATCGGGATCCCCACTCATGTAATACAGCTCAAGATATTGTGCAATAGCATCTCTAGAAGGTGGAATACGGTCATAAAGTGGATCTTCGGGAGGATATAAGCCTTTTGAGATCTCCTTTAATGCAGTAACAATTGATGTAATTTGTCCCACGTTCTCGTTTTTTAAAAGCTCCATTTCATAGCTTTCCATTCTTGCCAATAGCTCTGGATCTTTTATGTCACCTTCGAACATGATGGAAAGAATTTGGGATCCACCAAAATTATCGTTTATAAGTTTACTACTGCGTTGTATGTTGTGATCTTTTTTAAAGAAATTTACCATATTTCCATCTATCTTTAGATTGAATATTCCTAAAGAAAGAATGAGTGATAAGAGTATGAAAAGAAAAACGATCTTTTTAGGGTGCTTAACGATGACATTACTCAATCGTGGTAAAAAATGATCTAGTAATCTTTTTTTCTTTAATTTATTTGAAGGGCTTTTCTTCTTAGACTTCTTGGGGAGATAAGTTAAAACAGCAGGAACAAATAATAAGCTGAGCAAAATTGCCCAAAAAATTCCTATTGAAGTCAAAACACCTAATTGGCGGGCATGAACAATAATATGTACCAATAATCCCAATATTCCCACAATAGTTGTTAAACCAGTGGCCAGAATAGGATATTTAAGCTTTTTAATTGCCCCGATGGTTAATTCTTTCTTAGTCCAGGTCGGGTTAATGGCAAGCAATTCATTATATCTGGAAATGATATGTATGCTGTAATTATTTGCCACCGCGATGAGAATAACGGGCATTAATATGCTGACAATTGTTATTTTCCAGCCAAGAATCGGCATCAGGGCAAAAGATACAATAATTGACATGACTACCACTCCAAGAGGTAATAAGATTCCCCGGAGTTGTTTAAAGGATATAAATAACATGAATATCATCAGCAATAAGCCAATAGGTAAAAGATACATCACATCTTTAGTGATATCGTTCATAATTGTAGCGTTTACAACAGGTAATCCACCTATAAAGACTGTTTCCTCACCGGGAATATCATCTAAGATGTTTTGGATATGCTCGAGCAACTCAATTTCATCAAAGTCCTTTTGGGGAGTTAAAAGAATAGCCGCTTTGGTGAAATCATCAGAAATAGCCGTTCCGTTGATCAGTGTGTTATTTTTTAGATCTTTGCGTAAGGCCTCAGTACTTTCTTTAGATCTGGGCATACGACCAATTGCCGGATTTACGATCATTGCCCCATCTTCATAGTGAATATTCTTAAGTGTAAACAATGATATTACACGCTCAATACCTGATTGACGCTGAAATGCGTGTGTAAGTTCTTTTACTCGTTTTAAAGTTTTGGGTTCAAGAATATCGGGTGTTTCTAAAATAACAATTACAAGATTGTTGCTTCCAAATGTGGAATCAATATAATTCGTTTGAACTCGCGAAGGCATATCGGCCGGCATCAAATTATTTAGATTTGGTTCGATCTCAAGTTGTGTCAGGCTGAAAGTCAGCAGCAGGGTAATAAGAGAAAAGACTATAATGATGGGTAGGCGGAATTTAACAATAAATTTTTCAAATGTCATGGTATCCTCGATTAAAATGAAAGTTTAAGTTCGCAGTAGTAGCCGTTATAAAGTGGTTTTAATAATTCAAAGAGTGAATTATCCTCACCTCCATATCTTTGAGCCCCAAGTTTAATATCAACAGCATCGGCGATATGGTAGGTTAAATGTGCCGATAAAAGATAATCTTTTGTAGATATATTATAAGCTATTGGAAACTCTATGCTTAAAGTTTCGTGGAAGAGGTCCAGAGCCGTACGGACAAGGATTTGATGACCAAAATGATCTGTTTGTCGGTAAAATAATTGGTTATAGGTATTTAGTAAATGTTCTACCATCAGCATGGGGTTTACAGGTGGAGATAGCTCGGCATATTGTGGAACAATACTAAGATTGTACTCGCAAAGAACACTCAAAGGCCCTGACGTTTTATCTAATCCAAGAGTCAGTTGAACCTCTGGTTTTGGAGTATAGTAGTCACTGGAGCTTTCATCTGGATGCATATAAGTACCTTCAAAGCGGTAAGCCCAAGAATTGAGGTTAAAAGCAGCGTCAAAACCGTATACTTTCTGTCTCCAGGGTTCTTGAAAGATACTAATATTCATACCTGTCACAGGATCAAGTTCAATGCTGGAAGCAAAAGCGGGTTGAAGTTCATAGGCATTAAGATAAGAAAAAGAAACATCATAATGAGAGGTTCTCATATCAAACTTAAGAGCAAGTCCGCTATCTCTTAGGTAGGGTGTTGTTGGCTTCAATCCTTCGTAAGTCACCATAGCAGGAAATTCGAACAATGAAACAGGAAAGATGTCCGGATTATAAAAAGGAATCAGAATAGTCTGAACTCTTATAAGAGAGCTTAGGTTAACGGAACTATTGAATAAAAAACTTCCAAGTCGCATATCATTTGGGTCTGTGTACCAATAACGAAGGTCTTGAGGCGTTATATTATCTGTAGGTTTGTACATGTCAGTTCGTCCCCAAGGGAGGATTTGTTTTCCCAGACGGAAATTAAAGATACCCGGAGATATGTCAACATAAGCTTCTCTTAAGATGATCTGAGTTTCGTCTTCCATTGGATTAGTGCGATGTAAAAACTTTATATCTGCAAAAGCATAAGCAAATGCATCCTTTTCAACCTTGATCTTCAGTGATGTTTCTGCATTCATATTACTAAAGATCAAAGAATCATCTTCTTCTTTAAGGGACATGAATGTTTTCATATTTCCGCTGAGATCGTAATTGAGAGCAGCTGTTTGAGTTGCGCTTTCAAAGAGTCCTTGAGAGAAGGCGAAGCCAAACAAAAATAGTAATAAAAGTCGTTTCATAATATTTGCCTTATTGTATCATTAAACTAACAATACGACATTATTTTAAGTTTATCGTCCTTTTAAAGCGGTTTGAACCTTAAAAAAGATAATTTTGTTTATTTTGATTTAGCGCAGGCAGCTAGTATGTATGAGCCTTAATGAGGCTTTAACTGTTTTACAAAAAATATTCAGGAATTCCTGAATTCAGAAGGTGTCTGACCTGTAAATTTTTTAAAAAGAGTATTGAAAGAAGATTTTGAGTTAAAGCCGGCATCGTAGGCAATTGCTAAAATGGTAAGGTTATCGTATTTAGGGTTTTTTAGTCGTTTCTTCACATCTTCAATACGATATTCATTAATAAAGGTATAAAAGTTCTTTTCCATTTTTTCGTTTAACACCTGGGTAATATAATGTCGCTGCGTATTTAATTTTTGGGCAACATCGAGAATGCTTAATTCAGGTTCTTTGTAAAGCTCTTGATCGCGCATCAGAGCAATAAGATCTTTTTGTATCTTTGCTGCGGTTGCCGGTTGTAGTTTCGATTTTTGATATTTAGTGCTTTCCGTTTGAATTTTCTCGGGATAGATCCTTTCTTGCTGATAGCCAAAAATTGAAAAAGCATAAGAATAGAAAACAAGAATAATATTACCCACCAGTACCGGATCAAAGTTGAAGTTTTGTACAAAGACTCGTGTAAAACCAATAACAAAAAGACCAAAATAAAGGACGAAAAAAGAGATGGAAACAAAAAGAGCCCAACCCAGAGTGATCTTTTGGGAAGTATAAGAAAAAAGATCGCGGACCTTTTGCCTATGCTTTTCAAGCTTAATAAAAGTCAGGACTGAGTAAAAAACAAATGAAAGCATCAATAAAATTGCGTAAGCAAATCTCAGGCCTCGGTAAGGGTCGTCGTCCAGATATTTATCAAAGATCAGGATAGGTTGTTTACGATAAATAACAGCAAGAATAAAAAAGGCAATAATGGGCAATAACCAGGAGATATAATATGAACGAAGCTGGGGTTTTTCATCTATGAGCGTTCGAATATAGATATACATCAAAGGTCCATAAATAAAAGGTGTAATAGGGAAGGCTGTAATGTTAAAAGTCGTATTTAACAGAGAAAAAAGCATTTGTATTGAAATGGCAAACAACCAAACAGCAAGAACTCTATCTGGTAAACGAGCATTTTTTTTCATCAAGGCCATAATACCCGCAAACAAAGATTGCGAAAAACCTATTGATAAAATAGCAATATTTAATTTCGTCAATTCGTCCATAAAACCTCTGGATTATTTTAAGGCATTTAATACGGAGTCTGCTTTGCTTGATTTCTGAGCAGGCATAGTAATCGGGACAACTTGCAAGCGGAGTTCTTGCCCATCTTTCATGATCTCTGCCAATGGATCATCTTTTACTCTCAAGAAGCGATAACCCAAGGTATAGGTTTTTAATCTTTCGTATTTTCGCGGATCATCCGGGTGCTCTTCATTATAGGTTTTGATCTCGAGATTTATCAACTCGAGAGGAGCATTATATTCCATTTTTTCAAGATTGCTTGCATTGATATTATCAATTACCTCAGTAAAGGACTGCTGAATAACTTCAGGATGAGTAGAATGGAGGAAGTAAACACTGCCGTCATCATCTTTCATTACCAAACCAAAATGTCCTATCCAACGATTTGATTGATAGCCTCGAACCACATTGACAATATCGCCTGTTTCAAGTTTATCAAGCATCATTGGCATTACTTCCATGGGAATATATTTCCAGACAATTGAATCAATTGGCATGTGATAAGGAACCTCTCTCCGTTTAAAAAAATTACCCTTGTTTACAAGAATAGTATCGAGCTTGGCATATTCCCCGGCAATTTCATCTGTAATATCATCGGCAAGCCAGCTGTTGTTTGGGCCCCAATCATATTCCGAAAAATGATTTCTTGTTATGTAGGAAATAACACCATCTTTATATCGAATGCGCTGTAGTATAGAAAAAAAACTTTGCCAGTCATGTCCCATGGCCATTGCAAGAATATGCTCAGTAAAGACAACGCAGTCAGATTCGCGCAGATCAAAGAGAGGCTGATCATCATAAATTTCGGCAGGATATTCACCTAGGAGATAAATATTGTATTTTTGCCCCAGACCTTTTCTTGCAAGATGTTTAATGCGTTCTTGTAATTCAGGGACAGTATATTGGAGATAGGGAAGATAAGTATCGATATCTTTTTCCGAGAACTCATAAAGAGGTTTAGCAAGAAGCTCTTGAAGATAAGTTTTTTCAATGCCAAGTGTATCGGCTGCTGCAATATCGGAAGCATCTAGCTCTGGAAGTCTTTTTGTGCATCCGGCAAGAATGACGAGTACTAAGACACTTAGAATAAGTGGTGTTTTTCTGGACATTATAACCTCGATAATTAATTGAGAATAAGGTACAAATTATTGAGTCTAAAGGCAAAGTTAAAAAACCTTTTACATGAGCTCTCATCTAAGAAATTATGGATAAAATCTCTTCTTTCTTTTATAAATATTTTGCTAATAATCCATTATATGTAGCGGTGTATGTATCGAAAATAGAAATTTTTTTTCACAAATCAGAGTATGTTAAGCTATGCCAAGCGTTCTAACAAGCTAATGTGAAAAATCATTGTTTTTGAGGATGCATTTATATAACATTCGGGCATGTTGTATAAAATTACAAATAAAACCAAAACAGGAATTTTTGTTTTATCAAAACATACTCATATCATTAAAGGCAGAATTGTTTTATGAATATTATAATAGTTGGCGGTGGTGAATTAGGTTCTATAGTTGCAGGTCAGTTGATTAGTGAAAATCACAGTGTAACTGTCATTGAAAAATTAGAGAAACAAGCAAAATATCTCAATGAAAGCATTGATGCACTCATCATTAATGGCGATGGGAATAATGTACGTTTTTTAAAGCAAGCCAATATAGAAAGGGCTGATCTCTTTTTAGCTTTAAGCAATAATGATAATGTAAATATCATTTCTTGTGGATTGGTAAAGAAACTAAGTAAGGCCACAACCATTGCAAAGGTTGAAAATTATTCACATTACTTTCCTTCATCTCCCAATTTTCCGGAAGATTTTGGTATAGATAAAACGGTTGCAACAAAGCAATTGTCTATCAATAAGTTGGTAGATCTTATTTCGGAACCAGATGCTATAGATCATATTAACTTTATTCATGAGAATGTAAAGATCATTGGGCTTGAGATCACTGAGCAGTTTTCTGAAACTAATGTGAAAATAAAGGATATTACCCAAGGAAACGCCATATGGGAAAATGTCCGGATCATTGCGATTAAAAAAAATAATGCAGTTTTGATCCCCGGTGGTAATGATGTACTGAGTGTAGGTGATAAAGTCTATATCATAGGTAAATCAGAAAATCTCAAAGAAGTGATAGAACGCTATTTTTCCTTACATGTTAAAATTAAATCAGTCATTATTATTGGTGGTAATCTTATTGGACAGGAATTTGCAAAAAGGATGGCCAATGAAGGTCGGACAGTCTGTATTATTGAAGAAGACGAGAAAATTTGTCAGCGTTTAACTGAAGAGCTTGATAATGTTCTTGTGATTAATGGTTCAGGGCTTAATCAGGCAGTTTTATCAGATCTGGATATGGAAAACGCATTTGTAGCTTGTGTTACCCAAAAAGATGAGCAAAACATTATTTCCGCTGTTATGGCCAAGAGGAATGGTGCATATAAGGCGGTATGCAATATTTCAAACATTGCTATTTCATCGATCATAAACCAGGTGAAAGATATAGATTCTGTATTTTCAACAGAATCACTGGCATTTGGCGAGATCATTAAATATTGCCGTAAGGGCGATATCCTTTCTGTTATACCTATTCCTTATATTGATGCAGAAACGATAAAGATCAAAATATCTAACAAGATAGCACTTCTTGATAAAGCTTTATGTAGCATAAAATTTCCTCCGGGCATGATAGTTGGAGCTATTTTACGCGATGATGAGGTCATTATCCCTCATGGAGACGATGAAATTAAAATGGATGATATCCTGATAGTTTTTGTACTACCGCAATCTAAAAAACAAGTCGAAAAATTATTCGCGTAATTGGGGTTTAAATGAATTGGAAAGCGATTTTAAAGATCCAAGGTATTATTCTAATTATTCTAGCAGTGTCAATGTGCTTCCCTTTATTGTTTTCCATGTATTATGCATCCGGAGATACTTTGGATCTGCTGTGGAGTATTGTTATAACTTTTGTGGTTGGACTTGTTTTAACATTTAGTTTTAATCCCACAAAACCTCTGCGGACAAGAGAAGGCTTTGTTATTGTTTCACTTGGATGGATATCAGCTACTCTTTTTGGAGCGCTTCCCTTTTTCTTGAATGGCGTTTTTGATGGAAATTTTGTCGATTGTATTTTCGAAACGATGTCCGGTTTTACAACGACCGGAGCGACAGTTATAACTAATATCGAAATTGTTCCTAAGGGTATTCTTTTCTGGAGAAGCTTAACTCATTGGTTGGGAGGCATGGGAATTATTCTCCTAGCTATCATTATTCTTCCTAGAATAGGCTTAACTTCTACCCAACTTTTCCGTGCTGAAGTACCGGGACCCACAAAAGATAAGATCAGTCCCAAAATTAAAAATACCGCCATGATCCTCTGGCTTATCTATATTGGTTTAACTGCTTTGGAAACTATCTTGCTTATGTTCGGGGGAATGGATTTTTATACTGCCCTTTGTCATAGTTTCGGAACAATGGCCACGGGTGGTTTTTCAACATTGAACAGCTCTATTGCCGGTTTTAATAGTCTTTATATTGAGATGGTTATTCTTGTTTTTATGTTTTTGGCAGGCACGAATTTTACACTGCACTTTTTCCTTATTCAGGGCCGCTTAAAAGAGTTTGTAAAAAATCGTGAATGGCGTTTTTATTTATCAATGGTTTTGATCGCAATTATTTTGATCACTCTGAGTATTTTAAGATCTGATCTTAATTATAATTTGGGGCAATCCTTGCGCTATGCCTCTTTTCAAGTAGTATCAATCATTACAACCACAGGCTATGTAACAGCAAATTTTGAATTATGGCCGACATTTACTCATATATTGCTAATTCTTTTGATGTTTGCAGGCGGCTGTGCGGGATCGACTGCCGGAGGCATGAAACAAACCCGAATTATGATCAGCTGGAGGTTTGTGGTACAAGAAATTCGAAAGATCACTTATCCCAAAGCAATTTTTTCTTTAAAGATCGGACAAGATCAGATAAGAGAACATGTTCTAAAGAATGTACTTGCATTCATTATTCTTTTTGTCGGACTTTTTGCTGCTATTGGTCTTTTTCTTGCATTTAGAGGCTACGATATTGTTACTTCCCTGTCAGCTTCAATAGCTACATTGAGTAATATCGGACCCGGTCTTGCCAGAGTAGGAGCCATTGAAAATTTTGCCTTCTTTGATAATATATCAAAGATCGTTCTGAGCTTTAGTATGTTATTGGGAAGGCTTGAACTATTTTCAGTTATAATTATGCTCCATTATTTTTTCACTCCGAAAAAAATCCATTGATATTCTGCTCATCTGTTTTTTAGAAAATAAAGTAAATCGGAAAATGCCATCGTAATGGATGGCGGCTAAGACGATATGCCTAAGTTGAGGCTAATAATAAAATTATTTTCTTTTTAAGCAATAAAGAATTATCTTTTAAACTTATTAAGAGGAAAAGCATGACAGATAAATCTCAACGTGTTCAATCATATATAAATAATCCCAAAAAAGCAGTCTGGAGCTTAACGCTTCCGATCTTGTTGGGTATGTTAGTCCAATATTTTTATAATTTAGCCGATACTTTTTTTGTCAGCCGTATTAGTAGCGACGCTATTGCCGCAATGCAGTTTAACGCACCTTTTGTTTTTTTTGCTATTTCTATTTGTTTTGGTCTGGGTATTGGTATTACCTCAATTATTTCGCGAGCTCTGGGTGCAAAGAATTATGATAGAGCAAATAATGCTGCCGAACATGCAATATTAATTGGCGTGGTATTAGGACTTTTGATATCTACTCTCAGTATTGTTTTTAGATATCAGATCTTTCATTTATTAGGTACTCCCGATCACATTATTGGTCTGGCCGTTAGTTATTTCGAGGTCATTGTTTTTGGTTTTGTCTTTAATATACTTGGCGTATTTTTCAGATCTATCATGTCGGGTGAGGGTGATGTAAGGACACCGGTTACGTTTTCTATCATTGGAACTCTCATTAATATTGTTTTAGATCCTATATTTATTTTTACTTTTAAATTAGGAATTGCAGGTGCTGCATGGGCAACCATTATTGCTCAGTTTACTGTTGCTGTACTTTATATTGTCTTTTTCTTTGTTAAAAGAAAAAGTCTTGTTCAGTTCAAATTTAAAGAATTTAAATTTTCCGGGGAGATTGTTACTACAACATTTAAAGTGGGCTTGCCTGCTTCTTTAGCTTTTGTCATCATGTCTTTTGGACAAATGATATATAATAGGATTGTTGTGTATTTTGGATCTGATGCTGTTGCCGCAGTTGGAATTGGCATGCGGATCGACCAACTGTTTTTCTTGCCTATTATGGGTTTAGCATCATCTCTTGTCACACTGATAGGGATGCTTTACGGAGCTAAAAAATGTCACCTCATTAAATCAACTTGGCTTTATGTTATAAAGTGGGGACAGATCATAGCTTTTACTTTTGGGCTCTTATTCTTTTTTATTTCCCCATTTTTTATGAAAATTTTCACCAAGGATCCTTTGATCATTCAGATAGGTGTTAGATATATCCGTTATATGGTTTTTGCTTATCCTTTCATTGTTGTGGGAATGGTCTCCGGCCGTGTTTTTCAGGGATTGGGGAGAGGCTTGCCGGGATTATTATTAACGACTTTTAGGATTATTATTATTATTATACCATTGGCAATGTTATTTACTCGTGTATTGGACTTGGGTGTTGAAGGAGTTTTCCTAGCTCAGGTTTTATCATCTTTCTTGTCGGCAATTATTGGTTTTACATGGTTGTCTTCAGCGATTAATAAAATTGAAAAGAGATTTATAACAACAGAGGTGTAGAATGGAAAGAGAAGATCTATCGTATCCTTTAGAAATCTCGGTAAGAGAGGCCTTAAAAGAAATTGCAAAGGGTATTCCGGCCTTGTTAAAATTGTTTTATCGTTTATTGCGTGATCCACGTACTCCGCGAGAAGTCAAATGGTGGATAGGAGGGACAGCTTTATATCTGGTTTTACCAATAAACCTACGCTTTAAAAACATAAAACGTTTTCCCTTTCGGCTTGTTAATTATATTGATGATGTTATACTAATAGCTACAATGATACAGCGGATCTTTCGAGATACACCGGAAGATCTTCTTCGTGAACATTGGGAACATAGTCTATCGTTGATCGATTGGAAGAATATGCTTTATAAATTAAAAATCGATATGAAAAACTTGATCTAAGAGGAATGTATGTCAGAACGTCTGTCAGGTGTATTAATGCATGTTTCTTCTTTTCCTAATAAATGGGGAAGAGGCGATTTTGGACCCGAAGCTTATAAATTTGTTGATTGGTTGGACAAAACCAAACAATCTTTATGGCAAATATTGCCCTTAGTTTATCCGGATGAAACAGGTTCCCCTTATACCTCTTTATCTGCGAATGCTATATTTTCCGGCTTTGTTTCTCCCGAAAAACTTTATGAGCAGGAATACCTTCGTCATGAAGATTGGCAATATCTTATGAAAAGCGCCAGAGATGTGAAAAAAGAATCACTTTACTTGGCTTTTAATAACTGGAAGAATAAAAAAGATAAAAAGGATTTTGATGATTTTTGCAAGAATCATGCTTATTGGTTAGAAGATGCAGCATTATTTATGACCCTTCACGATTTTTTCAAGAATACCTGGTATGATTTTCCCCTTGCTTTGCGCGATAGATATGTAGATTCTTTAGAAAAATGGCAACAAGAGCATGTTGATGAAGTTCTTCAGTTTAAATTTGAGCAGTTCATTCTTTATTCTCAGTGGTCTGAATTGAAGACTTACGCCAATGATAAGGGAATACGTATTATTGGCGATATCCCGATTTTTATTTCCGGGGATTCTTCAGATGTTTGGGCGCATCGTGATCTGTTTAAGTTAGATGAAAAGGGATATCCGCTTGTTTGGACCGGTGTACCGCCGGATGCCTTTACAACTACAGGACAACTTTGGGCGCAACCTCACTACAATTGGGCTAAGATGAAAGAAAACAATTATGAGTGGTGGTACCAGCGTATGTTAGTGGGCACTGTTCATGCTGATATTATTCGTGTTGATCACTTTCGCGGTTTTTGTGCCGCTTATGAAGTCGAATACGGTGCAGAAACTGCCGAGCAGGGCCGTTGGGTGGACGGTCCGCGTGCAGATATTTTTCGTATTTTACATAACAGGATAGACGGATTGAATATCATTGCAGAAGATCTGGGAATAATTACTCCGGATGTCACAGCTTTGAGGCATGAATTCAAATATCCGGGAATGAAAATTTTGCAATTCGCTTTCAATAGTGGTGACGAAAACCCATTCTTGCCTAATAATTTTGACCCAAATGATAAATTTGTTGTTTATACCGGAACGCATGATAACAATACTGCAAAAGGATGGTTTGAAAAAGCTACTGATCACGAAAAACACCTTTTATCGAACTACTGTCAATGTGATGCCGATACTGTTGCATGGGCGCTGATAGATATGTCCTTGCGCTCTAATGCCGCATGGGCAGTAACACCTTTGCAGGATATTTTGGGACTTGACGGATCGGCCAGAATGAATTTACCGGGCACCAGAGTCGGTAATTGGGCTTGGCAACTGGATGAATTTGATCCCAGTGAAGAACTCACTGAGACATTTAAAGAGCTGACGCTTAAAAGTGATCGTGCAAAATAGAGATGAAAAAAGAGTCCTGTAAAATATCTGATATTAGATCTCAACGATTATCTTACCCTTTTTATTTTATTTCCGATGCACACCTTTCAACTGTTTCTGATAAGGAGCAGAATGAGCGCCTTGGAGCCATTCTTGCTTTACTTGAAGAAGTCAGAACAAGCAAGGGTACTCTTTTTATTTTGGGTGATTTCTTTGATTTTTGGTTTAGCAAAGGCAAATATATTCCACCCAATCTCGAAGCTGTTATCGATTTACTTTCCAGACTAGTTGATGAAGGAAATGAGATTCACTATATTGCCGGGAATCACGATTATTGGGTCAATGGATTTATAAAAGACAAGATAGGTTTTAAATTTTATCCTCAAGCCCTCAGTTTTTCATTTGATAATAAAAGATTTTTCCTACATCATGGAGACAGTATAAGTTATCAGGGTAAAATATATCCTTTGGCAAGAAAGGTTATGCGCTCTTTTTGGGCTATAGGTCTTTTGAAATTACTACCCATAAGATTTACCTATTATTTAGGTGAAAAAGTCTCTCGTTATAATCGCAAACATGATGGTATTTTAGCAGCCAGCGAAGAAGATATTTTGAGCATGAAAAATTATTTATGGGAAAAAACAAAGCAGGGCTTTGATATAGCACTAGCGGGTCATGTCCATTTACCCTTAAAAGAAAGCAAAGGAAACAAAGAGATAGCTATCTTAGGTGATTGGATACATCACAGGACTTATGGCTATATGGATGAGAAGGGTTTTAAGTTGCTGGGAATGGACATTTAAATTAATAGACAGGGAAACAGCTGATATGCCTTTGGAAGTAAAAAAGTAAAAAGTAAAAAGTAGAAAGTGGAAAATCCTCAGTTTAAGCGTAGAAAGAGACAAAACACTAGCAGGAGCGAGAAACCGGAAGCGAGAATTCAGAATAATTAGGAAGTCAGAGCTTGGGGTTTAAAAGACGGCTTTCAACTGATATTTGAAGAAAGATCACTTAGGCTAAGAGGCTACTTAATTAGTTTGACTCAATCTCTGGAAAATAGTTTGAGCCAAACTCAGAAATAAAGTTTGAGCCAAACTCAGAAATAAAGTTTGAGCCAAACTGTTTGTTATTATCCTTTGCCCAATAACAAAATAATTGATATTATTATCTATGCATTCCTATTCTAAAATATATGGGATCCTTTTCGTTTTTTTAGTGCTGAACTTTTCGGCTTATGCTGCCGATACAACATCAGTTTATGCTATTCAATTAAATCATTATTATCAATTCGGCGCTAATAATATTTTCTCTCAGGATTTTGGCAAATTCCACGTTTATAATAAAATTGCTAATGCATCATCCATCTATCATGAAGGCTCTAAGCTTAAAACACAAAGTGATTTTTATTTGGATGCCCTCTATAAGTTAAAACCAAATTTTGACTTGGGACTTTCCGGGCAGATCTTTGTTTTTCGTGATGGTCAAACATCTCACGCCTACGATTACGATCAAAGTCGTCTTGGCTTAAAATCAAATATCCGGAATAACAAAGACTATAAACTAACGCTGCAAAGTGGTTATGCCGGCGAAACGCGTTTAGGTATAAAAGATATGGGGACTTATGTCGGTTTATCTTTAAACAGACCTCAAGCAGCTTTGCTGGTTTACCCTGATCTGGATTGGGATTATTCTCAAATGGGAAATAGGAAAAACTACACCTTTGATAATCGCATTTCATTTAATCTTAAGAAAGATTCTCCGGTAAAAAATACTTTTTCAGCTGGGCTTAAGGCCTATAATCGCGAATATTATGTGTCTCGCGATGCCGATACTGAAGAGCGATTGAATATTACAACTTATTTGAATAATCATCTTTATTATCCCCTAGCTAGGAATTTTGCCCTTGATTATAAAGTTAATTTTAATTCTTCTAACGATGGCTTAAGCTTTTCTTATTATGATCAAAAAGAGACACGAACACGCCAATTCTTGGGATTGCAAAATGATTTGAGATTAAAAGCAAAACTTGGACAATTTCGTGGCACTTTTGCTTGGATAAATGATTATAAACAAAGCAGAAGTATTGCAACAAATAATAATATTTCTTTGCCATCGGATTATCTTTTTAACAAGAATAAGATTCTTGCCCAAATGGTCTGGAAGCTTTCTGACAATGATAGCCTTCGTTTTAATTACTTGGGTTCATTATTGTATTACGATACACCCGATACAAATAATTATGACGACCGCGACGAATTAAGTTACTCGTTTTCGCCTACATGGATACATCGTATTAATGAGCATACTACTATGTCGCTAAGTAGTAATATGTTTTTGCATCACTATGTTTATCTTTTTCATCAGCGCTCTGCACAAAACCATTGGAACCGTGTGTTTTCTATAAGGTCGGAAATTAAAACGCTAATTCCCGCTAAGTTAAGCTGGACTTCTAAACAGGAGTTGTATGCAAATTATTTTGTCTATGATCACGAAGATTCGGCATTTATCCATGTGAGGTCGATGGTTTTTCGCGGTTTGAAATTACAGCAAAACATAAAATATTATTTTTCCGCGAACTACTTTGTTAGAGCCTATATGTTTTTGCGGGTTGAAGATAATGGGCTTCTTGATTGGGATGAATTCATACAAGAAATTACCGATAGCAAGTACACAATTAAAGTCGAGATCTTGCCGGGTTATCACAAAAAAAGAAACCATATTATGTTTGGCCCTGTATTCTCTTATCGTCGGGATTTTAGATACAGCGATATTAGCAGTCGTGAAGAATTTTATCACTCCCTGCGACTGGGTGGCTTGATCTCTTTGCAATTATCTAACTATTTTACATTTAATTACAGACTTGAACAGATTAATCAGAGTACTATGGATAGGGTGTATAATCAGTCGGGTAGCTTGAGATTTAACTACATTTTTTAAACAATGAATAATGCTAAGTTGTGGTAAATTGTGTAAAGAGCGAACAGGAGATTTGCTCTTTTTTTAAGAAATATTGTAATTGGTGGTATCTTTTATTAATGCTATAGATATCTGGTTTTCAAATATATTGTTGTGGAGATTCATATGGGGATTTTGAACAAGTCTCCTGAAGAGTTTTTTCAGAATGAGGGGATTTGAGCTGTTTAGAATCGAGAATTAGCAGGGAAAATTTCATTCAAATAAAAAAAGGCACAAATTAATGTGCCTTTATATTATCTATATGTCTTTTTATGATGAATTAATTGATTACTTCATCTTTGACGTCTTGAAACTGTAAGTGCGGTTGTCCGGGATGTTGAGGCTCGGTGATTTCCCCAAAATTTTGTTCGTAACGGGCAACATTGGCAGCTAAGGTTTTCATCAGAGCTTTGGCATGTTGAGGAGAAAGTATTAAACGGGATACAACTTCTGCTTTAGGCAATCCGGGCAGAATTTGTGCAAAATCGAGAATAAATTCGCTGGGACTATGTGTTACGATCTGCAAGTTGGCATATTTGCCTTGAGCAGTTTTTTGATTGATGTTGATCTCAATGCGTTTTTGATCTTTTTTTTCAGTCTTCATCTTCATCTTCACTTTCATCTACTTCAAATACTGTAAAATCATCCTGAGCACCATTAGCGGGCTCGATATCAGCAATAAATTCATCTTCAATGGTGATCATATTTCCATCAAGAAAATCCTGAGGATTATCGTTTTCGACATCGGCGATATCATGTTCATCGTCCATCTCATTGACTTCATATTTCAGGAAATCATTTCCATAAAGTGATGTGTCGAAGAAATCAACATTGTCAACAATTCCTTGTTCTACAATATACTCTAAAAAGTCAATATAAATATCATTTTTTAAATTTGTTCTACAGCTTGGACAGAATAAACGTTTACTTAAAAGTTTTTCGTCCAGGGGTTCACCACACTTTGGGCATAATAGTTTGTTAAAAGAACTCAAATTGCACCTCTTTTTCAAATTTTCGAAAAGATATGTTTTAGTTTATCACAAAGCAAGATAAAACTAAAACTCCTATAGTCATATTAATCGTCAATTAGCACTCGATTTCAAGAAAACCTTTGCTCGGGCAAGACCCAATGAGAAGAATATCTGATAAAGCCAAAAATAGAAAAAGGCTAAATAATCCATTTTTGTATCTCACGATATCCTTTCCTATATGTTTTTCCTGCGCAAATATACACAAAGGAAGAGAAAAAGCAAATTATCTTTAGTGAATTTTCAGGCATGGGAAATGAGGAAACTAGCAAAAATAGAAAATATTTTATAAAAGCAATTCCAAAGAAAGCTTTAGAAGCAGATCCTTTTCTGTAGAATGCCAAAACAATGATCCAAAAAATAGTAGTAGATCTTTTTACATAAGTTAGCACTAGCTAACCTGCGAGAGAAAATTTTGCTTTAGGATGCCAGGATTGTTATTTATAAGGGCATATACACAAGATAGGGTTCTTGTAATAGATATAAGCTTATTTTTCAGAGATCAGTTTTTAATTTTTATTCCAAAAGCTGAAGTCATTCATTATATTATCCTAATAAAATAAAGGATAATCATGAAAAAAATCATTCTCATCTTAATGACTTTAGCTATAATAGTCTCATGCTCTGATGTACCTGTGCGACCCGTATCATCATTCTTGAAAGAAAGCAAGGCGGAATACTGTCCTGACAGACGAGTTAATATTTACGATATTGAACATGAACAAAAGGGAAAAGTTGTCACACTTAAAGGTGAGATAGATAATAATAAAGGATTAACAGAATTGGTTTCCGCTTTGGAAAATGAAGGATATACTGTGGCTAATAAAGTCAGAGTATTGCCCGATCAGGAACTGGAAGGAAAGATTTACGGTGTTATTGATAGACCGGTTGCAAATATTCGGGTAAAACCGGCAGCTCAGACAGAGATGGCAACTCAAGCTGTTCTTGGTACAGCGATAAGAATATATAAGATCCAAGATAAAGGCTCGGATCGATATGTGCAGACACCTGATAATTATTTGGGTTGGATAGAAAAAGGCGCCTACACTCCTATGACTCCCGCAGAATTTAATGATTGGCATAAATCCGAAAAGATTATTTATCTCGAAGATGCCGGATATGTTTATCAACAAGCATCTTCCACTTCTGCAAAAGTTAGTGATATTACCGCAAAATCACTATTAAAAGCACTGGCTTATGAAGGTGATTATGTAAAAGTTGAATATCCAGGGGGCAGACGTGGATATGTTAAGGCAAGCGAATGCCAAAATTTTACTGAATGGAAAAACAGTGTTGAAGTTTCAGCCGAAAGCGTGATAGAATTAGCACATACTTATATGGGCCGACCTTATCTTTGGGGAGGTACATCGACCAAAATGATGGATTGCTCGGGCTATGTCCGCACCATTATGTTCTTGCATGGCATTTACTTACCGCGCGATGCTTCTCAGCAAGCTTTAGTCGGTAAAACTGTTGCTCTTGGTAATCAAGAGATCGATAAGATCAAATCCGGTGATTTGCTTTTCTTTGGTCGCTTCCGTGAAGATGGTTCAGAAAGAATTACTCATGTTGGATTATATATTGGTGACTCCAAATTTATCCACGAAGCCGGAGATGTAAATATTATGAGTCTGGATCCCGAAGATGATAATTTTAGCTCCTATCGTTATAAAACCCTCATGCGCGCGCAGGATGTAATTAATCATATTGGTGAGTTGGGCGTAAAACATATTTCCGATGTAGAATTATTTTAGTAAATAATATAATCTTAAGAGAAGCCCTGGTTAAAATCCGGGGCTTTTTTGTTTTTAGTCGATAAATTGATATGTTGGTGGTTGATAATTGATAGTTGATATGTTTTCGCAGCTTAAAGTTTAACTTAAGACGTTAAAAAGATTAAAAGCTTATTCTACGATGCTCTGCGAGAGCGGCGTGGAGGTCATCGGGATATCATGATACACGAGGAGGTTCCAGATATGTTATCTTTGATAGCATCTTGACAATTCCGGGTCAGGATAAGAAAAAAGAAGGGCTTGCACAGGTAAAACTAACTTGAGATCTCAATACCAAACACTATTATATCCCGACGCGATGTTTAGCGTCAATACTGTTATGTGTTATTTTAGGAATAAAAAAACGGGACATTAAGCCCCGTTTTCTTGATATATATTTAATTTAAAATTCTATTTCACTGCTTCCATTATCAAATTCATCACCATCAAAAGAATCACCATTCTTGCCATTCTTTTGCTTATAATTGTTGATCTTTAATGACAAGTCTAAAGATATCATAGGTGAATCGCGATAAAATTCCGAGTAAGTGTAACTTGAAGGAGTTTCTGACTTATATTGGCGATAGCCTGTTCCAAAGATGTCACGGACCTGCAGGGTTGCAGATAGTTGATTATCAAAGAAATCCTGGCGAATACCAAGATCGCTCATTAATCCACCTGAGGAACTTCCCTGAGCGGTAGCTGTTTTTGAACGATATCTCAGGCCAAACTGAATACGTGTTCCAAATGGTAATACAAAGGTGTTTCTGAGTCTTGCAGAATAATTTGTACTTTGTTCGGAAAATTCTTCACCGTAAAGTTCACCTTCTACTTGATATCTATATAGACGACCGGAAATATTCATCATCCACCATGAGAAAAGATTGAGATTGCTCATGGCTTCAATACCCAAAGACTGGTCTTCGCCAACATTTTCATAGGTGTTCAAAACTATATTTCCATCATAAACACTTTCAACTCGTTCTATTTTGTTTGAACTGTGTTTATAAAAAGCGTCAAGAGAAATAAAACTTTTACCAAAGCTTTTCTGAACGCTTAACTCATAGGAATCTATCATTTCTGATTTTAATCCCGGATTACCAACGCGGATATTATAAGCATCTTGCCAGGTATAAAAAGGTTCTAATTGCCAACCGCGAGGACGAGATATGCGTCTGGTATATGAAGCCATCAATTGTACATATTCCGGAAGCTGATAAGACATGTGTAAAGTGGGGAAAACATGCAGTCGGTCGATGACATAAGTAGAATCACTCATATCACTGGTAATTTCTCTGTAAGTGTATTCAGTTCTTAAGCCCGGTTGAATTCCCAAAAGACCGAATTCCGCAGAATATAAAGCATATCCTGAAAACACATTGTTTTTATATGAGGAATTGTAAGAATATTGATCCTGGAAAACCCATGTATCGCTTGAAGGATCATAATAATGAACTTCGTTAATATCCTTTTTCCAATTGAATCTGGCATTTGCACCGGTTTCAAATGTTGAGCTCAGAGCCAGTGGCAGGGTATATTCAATTTTTCCACGAATACTATTGGAGGGTCCTGTTTCACTCATAAACTGACCTTCTGTTGTATCACCGAATTCATCAACAAGATAGGTTTTATCTTCTTCATCCATATCCCAGTTAGAATAAGATCCTTCAATTTTTAATTTGTGACCGGAAGATTTCTTGCCAGTTGTAGAGGACATAGCTCCGGGACCACCACCCGGACCGCCGCCGTGTCCCTGACCTGCGCCTTTAGCTTTTGTATCGACTTCCTTAATGGTTTTGTCTTTAAAAGTACGGGAATAATCTGTTAATACGCTAAAGCGACTTCCACCACGGCTTGAATTTTTATAAGACGTGTAATCGTAAGTGTTATAGATAAGCTCGCTTAGAGGATCACCATGAGTTACAGTATAATTTGTGATGGAATGGCTATTCATCCCACGGGGTCCGTAGTTAAAGGAAACACCCAGAACATTATCTTTGTTTATAAAATAGTCTAAACCACCTCTAAGACCCCAACCACCTCTTTGCGAATCTCTCAAACCGTCAGACTCAAAACGAACTGTAGTATCAGGACGATAGAGGTAACGATCGATATAGGATTCACCTGAATAATTTCGTTTGCTATAATCGGCAGAAATATAAGCTGTTATTTTTTTATTGGTGTAATTAAGAAGAACATTAGCTCCAAGATTATTGGTACCTGCGTTTACAGAGGCTAGTCCTGTAATACCAATGCGTTTATCTCTTCTTGTAACAATATTGATAATACCGGCACCGCCTTCGGCCTCAAACTTAGCAGAAGCGTTAGTCATGATCTCGATATTTTCAACTGAAGCAGCCGGCACGCTTTCGAGCGCATCCTGTGGTTCAAGAACTGAGGGGCGACCATCTATCATTACTGTAAAATTCGCACTTCCGCGCAGAGATACATTTCCTTCGATGTCCACATCGACAGAGGGGACATTTTCAAGGATCTCAATAGCTGTGCCTCCACGGGCAGATAGGAATTGAGCAGCGTCAATGACGCGTTTATCAATTTTGTAACTTATTGCGGGTTTTTCAGCTTCAACAAGTACATTGTCCATTTTAAGGGATGTAGGTGTTAGCATAATAGTGCCAACATTAAGATTTTTCCCATTTAAACTAATGTTATCATGTTTTGCTTGTTCATATCCCATATATGAAACGATAATATAATAGTTGCCGGCAGGGACATTAAATATACGGAAAGTTCCGTCAATACCCGACATGGTCCCAGTTTTAACTGTTTCACTTTCTTTGTCAAAAACAGCAACATTGGCAAATTCAAGTGCCTTATTCGTTTTGATATCTTTAATTGTTCCAGATAGGGTGGCAGCGCCTAGTGAGCTAAGTGTTAAGACTGCCAGTAAGAGAGTCAATATTTTTTTCATTTTTTTCCTTTTCTTTCCATCGCATATTGGACACCAAAGCTAAGCTAAAGTTAATGGAAATAATAATAAAAAATAAAATTGTGAACCACGAGTGCTAGGCAGTAATCTGTGGGCTGATGCGAATAGTGTTAAATGGTGAATAAAAATGCAAAACATAAGATGTGAAGCTTGCCGAGAATATTAAACTAGGTTTAAGGATTTTTAAAGGCGACAAAAATTTATAATGCCGGGGAGATATATATCCTCCCGATATACCGAAAAGAATCTCCATACACAAAGGGCGAAGCAATGCTTCGCCCTCGACTATTTATTTTCAAATTCAGACCTGAAATCAGTCCTTGTACATGATATTCGCTAAACTCTTAGCTTCAAACTTTTTCTTTGCGCTTTTGTGTGAGGTCTTACACTGACGCAATAGCTTCGGCTTCGATATCTTTAAAATATTTTACTGTGCCGACTTTTAATTCCATGGTGGCTTCATCATCACACACGATCATACCTTTTGGATGGAGTTGTAAAGCTGAAACTGTCCACATGTGGTTAATACCTTCTTCAACGACCATTCTGAGCGCACGGGCTTTTTTATAGCCATTGACCAGAAGAATAACTTCACGAGCATCCATCACAGTGGCAACGCCAACGGTCAGTGCATTCTTGGGAACTTTATTAACATCGTTATCAAAGAATCTTGAATTCGCAAGAATTGTATCGTAAGTCAAAGATTTGATGCGTGTTCTTGATGAAAGTGATGAAGCAGGTTCGTTAAAAGCAATATGACCATCCGGCCCCACGCCACCTAAAAACAGATCAATTCCGCCGTATTTTTGGATCTTCATTTCGTAATCGTAACATTCTTTTTCAAGATCTTTTACATTTCCATTGGGAATATTGATGTTCTTTTCAAGTATATCGACATGTTTGAAGAAATTTTCTTGCATAAAATGACGGTAAGATTGAGGATGCCCATCAGGCAGACCGATATATTCATCCATGTTAAAACTGACGACATGTTTAAAAGAGAGTTCGCCTGCTTTATGCATGTTTATAAGATTTTTATAAACGCCCATGGGAGAAGAGCCGGTAGGTAAACCAATAACAAAGGGTTTTTCTGCAGTTGGCTTTGCATCCTTAATGCGTTTTGCAATGTATTCGGCAGTGAATTTGCTTATTTTGTCGTAATTTTCCATAATGATCATGCGCATAATTTTTCCTTTCTTTTTGTTCTAAAAAATGTACTTGAACTTAATATTTGGAAGGGGCAAAAGAAAGCAAATAATCTGCTTATTGATAAGATATTTAAAGATGAATAGAGAAGTTTTAACCGCAAATGCTTAACGCGGAGTTTATGAAAGGGTTTTATATTGTTACAATTAAATTAAACGATTAAGTAAGGTCTTCTAATACAAAGCCATTCTAAAGAAATGCTCCCTATTATTGTGAAAATTATCAGGGGTTATAGCTCGTTAAAATATATGTCTTTGGCTACAATAATCAAATTATTGTATTGCGCGGAATAAAATCTTTTTATCAATTGTAATATTCCTTTGTATCTTATATCTTTGGACATTAAAAATAACAGGTGCTAAAATGGACGCAGTCACAAAAAATATTTTAAATGTTTTTGAGGAAATTTCTCAAATCCCCCGCCAGTCAAAACACGAAGAAGCTATTTCGCAATGGCTTGTGGATTGGGCAAAAGAACGAGACATTAAAGTTTGGCGCGACGATGTATTGAATGTTTTTATGTCTATTCCTGCTACGGCAGGCTATGAAGACAGACCTATTGTAACTCTTCAGGGACATATGGATATGGTATGTGAAAAGACCCCTGAATCAGTTCATGATTTTAAGAACGATCCCATTGAGCTGGTATATAAAGGTGATTGGTTATATGCCAATAAAACAACCTTAGGCGCTGATAACGGAATTGCCTTGGCTTATGCTCTGGCAATAGCCGATTCTGATATACCGCATCCCGAATTAGAATTATTATTTACTGTCGATGAAGAAACAGGCTTAACCGGTGCTTTGGCCTTAAAGCCAAATTCTTTAAAAGGAAAGATTCTTATTAATATTGATTCTGAGGAAGAAGGTGCATTTACCATTGGTTGTTGTGGTGGTGTTGATACAAAAATATACTTCCCTCTGGAATATGATGAAGTTCGCTTTGATACATTTAAATTGACTATTGGCGGTGGCTTTGGTGGTCATAGCGGTGGTGACATTGTCAGACACCGTGCCAATGCCAATAAATTATTGGCTCGTACACTTTGGGCTTTGGAAGAAGAAGTCAGAATGAGACTTGTTTCAATTCACGGTGGAACAGCTCATAATGCTATTCCTCGTGATTCCGAAGCTGTTATTGCCATTCCTGCAAAAGAAAAGAAAAAAGCTGATGAGATAGTTACTGAAATGGTGGCAATTTTCCAGAATGAGTACAAGGGTTTTGAAGAAGGTCTTACAGGAAAATTAGTAGAAACTATCACGACAAGAAGAGCTATTGATTATGCCATAGGTTTGCAGATCATGCGATTTATGTTGGTTTTTCCCAATGGTCCTGAAGAACTTGATCCTTCTGTTTATCAGGGTGGTCCACTTCTTGCAGAAACTTCAAATAATTTTGCCGTTATCCGTACCGAAATGGATAAAATGGAATTTTTATCTTCACAGCGTTCGCAGGTAATGTCAGCCAGAAATATGCTTACACAAAAGATCGAAGCATTGGCAGATCTGGCTGGAGCAGAATTTGAAAGTGGAAATGGATATTCTTCATGGCAACCCAATTGGGACTCCGAGCTTCTTGCTAAAAGCAAGGCAGTATATTCTAAGCTTTTTGGCAGTGCTGCCAAAGTGAATGTTATTCATGGTGGTTTAGAATGTGGTGTAATCGGTGGGAAACATGAAGGTATGGATATGATCTCATTAGGCCCGACTATCGAAAATCCTCATTCGCCGGATGAGCGTTTATATATTCCATCAATTAAAAAAGTCTGGGATCTCCTGGTCGAATTATTAAAAACCATTTAAAAATTTAAGGATAGCTATGGCTATTTCACGAGAAGAAGTGCAATACATTGCCGGTTTAGCAAGATTAACACTAAATGAAGAAGAAATTGAACTTTATTCTAAGCAATTAAGTGATATTTTAGCTTATATAGACCAATTAAACGAGCTTGATGTTGAAAATATTGAGCCTATGTCTCATGTTCTTGATATGATCAATGTCATGAGAGAAGATAAACATTTACCCTCACTTAGCAGGGAAGAGGTAATGGCAAATGCTCCGGATCACGATGGAGAGCACTTTAAAGTACCTCGTGTAGTAAAAACTTAGGAGTTTCCAATGGCAATTGAAAGAACAGGCCTAAGAGCCACCCGCTTTATTTTTGTAACAGGCGGTGTGATCTCCGGTCTCGGTAAGGGTATTACATCAGCTTCTTTGGGATATCTCCTGAAGGAAGCCGGCTATAAAGTAACTATACAGAAATTCGATCCCTACCTGAACATTGATCCCGGCGCTATGTGTCCTACTCAGCATGGTGAAGTGTATGTCACTGATGACGGCGCAGAAACCGATCTTGATCTTGGCCATTACGAGCGTTATCTGGATGTCTCCATGTCACGAAAGAACAATGCGACAGCTGGCCAGATTTACTCTGCGGTACTCGAAGCTGAGCGACGCGGTGAATATCGTGGTAGAACTGTTCAAATCATTCCTCATATCACGAATGAAATTATACGTCGCTTTACTAATGTTCTTGAAGATGAACACTACGATGTTATCATAACTGAAGTTGGCGGTACGGTCGGTGATATTGAATCCTTACCTTTTTTAGAAGCAATTCGTCAGTTTGAAAATAATTTAGATCGCCATGAATACATGAATATCCATGTAACACTTTTGCCCTATGTAGAATCTTCTGAAGAAATTAAAACTAAGCCTACCCAGCATTCGGTCATGAAACTTCGTGAAATTGGTTTAACGCCAGATATGATTATTTGTCGTTCGGGTAAAGTATGCCTGGATAATGAAGCCAGAAATAAAATAGCTTTATTTTGCAATGTAAAAGCAGCTTCAGTTATTGATATGCCGGATGCGGAAACCATTTATGAAGTACCGCTGTTATTTAAAAAACAGGGACTTTATCAAACAATAGCCAAACATCTCGATTTAGAAAATCAAACGACTCCCATTTTGAATGCACTTCGTTCTATGGTCTTGCATATCAAGAATCCCCGACATGAGGTAAATGTTGGTATTATTGGCAAGTACGCTGAAATGAAGGATTCTTATAAAAGTATTACAGAATCTTTTATTCATGCAGGTGCTGAGAATCTTACAAAAGTAAATTTTACCTGGATAGAAGCCGAGGATCTTAAAACTTCAAAGACCGGAGAGTTGTTGGATTCTCTTGACGGTCTTCTTATTCCCGGTGAATTTGGACTGAAGGGTGTAGAAGGTAAAATATTGGCAGTAAAATATGCCCGTGAAAACAAACTACCCTTTTTAGGTATTAGTTTGGGTTTACAAGTAGCCGTGATAGAATTCGCTAGAAATATTTTAGGTCTTAAAGACGCTAATTCTACAGAATTTGATACTAAGACTTCTCATCCTGTCGTAGATGTGATGGAAGAACACAAAAGGAAGATGGGACTTAGCGATAGTATGCGACTTGGGGCTTTTGATTGTGATTTAAAACCAGCCAGCAAAGTTGCAGAAGCCTATGGATGTGAAAAGATTTCCGAAAGGCATCGTCACCGCTTTGAACTAAATAATATTTATCGTGATCAGCTCGAAGAAGCAGGCATGCATATGCCAGGTATAAATGAAACTTATGATCTGGTGGAATGCATTGAATTGCCCGATCATCCATGGTTTGTTGCAGTGCAATTTCATCCCGAGCTTAAATCCCGTGTGGTAAAAGCCCATCCGCTTTTCCGTGAATTTATTGCTGCAATCCTTAGGGTAAAAGGTCTAAAATAATGAAAGAACTAGAAACCCGATTGAAAAAGATCAAGCTTATTGTCACAGATGTTGATGGAGTTCTCACAGATGGATCCTTTTATATTGGTGATAATATTGAAATGAAACGCTTCCATTCTTCTGATGGTTTGGCCTTTGTTTTGCTTCGTTTGTTGGATATCCCCGTTGCTGTAATTTCCGGTCGCTTTTCTACAGCCACTCTTTCGAGAACCCGCGCACTAAAAATTCCTGACGACATGATCTTTCAGGATAGTTATATTAAAATAGATGCATACAATAAATTAAAAGACCGTTTTAACCTGGAAGATGAAGAAATTGCTTACATTGGCGATGATTATATAGATACACCTTTATTGGAGATCTGTGGTGTTGCTTTTGCGCCTGCCAATGCCATTCCCGAGGTCAAAGCTCTTTGTCACCATACTTGCGAAGCAAAAGGTGGTTCCGGGGCTTTCCGTGAAATGGTGGATCGCATCCTTCACGGCCAAGGCCGAATGGAAGAAGCGCTTGAAAAACTTCATGGTTTGTATTAAACGCTGATCAGTAGAGAGCATTAGCTTTCATTTCTCGCTTAAGAATTTAATCTTTTATCCCGATCGCCAGCGCTTTGCCGGTCCTATCCGCTCGCTCCAAAGGAATCTCTAGGAGACTGGCTGAGAAGACTGGAAGGATCTATTGGGATTGTGGTTGATTGATGGCTTAAAATGGAAGTTAGTGCTTGAGTTAGTGTTCAATTTTTGAACAAATGTTGGGTCAAGGTTGGGTCAACCTTGACCCAAGAAAGTTTACATAATATAGATTTT
>CAZNFT010000023.1:0-9380 GCA_964572745.1 uncultured bacterium
ATCCCGTTATCCTGTCTTAAAGCAATCCAAGTTATCCCGTTATCCTGTCTTAAAGTCATCCCGTCAAAGATCGAAATGTCTTGAATATTATCCTGTCTCAAGTTAATTTCAGCGCATGAACAAAAAAGAACTGCAAACAGACATCATGCTCATTGTAGCGGCTATTCTTTGGGGACTGGCCTTTGTAGCCCAGCGAGATGGCATGAATTATATCGGACCTTTTTATTATTCGGCCATTCGTTTTTTTATTGGAGTGATCTGTCTCTTGCCCGTTTATTTTTTAACGCGGAAGTATGAGCCAAAGATAAAGAATAAGGTTGAGGTTGAGGATAGGGTTGAGGATAGGGTTGAGAAAAAAACAGTCGTTTTTTCCGGCTTGATAGTGGGCTTCTTTCTCTTTTTGGGTGTCAGTGCTCAGCAGGTCGGTTTGGTGACGACCACAGCAGGCAAGGCGAGTTTTATTACTGCTTTATACATGATCCTAGTCCCGGTGTTTGGTTTATTACTCGGACATAAAACCCGGCGGATAATTTGGGTCGCAATAGCTATAGCTTTGTTTGGATTATATTTTATGTCCATCACCCAAGACTTCACTATTGCCAAAGGAGATATTATTCTGATAGTATCTGCTATCTTTTGGGCAATACATTTTCTATTTATTTCTCATTATTCCTCAAAAGTCGGAGCCATACGCTTATCCATTCTGCAATTTTTACTCTGCGCAATTTTATCCCTTATCGTCGCTCTTATTATAGAAGACTCCCCCTTCTCCCATTCTCCTCATCTCCTCGTCTCAAAATCCTCCACTCTCCCCATCCCTTTTGTTTCTGCACTACCTGCAATACTGTATGGAGGAATCGGCTCAGTAGGAATTGCTTACACTCTGCATGTTGTTGCGCTCAAAAATGCAAATCCCGCTTATGCTTCACTTATTCTTTCTACAGAATCATTATTTGGCGCAATTGGTGGCTGGCTGATCCTAAACGAAAGCATGACAAGCAGACAAATATTTGGAGCGGGATTGATAATGCTAGCGGTGTTGCTTACGCAAATAAAAAGGTCAAAGACACAAAGAATATGAAGTGTCTTTTGGTAAAGATGTAGCAATGCTGCGTCTCTACACATATTTGTGGGGGACATAGCGCAAAAAGCTCTGCCATGCATTTTAAAGCGCGCTCGCCTTCAGCCACATAGACCCAGTATTCGCCTAGCTCTTTTTGTACAGGAGCGACCGGGATGCCCATATTAGAATCGAATAGTATTGCTTTTTCAATATCCGTCCTGACCTTGATCAAAGCACAAGCATCGCCATTAATATAGTATTTGACATATTTTCAGGCAGAAAAATCATTTTCTAATTTGCTAAATGATTTAACGATGAACTCATCGGCGAAAACCTAAAGCCATAGGTTAGCAGTAAGCAACGATAATTTTTAACCAAAAAAAAGCCCGAATCAGTCTTCGTCAGGGCTGGGACCAACACGGTAAGCTTTAATAAGTTTATTTTTTATAGTTCATCTTTATTTTTGGACCTTAGATTTCACAGCTCACGCTCTAATAATTCATATCATCAAGAATAATGCCCATACCAATACTAAAAGCGTAATTATAAGTATCAAATTCTGTAATATCATGTGTGGCAAATTCAACCCCCAAGAGTGCAGAGATATTTTCAATTCTTGCCTCATAAAAAATACCGGCATTAGAGGATTTCTTGCCAAAATTGCCAAAGCGGAGGGTGATGTAATTTTCTTTATAAATGGGGATGAGTTTTTCGACTTGAACACCATAATATGAAAAAGAAGAACCAAGATTGCCCGAAAAACCAAGTCTGAAATTCCAGAGCTCAAAAGCAGCATAGGCACCAAGCATGATAATAGACTTTTCATTTGCCGTCATGTTATAACCCAAACCAACCTGTGGCTGAACATAGCAATCAATTTGTTGTAAAAGACTTCTTTTTCGATTTTCTTGGCCATAGTAAACAATTTGCTGGTTAAGAGCAGATTTTTTCTTGGGCTTATCTTTCTTGTCCGATGAAGTTTTTTCACTATCATTTGCAGACAAAAAAGCCGCAAAAACAAGAAGTATTATTAAGGTTATTTTTATACGGGTATGCATTTATCAACCTCTTTAAAAAATTCTTAAGTATTTTTCATACCGATATAAGCTAAGCACTATAAACTAATATTACAATTATTTTTACAAAAAGGATCCATAAATTAAATGGGGGAAAGGCATTGGGTGTACCCTGTTTTTAAATCATATTTTCAGTTTATCTCTTTAAAGCCGCCTTGGTAAACATATAATTTGGAATAATAATATCAAATTCAATTTTTTCTATAATAATTGAAGTCCCAAGACTTTTCTTATTTAATACATCTTTATAATGCATTTCTTTGGGATACCAGCGCCCATCTATAAACATCAGGTCACGAATTTCCATGCGTTTAAGTAATTTTCCGCTTTTGGCAAAGTATTCTGCCCGAAGGGGCAGATAACGTTCTTTATCTATCCATAATTTACGTTTTGGATAGGCAATATTGCTTGTTATTGCGTTCAGCTCAAGAACCCAACATTCGCGCTCAAAAATAACTTCTTGGGCAATAACAGTGGCTGTATAATCTTCATTGACCTTTTCATCTGACATCATATCTTCGTATGAAAGGTCCGATCCGTTGACAGATTGACGCAACATATGCCCTGAAATACTGATGGTGCGATCTGCATCAGGATCATATGTCCAGAGATGATCTCCCAGCTTAAGCATTTTAATACCTTCTTCACGTGGGGGCGCAAGATATTCTGTAAAAGTACTATCTTGGCCCTGAGTATAGGAACGAGTAATAATTGTCCGTGAATTCCTATTTGTATTAATGATCATTTTAGAGGTCATTTTCTGAGTATTTGAAGTCATGACTTCATCCATTTTCTTGATCAAAACATCGCCCTGAGGGAAATCTGCAAAGGCTATAAAGATCATGGATAAAATTAAAATAGTGATTCTTTTGAAATTCATATTACACTTCCAATTCTTTAAATAATTGTGCTGTCTGGCGCTTTCTGATGCCGCGACTTGCCATTAAAGTCCCCAGAAATGTTGCCAGCAATCCGGGAATAAAACCAATATAAAGTGTTTGTCCTGTGATCTTTGCACGAAACACATTGGCGAACATAATTGAGGAGCTATCTAATGCATAACTCACATCTATGCCATATACTTGGAAATACCAAGATATCGCTAATCCAAAAAGTGTTCCAATTAGCGAGCCGACAAAACCAATAACAAGGGATTCAAGTAACATTGTCCGGATCAGATGATTCTTTTCCTCGCCAATAGCAAGGCGTAGGCCGACTTCGGAATACCTTCGAATACCATTTAGCAAACCGGAATTCCACAAAACAATGAACATGACCAACATAAATAAAAACAACATACCGTAAATGGCAACATCCATGGTTTGCATCAGGGAACGCATACCATTCTGATCCATAAAGTTTAGGATAATGGGCGAAAACTCATCATTTACATCTGAATATTTTTCGTTAAAAGCATCTCTCATCTGTTCTGTTTCTTCATTTCTATCGCTATAATTCATGTCTTCATAAAAGCCAAGAATTTCACCGGCGCAATTCTCCATATCCAGTGCCTGTCTGGCGCCTTCGATATCAACAATTAAAGCCCCTTTATCCATGGCAGAAATTCCAAATTCGACTAAACCGCATACTTTAAAATTGTGAATAGTCATGGAGCCGTACATTGTAGAGCCCACAAGTGTTGCCTGATCCCCTATCTGGACTCCTGCCTGCTCGGCGAACTGAGCCGAAAGTAATATCTCATTGCTTTCCTTTGGCATTCTACCTTTCAAAACTGATGGATCGGAAAAATTAAAATTATCCAATTCTATGCTTCCCGGGGACAAAAGATCAAGGCCCAATCCTGTGACAGGTGCCTGAACTCTTGTTTCACCATTTTCATCGGGAATATCAATTAAACCGCCAAAACGAATTCTTGGTGTCCAGATGAGATCAGGATATTCTTCTCTGAGCTCCTCCAGCATTTCATCAACATTCATCATGGCCAGATCATTTGGGATCACAGATGATAATTCCTCATAAGCACGGGTCATTATCTTAAAATGTCCGCTTTCCATTTTTGCTGTGATATTGATCATATCTTGGATAGCACCCATCATGAAGGCCTGTAAAAAAACAAACAAAAATATCCCAACAGCTACAATAATTACCGGGAAACGGCTGCGCGAGGGATCACGGAAAAGGCCTTTAAGTAAAAATTTAAACATTATATACTCCTTTTAGTCGTATATCTATTTTTCACAGGGAAATCATTTCCCTTTTAATATTTGAGCTATATTCATTTTTGCAATGCGTTTTGCTGCAAGAAAACTTACAAGGGTCACGATAACTAAGACAGCAATGCCAACTTGCCACAAACTATTCATGGAAAAATCCAAATAAAGGATATTCATAATATTCACGCCAAAACCTTCCATGTCTCCAAGATTAATACCATGTTTCTGAAAATAAAGAACAATAGGAACTCCCAAAGCTGATCCTGCTACTATTGAAACAAGTCCGATCATTATTCCTTCTAAAGCAAATAACCCTACAACAGCTTTCTCTCGCATACCCATAGCCACTAAAGTCCCAATTTCTTTTTTACGCTTAAAGATGGATAATATTTGCGTATCAAAGATGGTCAGAATAACCAGGCCAAGAAAAACAGCTATCATCACATAAGCACCAGCCAATTCTTGAGCTCGCCATGTAAGAAGATCTGCAAACATGACATCCAAGCCCTGATATTCCCAACTATCTGTAGATATATTTAATTCTTCATCTACCACAATAATGCTTGCCTGATCCTGCAAAGCAGAAAGTTCCTGGAAAGATTCCAGATCCACCCATATTTGCCCTAGATCAATACTTTGAATGGGAAAATGTACAATAGAGTCGATGGATAGTTCAATGGCATTATTTGCGCCATCATTATCACGAAATCTGAGAAGCACCTGATCACCCTGAGATAAATGTGCCTGCTCTGCAGCTATCTTGCCTATGTAAGCAGATAAAACATCTCTGTCATTTTTTAAGATATTACTCGGAACATTTAGAAGTGTTTGTTCCCTATCTATTCCTTTTATCAATATGGGTCTCATCCCATTTTCACTATAGAGAAAACCACTTCTATAGAGAATGGGACATGCTTTTTTCTTATTAATAGCTGATCTGAAAATATCAATATTGCCATGAAAATCGTCGATCTTAAGCGGATTATCCGGATCATAGCCCTCTAGGTAATATTGACCACCGGCAACTTCATATTTTACCATATTATGTTCAATTTGATTAAACATACCCGAATACATAGATTGTATAAATAAAATTACGATAATAACTAGCGTAAGTGCCGAAATATTTAGCCAAGTTCTTAAACCTGCATGTAGTATATTTTTTATTGCTAATCTAAAAATAATTATTCTCCTTTCAATACCTGAGTGGGATTTAATTTAGAAATTTTTCTTGCCGGAAGATAAGAAACCGCCATAATGATCAGGGCAACCACTATTGTTGAATTTAAAATTAATTTAAATGAGAATTCAGGGTAAATAATACTGGACAAATTCATTCCCATATCTTCAGCAAACTCACCATAATTTATTCCCTTTGTGCTCGTAAAATACAAAAGAGGGATCCCATAGATCAAGCCCAGGAGAATGCCAAAAATGGCATAATAAAAGCCCTCAATGGTAAATAGTAATTTCACATATCCCTGTCTCATTCCCAATGCTATTAAGGTACCGATCTCTTTTCTACGGCGAAAGATGGCTAACATTTGTGTATCAAAAATAGCTAAAGCTGCCAGTGAAAGCATTATGATATACATCACGGAAGCGCCGATCTGTTTTTGAAATGATAGCAACTTAATGTCAGCTAATAAAAAATCAAGATCTTTGAATTCCCATCCCTCCATTTCCTGGTCAAATTCTTTGCTTACTGTAATTATTGTTGCCTCATAATCAAGATTTAATAGGGATTGCAGCCTATCAAGAGCTATCCAGATCTGGCCGGCATCAACACTTTGTATCTCGTGTTGCATAACATATACGATCTCAGCATCCACAGCATCAAAAACACCATCGCTATCGCGAACTTGCAAAGTAAGAATATCGCCCAAGGCAAGATTTGCCGTCTTTGCCATTTTCTTTCCTATCATAGCAGGAATGAAGTCACTATCACTGAGAAGATGTATCGTTTCCAATTCCATCACTGATTGCTCAGGAATAATTCCCTTCAGTAAAGCCGGTGTCGAACGTCCATCTGAATAAATTGTGCCGGGAGTAATTAAAATAGGACATGCTAGATCGGGTCGCATGTGCATTTTTATATCTTCGTATGACTGATGATATTCCCGAATATTAATGATATCCTGAGGATCATATTTCTCGGACCAGAATTGACCATTAGCAAATTCTTTTACGCGGGTTTCATGCTCCATATTACCAAAAACACCCTTCATCATACCGACCATAAAAATTATCATGACATAAACTAAAGAAAGGACAATAATATTTAACCAGGCTCTTTTGCCCGCTCCCACTAAATTCCTGAAAGCTAATTTTAACAATAACATAGAAACCCTTTATTTGAAGCTTTCATCCTTGGCAACCTTACCATCTATTAGATGGATCTTGCGTCTGAGATATTTCATGACTTTTTCGTCATGAGTTGCAAAAATAAAGGTCGTTTTTAATTCCTTATTAAGACTAAGCATCATTTCAAGGATATTAAAAGAATTTTCCGAGTCAAGATTTGCCGTAGGTTCATCAGCAAGAACGATCTCCGGTCGTTTCACCATAGCTCTTGCAACAGCAACACGTTGAGATTCACCACCGGAAAGCGTAGCAGGTCGCAGATCTTTTTTATCTAACAGATCCACCCATTCCAAAGCATCCATGATCATTTTCTCACGAGTATCCTTATCGTAACCCAAAAGCAATAAAGGCAATTCGACATTTTCATAAACCGTATAAACAGGCAATAAATTATAGGTTTGAAAAATAAAACCAATGTGTTTATTCCTCAATTTCGCCGCGGTTTTAGATGTTAATTTTGCAATGTCATTACCCAAAACTTTCACCAGACCTTCACTTGGATTATCCAGAGATCCCACAATGTTCAAAATTGTAGTTTTACCGGATCCCGATGGACCAATTAAGCCGGTAAACTCTCCCTGCCCGAACTTAAGGTTTATACCATCGAGTGCTGTGAATTCCCGATTCCCCATAGGAAAGCGTTTTACCAGACCTTCGATTTTAATAATAGTTTTACTCATATTTAGACTCCTTGTTTAAATAGGATGTTAAATGCCATTTTCAATAATTCACTAATGCTAAATAATTCATCTCTGTTTTCAATATAAAATTTAAAACAAGCTCAGAATATTAAAAAGCCCACTCTTCTTAGCGAAATAAATCGGCTTTAAAATCATATATTGCTATTAACTCTATCATATTTCCAAGAGATACACCTGAATCTTCTCCCAAGAATAGATTTGCATCGGCATCAAAAGCTGTTAATGCCCCCGATAAACGAAAGGTCAAATGATCAAATTGTTTTTGCCAAAATATATAGGCATAATAATCACCTTTATCCAGATCCAAAAAATTCATAAAACCAATGGAATCAAAAATTCCCAAGGAATATGCCAACATAAGCGCAGCTATATTGCTATGTATCGGTATGGAGCTTGCCCCTGCTCCAAAGTCTGAATCGCTCTTAATCATACCAGCCAGATACTCGGCTGTAAGCAACAGCCCATTGCCAATTCCGAATGTATAGTCCATACCCAAAGTCAATTGAGCAATTTTTATTGATGCATATGTTTTATCAGACAAAAAAGTAAAATCTGCGCCTTCTTGAGTGTAAGCAAGCTCAAGCCACGCCCCAATAATATTATCCCATTTACCATCAAAGGCAATCTGATGTTTATTAATATGCAGATCATCAACAGAAAGAGATTCATGAGTAATTGCGAAATCCGATCTGACTGCTTTATAATTATAGCTTAAACCCATCTCTCCTTGAAAAACAGGCAGCTCAAATCGTCCACCATATTGTCTAATTAAACCATTATTCCCACTCACGAAAGGTAAGTGAAAGGATCTGGAAATAAATTTTTCCTGAATAGCCCAAAGCCAGATATTCGCATTGGAATTGGGGATATAATATCTAAAGCGTTCTGCAAAAACACCTTGGGTCAATCCCAGAGGATCCCGCGGATCAATGCTATCAAACCAGGATAAGCTTCTCAATAATTGAGCTTTACCGAAAGTGATCTTTTGCAGACCCACTCTAAATTCAAATTGATCTCCTGCAAAACGGGCCCAAGCTCTGTATGGTAAAAAATCTCCATTGAACTCATTCTTGCCATTGTAGCTAAGAAAAGTATTTGCCGAAAGCTCAAAATCACAAATATATCTGGAAGTATCGGCCACAAGATCGGCACTTAATTGCGGGATAAATTGAGCAGTCGTTGAAAAATTATTAGAATAAGAAATATTAGACCTGGCAGTTCCCTTAAAAGCCAGTCCATTTGCAGAAAGAAGAATAAAATTTAAACACAGTACAATGCTAATGAACTTCTTCATTATTATTTCCCAGTATCCCATATAAAATTAAATCTCTGATCTGTCGATTCATTTCCCTGGGATCATCAAAAAGATGATCAAATTCACCTTCTATCATTAAATTAAAAACCGCATTTATCCAAAACATAATGACTTCAAGATCCAGGCTTTTGTTGATCTCGCCGGTAAGTATACCCTCGTTGAAAAAATCAAACATCAGTTTTTGAGTTTTCAGCATGGAATCTTTCATATAGTCAACAAATTTTCCCTCACTACTATATAATTCCTGTAAAAATTGAGGACTTAATTCTTTGATCAGATCAGCCTTCCAGTGAAGGATTTGCATGATCTTATCATGAAAGGGATCATTTGATAATATGATAGATTCAGATCTTTCTAAAGCATCCTCAAAAAAAGCCTTAAGCACCTGATCAATGACATCATACTTATTATTAAAGTAATAATAAAAAGTCATTTTACTGAGGCCAGCTTTTGAGCAAATATCTTGTACCTTGCATGCTTTAATACCTTGATTGCTTAGCAAATCCCAGGTAGCATCTCTTAATAGTCTTTTCGCATCCTTAGCCATAACTCTCACACACACTTAGAAAATTGTTTAAATCATTTAATTATCGGAATCAAACTACTTACTTTTTTAAGAGATAACAAGACTATTCGTAAGATTTCTTAATTTTTAGAATCTTTTGTTTAACATCTATTGGGTCAATA
>CAZNFT010000023.1:9480-25129 GCA_964572745.1 uncultured bacterium
GATTTTACTTTCTATTGGGTCAATAGATTTTACTTTCTATTGGGTCAATAGATTTTACTTTCTATTGGGTCAATAGATTTACATTTCTATTGAGCCAATAGCTTTCAATCTCCAAAAATAATCAATAACTCCACGCATTATACTTTTGCCCTTTAACATTTATTCTCTATCTTTCATGATGAATAAAATACAATACGACATTATCGTAATCGGGGCAGGAGCTGCCGGACTTATGGCGGCGGGCACGGCCGCAGAAGAAGGCGCTAAGGTCCTGTTACTCGATTCTATGAAACGTGCAGGACGAAAACTTCTAATCACCGGCAAAGGACGTTGTAATATTACCAATAATTCGGAAATTCAACATTTCATGAAACAGATCTTTCCTAATCCAAAATTCTGCCGACCTATGTTCTCGCGATTCTTTGTATCCGAAACCTTAAGTTTTTTTCATCATTTAAATGTACCGACTAAAGAAGAACGTGGCCGACGGGTATTCCCGGAGTCCGAAAAATCTATGGATCTTGTCACGGCTCTTACAAAATGGAATGAAAATAAAGGTGTTGATATAAAATATGATCGTCGGGTTAAAGATATCATTGTCGAAAATAGCGAGCTTAAAGGTATTACATTAGATACCGGAGCGAGCTTTACATCTCATAAAGTCATTCTTGCTACAGGCGGACGCTCTTACCCTGCTACCGGAAGCACTGGCGATGGTTACAGGATGGCTTTAAAAATTGGACATAGAGTAAGCGTAACACTTCCTGCCTTGGTTCCCTTAGAAACAGAAGGTTCTATGGCTGAGAATATGCAGGGCTTATCATTGAAAAATGTGGAAGCAACCCTTTGGGCAGACAATAAAAAAGTCCGGAGCAAGTTTGGTGAAATGCTTTTTACGCATTATGGTCTTTCCGGTCCAATAATTCTTGATCTGAGTCGTGATGCAGTGATCGCTCTGCGTGACAATAAATTTGTCGAAATAAGCATAAACCTTAAACCTGCACTCGATGAGCAAAAACTACAGGCACGATTGATACGAGAATTAGATTTTAATGGCAGATCTAAACTTAAAAGCATGCTCAAAAATCTTTTACCTTTAACAATGATATTTCCTTTTTGTGAATATGTACAGTGCGATCCTGATAAATATTGTAATCAAGTCAATGCCAAGGAAAGAAATCGCATCCAAAATGGTTTAAGAGAAATGCGCTTTAAAATTACCGGAAATACCGGTTGGAATGATGCCATCATTACCTCCGGTGGCGTTGAATTAAAACAGATTAATCCTTCCACCATGGAAAGCAAGCTCATCCCCGGACTCTATTTTGCGGGCGAAATATTGAATTTAGATGCTGCAACGGGTGGATATAATCTCCAGATCGCCTGGTCTTCCGGCCATGTTGCTGGAAAAAATGCGGCAATAAAATAATAGAAACCTTTGCATAAGCTGGCACTATCTGATATGTGAGAGAAAATTTCTCTTTCTGCTACGAATATCGCTGTTTATAAAGACTTCTTACCAAGCTATTTAAAAAAGTAAAACCTGCTTAAGCCAAGTACTTAAGTGATTTATACAAAAGCTTTACTTAGATATACAAAACTTAAAAATCGCAATTTTTAAATCGTCGATCGTGATGGGTTTTGAAAGATACGCGTCTGCCCCGGCTTTAAATATTAATTCTTTTTCTTCCGATTGTGTAAATGCTGTTTGAGCAATAATTGGAAGGTCCGGATACAATGCTTTTATGATCTTAGTCGCTTCCAGTCCACCCATTACAGGCATTTTCATATCCATAAGAATGCAATCATAGTGTTTTTGCTTGCACATCTCCACCGCAATTTTACCATTTGAGGCATGATCAAGGCTAAAAACCATATCCTTTAATATTTCCTTCATATAGATCACACTCACTTCATCATCCTCGGCTAAAAGAACTTTTAGATCATGGAGTTTTAATTGACTGGGAACTTGTTCCTTCCCTTTTGATCGCTCTTGTGTACTTTTAGAATAATGTAGATCAAAATAAAAGCAACTTCCCTTATCAACCTCGGAATCACAATGAATTGTTGTTTCAAGAAGTTTTGCTAATTCTTTTGCTATTGATAAACCCAATCCGGTGCCACCGATATTATTATCCAAAACAAGCTCAGAGCGATAAAATCTTTCAAAGATCTTGCCTTTCTCTTCTTCAGGAATACCGCATCCGCTATCTTGAACATAAAAACGAATGTTTTCCCCTTTCATCATAGCACCTATCCTCACAAAACCACCTTGTGTATATTTGAGTGCATTGTTAATAAATGTGGTCATAATCCCCCAGATCTTTTCACGATCACTTGAAAACATCAGATCCTTACAGGCATCATCAATCTTTAATTCAAAATTTACACTCTTCACTTTTTCAGAATTTATATATGTCTCATATAGATCTTCTAATATTTTATTTAAATCAATTGATGTTTTTTTCACTGGGATTTTCACACTTTGCAATTTGGAATAAAAAAGCACATCCTCAATTAATCTCAATAAATAGTTCGAACTGGTTTTAATTAGATTCAAATATTTTCTCTGTTGCTCTTTTTCCTGATCTTCTTGTAAAAGGTCTGCAAAACCAATGATTGCATTCATGGGTGTTCGAATTTCATGATTCATATTTGCAAGAAATGCGGATTTAAGGCGGTTTCCTTCTTCAGCTCTTTCCTTGGCCTTTATCAGATCTAACTCCATTTCTTTTCTTTCGCTTATATCACGAATAATAGCCACGACTTGCTCATTTCCACTTTCAACCACTCTGGCTTCATAATGTCTTAATCCCTTAAAGGGAATATCCAAGCTATATTGATACTGAGTCATCTTTCCCGTTCTTAAAGTTTCAGATATATTATTACGTGTCAACTCTGAAACATCCTGAGGTAAAATTGAGTATATATCTTTGTTTATAATATCTTTGCTCTGATAGAGAAGATCAGATTCATCTGATTTGATATCTAAAATTGTACCATTCGCATCTAATACAAACATAATATCCGGTGTTGCGTTTAACAGTGCTTCTGCCTTTATTTTGTTATTGATCAGACTATGGTGCTCATCATCCCGATCACTAATATCACTAACAACTCCCATGATCATTTTTCTTTCTTTGACCTTAATCACTTCCCCTCGACCATGTGCCAGACGAATATTAGCATTTTTATCTTTATAATTAAAATATATATTTTTGCTGTTATTTCCCTTTAAAATGCTATCTATCAGTTTTTTATAAGCATTTATGTTACCACGAATTTGCGTAGGGATTTTCAAGACATTCTTTCCAATAAAATCTTTTTCTGTGTATCCGGATAAATCGCAAAATCTTTTATTTACCGCATGAATATTTCCTCGGCCGTCAAAAATAATAATTCCGTCCGGAGAAAATTCAACAAGATCTTTATATAGTTTTCGACTTTCTTTTAGTTTGATCTCGTTCATTTTTTTCTCGGTGATGTCGGTAATATAACCCTCGATCAAATAATGTCCATCTCGATCCTTACTATAGCAAATGCCCCTTTCCCAAACCCAGATCTCCTCACCGCTTTTATTTATAATACGGTATTCAATATCAAACTGAGAATCTCTTTTCAAAGCGTCTTTAATGGCTCTTAAAACCATTTTACGATCACTTTTATGAATAATATTTACAAAGGGAATTTTATAATTACTGATTATTTCTAGAGGTTCATATCCTGTTACATCTACACAGCCATTGCTCATAAACTCCATCGTCCATTTTTCATCAAAAAGGCAACGATATACAAATCCAGGTAAATTTAAGAATAACCTTCCTAATTTAAGATTATCATTTTGATCAAGTAGGCTATCTGAAGAATATGATTTTGCATTGTTCGACATTTTTATATCCAGATTTGTTATTAGCGTTTTTTGATTCTCATCAATATACTACATCTTTATCATCAGCACAAATAATCATATTAAACTATTATAATCCTATACATAAGCTAGCACTTTGGAATTTTCGAGAGAAAACCTCTCTTTTTAATGCAAATATCGCTGCTTATAAGGACTTTTTAACGAGATGTTTAAAGAATAAAAAAATATTTTATGCTCAAATGCTGAGATGGAGCTTATGCAAAGAACTCTATTATCAAATCTTTATCTCCTTGTTTAATTCTATTGGAAATCTAGCTTCTAAGATATAATTTCTATCATGAAAAATAAACCCATATTAATCCTTTTATCCATGATCCTGCCTTTGCTTATCTTAGCAGGTCAAAATCCCGATAAGTTCCTCTATATGAATACAGCTATGGGTTATGGTCATGTAAAAGATAGCGGAACTTCTCCTCTGAGATATCATGGACTTTCGGGAGGAGCAAATAGCGGCTACATCCATCATTCTTCCACTCATAATTTTGAGATCTTGGGATCAGTATCGTCAATCTCGGGATTAGTTCAAGAACATATCTTAAATTATCTTTCAACTGCTATGGATTTTTCTTACACGCATTCTCTGCCTGTCAATTTAAGCGATAACACACAGTTAAATGCCGGAGCCGAGCTTTATACTTCCATGAATTTTCTGATCAATCCTTCCTACCAGAATGCGGCCTTTAATTTAGATTTTTTGATCAAATTAGCCCTGAGAGCTGAGATCCAACATAAGATAACTATCCAGGCTCAGACTTTTCATCTCGCAGGGATAAAGTTCAATATTAAAGAACAAAGTTATTCCCCTTTCTGTAGAATTGATATACCGGTGCTGATTTTTAATGGTCGCCCGAAATACGCCTATGTGAGTGACAGCGATCTCGATTTTTTCAATCGGCACTATTTCTTGGGTGGTTTTGATCTTAAAACTCAGTTAGGTATCAAAAAACACTTAAAAAATGGAAACTTAATGGAGTTATCGTATATCTGGCGTATGGGAAGCACGGGTAAAAGAGATATTTATCTTTTTGAACATGGCTCTCACGATCTTGCATTCTCACTCTATTTTAAGCTGAATTAATATGAAAAAATTACAATTATTTATTCTCACAATCTCAATGGGAGTATTTTTCACTTCTTGTGAACTGGCAGTCTTTTCAGCAGATCCCGCTGAAACTCCCACGGCTACTTTTGAGTATTTATGGAATATGGTTGACCGGCAATATGCCTATTTCGATGTAAAAAATGTCGATTGGGATAATATTCACCAAATCTATGCTTCTATTATACATGACGATATGAGCGATGATACTCTGTTTTATCATCTTGCAAGAATGCTTAATACGCTTAAAGATGGACATGTTAATCTTTTTTCCGATTTCAATGTGTCCAGATTTAATATTAGCGGTTTGGGTCCCCAGAATATTAACTGGCGATTCCTGAAAGATAATTATCTGGGTGATGACTATTATATTACCGGTCCTTTCTCGCACGATTTTATTGCCAATGATCAAATCGCTTACCTGCGTTACGCATCTTTTTCTGATCTCTTCTCATCTGCAGATATGGAATATATTTTTAACAGATACAAAGATTCGCAGGGCATGATCCTGGATTTGCGACAAAATGGTGGCGGATACATGATGAATATTTTCGAGCTTCTCTCCTACTTTTCATTTTATGATGGTCCCATCTATACAACTTGCATTAAATCAGGACCCGGACACGAAGAATTCACTGAGCCCGAAAATAATTATATCCAAGCCGCAGATTCTAACTTGCATTATCAAAAACCCATCGCGGTTTTAATCGATAGAGGCTCCTATTCGGCAACATCTATGTTCGCCTTATCAACCTTGGAACTTGATAACCTATTTCTTGTCGGTGATACCACTGGCGGCGGTTTAGGTATGCCCAATGGCGGACAATTGCCCAATGGCTGGACCTATCGTTTTTCTATTACAAGAACGCTTACACCGGATGGCATCAATTACGAAAACGGGATTCCACCCGACTATTATGCAGTACTGGATTCTACAGATATGCAGCAAGGATTTGATACCGTCATAGAAAAAGCTTTGGATATATTGCTGAATAGATAAAAACAGAATTAAATCATACTACAGCTTTTATCTACTAACCTAATAAGTCATTCCATTAATTTATGTCTTACAAGAGATTTACTGCTAGAGCATAAATAATAATTTTGCCTAAAAATCCAGCTTTTCCCTATTTTGGCTTAGATAAACATTGATAAAAGACAGATACAAACTCTCAATGTCACACACTCTGCCATTTTGTCAGTTGTTTTTTATTGGCATGACTTTTGCATCATATATGTTACCGGAAGATCCGGTTTGAAATAGAAAAATAGAACACAGCGTCTGACCTACCTGTCAGACGGTAATGATAAAAGGAGAATCACAATGGGTAAAATTATTGGAATTGACTTAGGAACAACTAACTCTTGCGTTTCCATTATGGAAGGAAACGAGCCAAAGGTTTTAGTTAGCGCAGAAGGTAATAGAACAACACCCTCTGTCGTTGCTTTTAAAAAAGACGGCGAACGCCTTGTAGGTGAACCTGCAAAACGTCAGGCTGTTACAAACCCTCAAAAAACTGTTTTTAGTATTAAACGTTTTATGGGACGTATGTTCAATGAAGCCGGGAATGAGATCAGTGAAGTTCCCTATACTGTTGAAAAAGGCAAGAACAACGATGTTCGCATAAAAATTGACAAAAAAACATATTCACCACCAGAAATTTCAGCTATGATCCTTCAGAAAATGAAACAGATCGCTGAAGATTATCTCGGTGAAAAAGTCACAGAAGCTGTTGTTACAGTTCCTGCTTATTTTAATGACTCTCAGCGTCAGGCAACTAAAGATGCCAGTAAGATCGCGGGTCTTGAAGTTAAAAGAATAATCAATGAGCCAACAGCCGCTGCTCTTTCTTATGGCCTGGATAAAGGCAAAGATGAAAAAGTAGCCGTATTCGATCTTGGTGGAGGTACTTTCGACATCTCTGTTCTGGAAATCGCTGATGGTGTTTTTGAAGTTCTATCTACAAATGGTGATACTCACCTTGGTGGAGATGACTTCGATCAAAAAATCATGGAATACTTGCTGTCAGAATTCAAAAAACAAGAAGGCATGGATATCTCAGGTGACCCTATGGCTGTACAGCGCTTAAGAGAAGCTGCTGAAAAAGCTAAAATGGAACTCTCTACATCAATGCAGACCGAGATCAACCTGCCCTATCTTACAGCAGATTCAACAGGTCCTAAACATTTAAACCTATCTCTATCACGCGCTAAATTCGATCAGTTAACAGCTGACCTGGTTTCTCGCGTTCGTAAACCATGTCTGGATGCGATCAAAGATTCCGGTTTAAAAGCTTCTGACATTGATGAAGTCATTTTAGTCGGTGGATCAACTCGTATCCCTTCAGTCCAAAAGATCGTTAAAGACATCTTTGGCAAAGAACCTAACAAAACTGTAAACCCTGATGAAGTTGTCTCTATTGGTGCTGCTATTCAAGGTGGTGTGCTTCAAGGCGATGTAAAAGATGTTCTTCTATTAGATGTTATTCCTCTTTCACTCGGTATCGAAACACTCGGTGGTGTTTTTACCAAGCTCATTGAAAAGAATACAACCATCCCTGTCAAGAAATCTGAGATCTTCTCGACCGCTGCAGATAATCAGCCAAGTGTTGAGATCCATGTTCTGCAGGGTGAACGTTCTCAGGCAACTTATAACAAGACCTTAGGTCGTTTCCATCTAGATGGAATTCCTTCAGCTCCGCGCGGTATCCCTCAGATCGAGGTCAGCTTTGATATCGATGCCAATGGTATTATGAATGTTACAGCTAAAGATAAGGCTACTAACAAAGAACAAAATATCCGCATTGAATCTTCAAGTGGCTTAACTGATGAAGAAATTGCAAAAATGTCTGAAGAAGCTGAAAAGCACGCAGAAGAAGATGAAAAATTCCGCAAGAAAGTTGAAACACACAATCAGGCAGAACAGATCCTCTTCTCTACTCGTAAATCTTTAGATGAATTTGGTGATAAATTGGATGACGCCGACAAAAAACCTGTCGAAGATGCTTTGGATGAACTCGAAAAAGTCAAAACATCTGATAAACTAGATGAGATCACCGAAAAAATCGAAGCCGTTAATCAGGCAATGATGAAGATCTCCGAAAAGGTTTATGCTCAGGCTCAAGAGGCACAGCAGCAAGCCGGCGGACCCGATATGGGCGGCGCCGATGCTAATGTCGGTGGAGAAAAAGCAGAAGATGTCGAAGATGCCGATTACGAAGTCGTCGACGAAGAAAAATAACAAACCTCTCAAACAGATAATAGAAAAGCTCCGAGACCGGAGCTTTTCTTATTAAAGACGTTTTTCCAAAGTTATCATGACATACAAGCAATAAAATATAAAACAAGATAAGGTGTCAGCAGGATTAGCTTTGCAATAAAATTCGCATAAATATTTTCTGCAAGAAAAAAGAGCTCTCCTTATGATTTTCTTGGCTTAATCGATTCTTAGCACTCAAAATCATCTTTGAAAATCAGTCTAAAATTATTTTCTTTGTTTTTCAATAGATAATTCATAGCTTAGAGCAAAGTGAAAAGCGAAATACCATTATTAATAGTGCTTTGCTCGTATTGATATAATTTTTCTATTTACTGTTCCGAAATACTATTTTAGATTTACCACTTAAAATCCTATGATTCTTTTTCCTGAGTAAGATTTAATAATGTAAGACCATTAAATATTGGAGGTATGATATGAAGTTTTGGAATTTTGTATTAAACTGTATTGTTGTGGGAGCTATTGCATTTATTGCAGGAATACTTGTAAACTTCCTATTCAATGTGATTGTTCATGGATTGGCTGTAGTCGCATGGGGTTCAACTTTACGCATTGCTGTAATTCTTGGCTTGGTTATTCCTATTGTTGATCTATTAAAAATTAAATCGAATAAAACAGAAGAATAGAGAAGCGATCATGGACATTTATTGTCTTATTGATTAAATAAAACAATGCACCAGCTAGTATGCTCATCACTATTTTCATGCTCGGTTTGCTTTGTAAAGTTGATTTATTGTCTCTACATATTTCAAAACCGGCTCGCCATGAAAAATACGCTGCGCTTTAGTTGTAAAACCGAAATATCTTAACTGACATAAAAGATAGTTTGAAATACATATAGACATAGTTCTTTATACCATAAATAATAAGCATTCAACTCCTTGCTACCGGATAGTCATTTCAAGATATTTGTATTATAAACGGATTTTTGGCTCTGTTTAAAATCCGTGATATCTGTGGATTATAGTCAAAGCGATATCATTTTTATATTTTATGGTTTAAGTTTCAGCATGGATGAATTTGCTTGCTAGGGATTTCCATCCATTTCTTTGCAAAATGCGCAACGGGAAAACCCATAACATTATGGTAACATCCATCAATCTTATCTACCAGATAAGCGCTGATATCCTGAATGCCATAGGCACCGGCTTTATCCATGGGAGAACCAGTATCAATATATTCCCAGATATCTTCATCACTTAATTCTCTAAAATGGACATCCGTGATCTCATGTTCTAAAACCTTGATATTTTTTTTGATCGAGAGAATAGCAAAGGACGTGATCACCTGATGATAATTATTGGATAAAGTTTTTAATATCCTAAAGGCATCCTCTTTATCAATAGGTTTGCCTAAAATTTCATTATGTAGAACAACAATGGTATCTGCAGAAACAATGATCTTATCCGGGTGTTCTTGTGCCAGAGAATTAGCTTTTTCAAAAGCCAATCTGCGTACATAGTCCAGTGCTGTTTCGTCTTCTTGAAAACTTTCATCAATATCAGCAGGAATTACCTCAAATTTTAATCCTAATTCCTTTAGCAGTGTTTTGCGTCTGGGCGAAGCAGAGGCTAAAATCAAATTTTCATAACCTTGTTCTATCATGGTAATATCAGCATTTTACTCTGTTGTTTAATAATTTGCAGTCCGTCGTCGATCTCCAGAACATAAAAATAGACACCCGCCGCAAGCCTATGCCCATATTCATCTTCTGCAATAAAAGGAAGGGCATTAAAACCGGCTTCTACAGCTATATCGTTTTGAGTGAAAACCTTTTTTCCTGATATAGTATAGACTCTTAAACTCGCTCTGGCAGTAAAAAGGGATGAAAAGGTTATATCAGTTTGTCTTTTAAAAGGATTAGGAAAGTTTACAAGATTTTGCAAAACTGCGCCATCCTCTGAAATTATATTGACCATGATCTCAACCTTAGAATAATTATTATAATTATCGTAGGCAGATATCTCAATCAAATGCTCTCCTTCATCGAGATAGTTCTTTGCAGGGAATTCAACAACTCCTCTTGAATACCCATTCTCTGTATAGGAAAAAAGCTCTGAAATATCAATTTTTTGCTGGCCATTATCAATGTTCATTTCAAGAACATGGCCGGAAGAGCCTGTGATATTTACGCCACTTTCATCTTCAAAAAATATTTTTATCATGCTTGTATCGTGAATAATGGAGCCATTAAAGATCTCTGTATCAGAGGCATATACCTGAATAATTGGACCGACTATATCTAAAGCCGCATCAGGATTAATTCCTCCAACATGGATCTGGTCCATCACTCCTGCACCATCGAATGTCCCATCTTCATTCCAATACATAATCCTGATCTTACCTGCGGTGCCCTTATATTGAATATCTTTAGGTATAAAAACCTGGGTACTAAATTCATTAGCTTGGAATTCAATATCACCATTAAAAAGTCGATTGCCTTCCAGATAATATGATATCTCTGATCTATTGCCTTCAGGATCTTTAATAAACTCACGCGTGACGCTGTAGTCATTATCGTAAACTGTAATTTTACCTTTCAAGCCTTCTTGAAAAGGGTTTTCGCCGGATAATGTTAAAGCTCTTCCTTCGACTGACACTATATCCAGAGCACGCAGAGTATCACGGCTGACATGATCTAAAACACTTTGATGCTGTGGAAAAGCAGGAATAATGGTCGGATCACCAAAATACATAAATTTAAGGTTATTGCTCATTTTGGAGCCACTGCTAATTGTAGAGGACGAAGAGTTTTTACTATAAAGAACTGCGTCACCCATAAATTGAATTTGTGTGATATTTTGATCGCTATCAAATAATCGTCCTGTAAAATCCTGAACAAATTTTACATTATTAGAACTTGCGCCACCGTGCAATACACCTCTTACTGTAGCTAAAGTCGCAATAGCACCATTTTCTTCCATGATAACCATTTCTTCAGCCATACTTTGATAATCAGGATTATCCGAGCGACCCCAGGAACAGGTAGCACCAATAATAAAAGGATATTTTTTATTTACTTCCAGACGAACCAGATCATTCTTGACAAAAACTTTTTCCTGTGTCCATACTGAAGGATCTCCATGTCCATAAAAGTTTACAAAAGACACACCATTCAAAAATGACCCCATGATATCTTCACGGGCTCCATCCCTTCCGGTCGTTTGTATCTCGGAAATATATCTTTCGGGATATTCGGTAAGATAGACTTTTTTAACCTGCATGGTTTTGGGCAGATAATGGTCAACAAGGGTTTCCGAATCATCGATAAAATCTTTCTGGTTAAAAAATGGCCAACCTTGAGGTGGATCTGAGGGGTCATCGGCCACAAGCATGGAATTTAATTGCCACTCACCTTTTGTCGCACGACTGTCATAATGAATAATCTTATCGACGACATATTTTGCTTCACTTGGAGTATTTGCCGGAATCCTGCCTATGGCCATATCATTAGTTTTATCTTCTCTGGAATTAACCATAACAAAAATATCATCACAAGGCCATAATGATCCGGGCTCATATAAAAATGGAATATGATTTTTTGCAGAATAAAATTTATTTTGATAATCAAAATGACCATCACCTAATAATAGAACATACTGAGGCTTGGGATCCGGTGCCATCATAAACATATTTGCAAGATAATGCCAGATTGCATAAGGATCATTATTACCCGCATTAAATTGGCCAATAATCTCTGAATAAGTTTTAACCTGAGTTTTTAGTGGTGATATCGCTCTGCTTTCTTTAAAAGCAGCAAGTCTTTCTGCCTCTAATTTAAAGTCTTCTGAAGTAATGATCAAAAAATCGCTTTGATAACGATGATCCGCTTGCAGACTTGGTTCAAAATCAGGTAAAATGGAGATCCTGCCGGGAGCTTTAAAATGATTCTCATTCAATACAATATAGGCAGAAGTCTGAGTAGATGCAGGAATAAGTATATCAGCACTTGATCCATTCACAGGAAAATAATTTGTATTAAAGGGATCATCTATAGAAAATACATAGTTTATCGATGAACTTAAGTTTGTGACAGTAATTTTGCGATCCAAGGGATTTTCTTTAAACCAAAGATCAAGCATACCATCAATGGCAATAGGTTTTACCGGATAGATCAGATCAATATAATCTAAAAAACTTTCTGTTGTGGGTAATGAACCGGTATAATCAATTCTAATATCTGTGTTTTCTGAAAGATCAGTATTATTGAATCGATACTGCCTTTTTCTCTGAATCTGTGAAACCGATTCTTTATCCTCCGAGTCACTACCGGTATATGCATTAAAAGTCTCTATTTGAGATGCATTTACATAAATAGCATAATCGTTCCAACCTTTAGAGATCATGGCTACAGATAAGCGCATATATGCCGGTAAAATAGAATCCGTATATAAATTATTCAGATAAAAAGGGAAAACATTATTAGATTTAAGTTTTCCACCCAACCACAATTCACCGCCTTTTCCGGGATTGATGGACTCTTCTTCGAAATGAGCACGTTGATAAAAATAGTTAAGAGTCTGTTCACTACCCGAAAAATCCGGAGTACTTTGCTGCATACGTTTTGGCGTTTCTGAGGAAGAACCTATAAACAATCTGAACTTTTGTTTGCGTGTATAAGGGTTACGAATAAAATCGTGATAACGTATATCACCCACCTCGCTCATGCGTCTCCAAGTGGACGTGGGACTTGCATAAAACACCCATTTGTCTTCGCTATCTTCATTACCCTGCATGTAAAGCAAAGGAACCTGTTTTAAATGAAAATCTGTCGAATCAGGAAACTGATCTCTTAAATGTGTCCCAAATCCGGGACCGGCATATAAATATAGATTCTCGTCAGACATATCACTTGAGATACCGGCTTCTACAAGATCGCTTTTATTAATATAAAATATGCCTTCATCATCAATTTCTATATTCAACCAAGACCCATCAAAGTCGATTCTCTTCTTTTTAAATACAGAAGGTGTTTTGCGATGTGATTTCAATCCCGAAGCATACTCCGCATTAATAAATAAATGATCGAATTTATCAGTCTGCGATGAAAAAACCGCTTCTCCCATATCGATCTTTACGCTTATCTCTGTGGCAACTTTATTATGTGCAAGAAATGGATTGATCGTTAAATAGATAAACTCCTTTTCACGGAATTGCCTTACTTCCGAAATGGAGTATAAGCTTAAATTCTTAACCTGATGCTCAAAATCCTCTGTAGCAAGAATACTTACACTTACGCGAGGTAAGGTATTTGAAATAGCAATAGGAAATTGATAGACATCGTAGGCATGATCTTTTTCTCTAATGGTATTATTTGCCAGCTCACTGGAATATTTATGAAAAAGGCTATCCGCGTCGGACCATACATTATGGCGAAAATCACCACTATGAATCTTAAAATTCACTATACGGTTTTGTTCATATTGAAAATCGTGAATTGCGCCTGCTGCAAAGAGTACACTGATGGAGACAAGGAGTATTAATAAAATGTTTTTTTTCACTTAGAGATCCTCAATAATAATGATTTTACCTGCTACAATACGCGATGTTCCTAATTTATCTTATTTATTTGCATATTGCAAGAAAACACAAGTCGAAGACGCGCCCTAGCCTTCCAGAGCAACGAAACCTTCTGGTCGGCCATAGCCTTGGCGTAGGCTGAGGCGGAGTTGCTGGTGTAGGCTGAGGCAAAGTTGGCGGCGAAGGTGGACCGGAATGAGATTCCTCCCCAAAACATCGGAGCTTAGAATGCCGGGAAATCGCTCCCTAGGATTTAGATCTTTATTCCTCTAGCTCGCCGCGATACTTTTAGATTTTGTAGAATTAATTTTCCTTTTGCCTTTTTACTTCTTTCCCTATATTTCGACATGAAATTCACACTACAAAAAGAATCAAATCCACTTGCAGCAAGAGCCGGGATCATAGAAACAGACCATGGTGTCATTGAGACGCCTATATTTATGCCTGTTGGTACACAAGCTACTGTTAAGGCTTTATCTAATGATGAACTTTTGGCTGCAGATGCTCAGATAATTTTGGGCAACACCTACCACCTTTATTTACGCCCAGGCATGGAAGTCATGGAAGAAGCCGGCGGGTTACATAAATTCATGAACTGGAAAAAACCTATTCTCACCGATTCCGGTGGTTTTCAGGTTTTTTCTTTAGCACATTTAAGAAAAATTGAGGGCGATACTATTACATTTCGCTCACATATTGATGGTTCACTACACCAGTTTTCTCCTGAAGTAAGCATGGAAATTCAGCGGACATTGGGTTCTGATATCGTCATGGTTTTTGATGAATGCACGCCTTATCCCTGTACTTACGATTATGCAAAAAACTCTCTGGCTGTAACCCATCGCTGGGAAAAAAAGTCTAAAGATTATCTGAGGTCCCGTGACCCTATGTGGGATCATAGTCAGGCACTTTTTGCCATTGTTCAGGGATCGGTTTACGAGGATCTTCGACTGGATAGTGCAAAATTTCTGAGCGATGAAGGTTTTGATGGTTATGCCATTGGCGGACTTGCTGTCGGCGAGCCCAAAGAAATAATGTATGATCTGACTCATAAAGTCTGCGAGCATCTTCCAAAGAATGCTCCCCGATATTTAATGGGCGTGGGTAAACCCGAGGACATTATTCATTCCATCGCCCGCGGAGTCGATATGATGGATTGTGTGCTTCCCACCCGAAATGCCCGTAATGGCTCGGTATATACTTGGGATGGCAAAATCAATATCAGAAATCAGAAATATCGTCACGATTTTACTCCCCTTGATCCCGACTGCGATTGTTATGCCTGTAGAAATCATACACGCGCATACATGCACCATTTATATCGACAAAATGAAATTCTTGGTATGCGCTTAAACAGTATTCATAATATTCATTTCTTTGTTAAAATTACACGCATGGCAAGAAAAGCTCTGCTCGAAGATCGTTTCCCGGAATTTTATAAAGCATTCTTCTCTCGCTATAAAGTCGAAAAAGACCACAGCAAAGAAAATGCAATTCACAGAGAAAATCGACTGAAGAAATTTGGTCGTAAATAGAAAGTATTTGACTTAAATATCAAAATAACTCCCACAGCTATCAAAAATAATTTTAGAAACAGATTAGTATCCAACATTTAAGCACAAATATGATGTAAATGAATCTAGCATCCCCCCTTCCATCATGATAGTCCAAACCATTTATTAAGCGCTAAAGCTCATATTTTCTAGTTTATCGTCTTCCCTGACTCCACATAGCATACTCTCCCTAACAAAAATCTCAAGTAGATTGGGAGACAGTTAAAGTTAAAGTTTGGCTCAAACTTTTATTTCGACTTTGGCTCAAACTT
>CAZNFT010000023.1:25229-31116 GCA_964572745.1 uncultured bacterium
TTTGGCTCAAACTTTTATTTCGACTTTGGCTCAAACTTATTAACTCAACAATCATTGAACCGATGCGTCTCGAGTTAATATCTTTCCGGTCAGCAAATTTAATGATAAAAAGACAGCAAAAAACTCCGTCCCTCCGTGGGAAAACAGGCGCCTTAAGAAAATCTCAAGAGTGAGGGTTAACAAAAAGCTTAAACAGTGAAGGCACAGAAGAAATTTTGATTTACGCATAATTTGGCTTTCAATTATGAACAATCCTTGGGTCAACCTTGACCCAAGGTTGACCCAAGAAAGTTTACATAATATGTTTTTAAAAAAACTTTCCTGCCCAAGCCATAGAGTTCAGTTCTCTCTCTAATATGATATTTTCGCAAAAAAGACTTACTGCGCTCCCACGCCGGTCACCCTGTCTCCCGGTCTGCATATCACTTAAAAAACCAACTTACTCGACTCTTAATTAATCTCAATTAGAAATGAGATATGCCTTATGTAAAAAATATTCATATAGAGCATATATGCTATTTTTATTTAACTCAAGCCTTCAATCACACCCTCATTATCAATGGTCATTTTTAGTGCATTGGGGACTCGGGGTAAACCTGGCATTAACATAACGGAGCCGCATTGCACAACCACAAAGTCCGCACCACCTTTAACATTAATATCAGTCACCTTAAATACAAATCCTTGTGGTCTGCCCAATAATTTTGCATCGGGAGATAAGGAATATTGTGTTTTAGCAATGCAAATAGATAATTTTCCATAGCCATCTTCTTCTGCTTTGCGCAATTTTTCTTCGGCCTCGGGAGTAAATTCTACAGACCCGGCACCATAAATTTTCTTGGCTACTTTATTGATTTTATCAGAGAGAGTATCTTCAAGATCATAGGCAAAATTCAGTTCGTAATCTTGCTTCATGACTTTTTCTAACTCATCAGCCAGCTCAAAGGCACCTTTACCACCCTTGGCGAAACATTCGTTAATAGCAACGCTTACGCCTCTATCCTCACAGTATGTCTTGATATAAGCAATTTCCGCATCTGTATCCGTATCGAATTTATTGATGGATACAAGAAGAGGAACAGAAAAAATACCTTTGAGATTATCAATATGGGCACCAAGATTGACAATACCACGCGCAAGCGCTTCAAGATCTTCCGGGATAAGCTCGGTTTTTTTAACGCCGCCATTGTATTTTAAGGCGCGTACTGTCGCAACAAGAACGACGGCAGCAGGCTTCAAACCGGCAGCACGGCATTTGATATCAATAAACTTTTCGGCTCCCAGGTCAGCTCCAAATCCGGCTTCTGTGAGCACAATATCAGCAAAAGATAAGGCAGATCTTGTTGCGATCACCGTATTGCAACCATGAGCAATATTTGCAAAAGGACCCCCGTGAATAAAAGCGGGCGTTCCATCTATTGTTTGAACAAGATTCGGCTTAATTGCATCTTTTAAAAGAATGGCCATGCTTTCTTCTGCAGCAATATCTCCGACAAGTACCGGGCGTTCATCAGAATTATACCCTAAGATCATCCTGGAAAGTCTGTCCTTTAAATCATTCATATCTTTTGCCAAACACAGCGTTGTCATCACTTCCGATGCAGCCGTAATATCAAAACCACCTTCATGAGCTTCGCCATCCACTCCACCTTTTGCAGAAAGGATAATCTTACGCAAAGTACGGTCGTTCATATCCATTGTGCGTCTGAAAGTCACGCTTTGTATATCTAATTCATTGCCAAATTTCACATGATTGGCTATCAATGCAGCCAACAAATTATTTGCCGATGTAATGGCATGCATATCACCGGTAAAATGCAAGTTAATATCTTCCATAGGCAGAACCTGACTATATCCACCTCCGGTTGCGCCGCCTTTTATACCAAAAACTGGACCTAAAGAAGGTTCGCGCAGAGCTAAACAGCAATTTTTCCCTTTAAGCGTAAGAGCATCGGCCAGACCAATGGCAACCGTAGTTTTTCCTTCACCTAAGGGCGTCGGATTAATGGCAGTAACAAGGACTAATTTCCCCTTTTTGTCGCCCTTTTTAGTGACCTTTGCCTTATACTTTCCATACAATTCCAGATTATTTTCCTCTACACCTAATTTTGCAGCTATCTCTGTGATAGGTTTAAGTTTGCTTTCTCTTGCTATTTGAATATCACTTTTCATTTTGTGTCCTCCGCTGATGAATAAACAATTTTCTATCTCTAAATGAACTTTATTTGTCCCTATTGACTTACATTGAATTTAGAAACAAGAATAAGAAAAAACTACATTTCTCCCTGAACAATATAAGATATAATATCTTCTTCAATTTTCTGTCATTTTTAATTTAAACTTGATTAAGTAAATGTCTGAACCTCTATATATTATTAATATTAAAAGATAAGATTTGCTTTTGAGATGTTCAACTTATATATATAGGGCCGCCTAAATTTCAATTATTCTTATCTTAAGATATCATTCAATGGCTTCAATAAAAAATCAATGATATTAACTCTCTTTATACCTTCTTTATCTTCGCCCCAAATTTTATCCATAGATAAGACAATTTTTTGATAATTATCATTGATCTTTAGTAGGGGTCTAAATTCCCTTTCAATCGCATCTTTCCCGGAAAGTAAATAAGTCACTTGAAAATATATCTTCTCATCATTTTTTTGAGCTATAAAATCTATTTCATAGTTATCAAATTTACCAATCGAAACTCGATACCCTCTCCGTAAAAGTTCAAAATAAACAATATTTTCCAGCAATAAAGAAATGTCATCATATCTGTAACCTAATACACTATGGCGTATTCCTGTATCCGAAGCATAATATTTTTCATAAATCTCTAGGTGTTTTCTTCCTTTAATGTCATATCGCTGAACTTTAAACATAATAAATGCATCTTTTAAAAATGATATATAATTTTGGACCGTATCTACACTCACCTTGATATGTTGAGATTTTATGTAATCTGAAATTTTTTTTGCTGATGTAATATTTCCAATATTATCAAAAACGAATGAACTTATCCTTTCAAATAAAGTCACATCACGAATAGCATAACGTGCAACAATATCTTTTAGCATAATAGTATTATAGATAGAATTAATATATTGGAAAATAATCTCATCATTTAAGGGTAAGTCATGAATTCCGGGTAAACCACCAAATTTTAAATAAAGTTGGAACTCATCCTCGATCAGCGTCGCTTTATCTCCCCTAAATATTAAAAATTCTTTAAAACTGAGAGGATACATTGAAATTAACACATACCTACCGGTTAAAAGAGTTGCCAATTCTGAAGATAACATTCGAGAATTAGAACCCGTTATATAAATATCAATTGTTCCTTCAGCCAAAAAAGAATTTACTGCTCTTTCCCAATCCTTAATTTCTTGTATTTCATCAATGAACAGATACTTCTTTTCACTGTTAGCGCTAAACTTCTCTTTCACATAAGAGTTCAATATGGAGTAATCTTTAATGAATTCGAACTCCAACAGCTCTTTGTTGATGTAGAGTATATTATTCTTAGAAATACCTTTATCAAGCAAGCGCTTGATCATTAATTTCATAAATGTACTCTTTCCACATCGTCGAATACCGGAAATAACTTTTATAATCGGCTTATCAACAAAGGGAGCAATTTTATCATATATTTGATCTCTTGCTATCATTTAACACCTCTTTATTTCGACCATACTCGAATCTTTTAAAGAATAATACTTTTTCTTCGACTATACAAGAATCTTTTTACCTTTCTATTACTTATTTCGACTATACTCGAATCTTTTGAGTGTTTTTTTTGATTTTTTAGAACAACTCTAAAAAATAAGTTGAAATTTAATTTACAATGGAGTTCGAGTCTCGTCAGGCGGGGACAACCCTACTTCTCCACCAATTAGAAAATCCATGGGGCTGGTAAGGTTAAAATTTAGTGGAATTTTTAGAAACGCATTTTATCACGTCTCTTTAATTATTGCCTTAAAATATTTTTAAATCAGATTACATTTTTCTACTTCAGCCGCAGGAATTAATTTATCAATCCTTAATAATTCCATATGCTGTTTCAAGGCATATGAAACCAGTTGAGTTTCGTTCATGTTTTCGAGTTTTTTTTTATCTTTTTCAGATCTTTCATTTAACCATCCTGCTGGTATGTTTTATCTGCGTTCTTGTAGTGGATTATTTTATTTATTGGGGTTGGCATCTACTTTTTCTCTTTTATTGTTTGAGAAAACTTTTCATCAAGATTTGTTATGTCTTCTTCAATATCAATTTTATATATAATCTGTATTGTTTCAAGAACAATCAAAAATATTAGAAATGTGGTAAACAAACAAGTATCATAATCTTGCGGCTCATTTGGTCTGTTAAATATGATATTTTTATCAACTATTTTTAATTTATTAGATATACTTTTAAAGTTTGTATGTGCTTCAACACTTAACGTATCATAAATCACATGGTAAAACTTTGAGAGGCCAGCTTGATTTGCCCATTTTTTAATTCCTGTTCTTTTTTTATTACATTTTGCTACTTTTCTTATTTCCTCAATCTCGTCTTCATTAATATAAATTCTTAATTTCTCAAGATCGTCATATTTTAAAACATCCAATTTTCTTTTATTTTGATAAAGGCTGTAGTTGTTATCTATTCTTTTAATTGCATTCTTAGGGCTTTTTGAGAGATACTTTAGCACGAACAAGGATTCAAGCATAGATCTAAGAATATTATTTGACTCAATTATATAGTGTTCGCTATTCTTTAGTAATTGAATTATAGCCTTGTAACCATATATTGCATTCAGATAAATTGAAATTGCATAAAGATGGTCAATCTTTTTTGTCGATACCTTATCAACGAGTAATTTAAGTGACTTTTCGATAATTAGATTTAGATCATCTATTAAATTAGTGTATTTATCAAATACTTGTTTAGGAATCATACTTCTTCCTTTCTTTTATTTAACAAAAACCATCTTCTTAGTATCAACAAAATCGCCTGCTCTCAACGAATAAATAAAAACACCGGTTGAAACAACATTACCATTCATATCCGCTCCATCCCAGATCACTTCATGCCAACCTGGTTGTTGGAATTAAAATTTATAGTTAAGCGTGATTCCAATGCTATTTGTAGAGGGTGCAATCGAAAACGATGAGTTTGATTCCCATTGTAATGATTTTGTTAATGCAATTAGATAATATGTTGTAAATGAAGCCTGCACCACTGAAGACAAAATTAATAATTCTTTACCACCAGTATAAAAGTTTACAAAGGGATTACTCTCTACGCGTATAACAGAAATAAGTGGACCAATTATAGGAATAGCTGTTGTCGCATAATCCCTCATTAAGCCTGCTACAAGTACCGTTAATCCATAAGATGCTAATGCCCCATACCCCCCAATTTTTTTATGAGTATCATATGGATTGCTAAGTATGATATTTTTATTTGATTCTAAATTGTTATTAAATTGACTTAATAAATCTTCAGCTGCAGCTGTATTTGTTGTATCTAGTATTACCCAATCCCCAGCATAAACCGCATAGTTGAATTCATTGGATATTATTTTGAGTGCACTGATATTATCTCTAGCATCTAGCACTTTTGCATGAGCTATGATATAATCATCCTGAACAACCAAGTAATATGAATTTACCTCGATACCCTGATTGATTCCTTTTTCAATTATAATATTATTTCCATCTGTTTGAAATATTTCTATCCATTCAGGCGAAGCAATAATTACTGCCGGAATAAATAAAATACCAATTAATAAAAACACAATTAGCTTTTTCATCATGGTCTTCCCCTTTATCCTCATAAATTTAGTTCCTAGATTCAAGTAGTAAGTGCAATTTTATAATTCTTAAAAAATACTTCATTT
>CAZNFT010000024.1:0-30083 GCA_964572745.1 uncultured bacterium
TTGACCCAAGGTTGACCCAAGGTTGACCCAAGGAAGTTTACATAATATAGGTTTTTTTAATCCATTTCTCATCTAATAACTGTTTCTTTTTCGCTGCTTTCTGACTTCAAACTTCTCGCTTCTATATTATTTCAGCTTCCGACTTCTACTCTTCGACTTCTGATTTCTAGGTAAAAGAGTTGTATTATAATCGCTAATTGACTATTTTATATAGACCTCAGGCCTTTACGGTGGTATGTGTGCAAAACCCCGTCAGGTCCGGAAGGAAGCAGCGGTAAGCGTATGTTCTATGCGTAGAGTTACCTGGGGTCTTTTTAAAATTAAGCAGGGAAGAATTATATATGAGTCATCAGGTTATTTCATTGAAATATCGTCCGCAACGCTTCGAGGACGTTATTGGTCAGGATCATATTACTTTAACTTTAAAGAATGCCATCGAAAAAGGTCGTTTGGGACATGCCTATATATTTTCCGGTCCAAGAGGAACAGGAAAGACGACGACAGCAAGACTTCTTGCAAAAATGGTTAATTGTGAAAACCCAAAAAATGGAAATCCCTGCAACGAATGTATCAGTTGCCGTGAGATCACTGATGGGCGAAGTTTAGATGTTCTTGAGATAGATGGAGCGTCCAATCGCGGCATCGATAGTATTCGCGACCTTAGGGAGCAGGTAAAATATCCTCCTACAAGAGGCAAATACAAAGTTTATATCATTGATGAGTTCCATCAGATAACTAAAGATGCTTTTAATGCTTTATTAAAAACATTGGAAGAACCGCCCAGGCATATCTTGTTTATTTTTGCTACCACCGAATTACACAAAGTTCTTCCTACCATCCTCAGTCGTTGCCAGCGCTTCGAATTTAAGCGCATACCTCTCGCAGAAGTTATGGATTTATTAAGAGCAATCGCTGAGCAAGAAGGTATTAAGATCGATGATGATTCTCTCTTGTTGATCGCTAAGAAAGGCGATGGTAGTGTTCGTGATAGCCAAAGTATCTTGGAACAGGTCATTGCCTTTTCTGATGGCAAAATTAATTATGACTCAATACTGAGCATATTAGGACTTATCCGGGAAGAAGTATTCTTTGATATGTTCAGGGCTCTGAGCGAGGGTCGCGCAGACAAAGCATTAAAACTGATCAATGATATGTTGATGCAGGGCTATGATCTTTTGGAATTTGTCACAATGTTCTCTGTTTTTCTCAGAGACCTGTATATGGTCCGAGCAAGTGGTTCTGCAGATGTATTGAATACAGTCGAAAACCTTAAAAAAGACTATGCTGAGCTGGCTAAAACCCAAGATGAACATGCCTTGATCCGAATGTTGACCATAGTTAATGACGAATTATCGCGTATTTCTAAATCTGCCAATGTTAAAATTTTGGTTGAGACATTATTTATCAAGCTTTCAAAAATTGCTGACCTACAACAATTAGATGAAGTGATAGGTCAGGTAAAGAGTGCAGAGCATATGGCGCACCCTATTGCACATAATAAACCGGCTCAGGTAAAAAAAACTCCGGCAGAAGCTCCGGAAAAATCACCACAACATACCTCAACTCAAACCTCATTACCGAGCCCAAGTCCGGCACAGCCAAAAAAAAGTCTGGCACAGGCAACAACAACTCAAGCTGCTCGGGTGAAAATTTCTGATAAAAAAGAAACTGCTAATACAGGTAAGCTTTCGAGTGACTATCATAGCCCTATTTTAAATCGTAAAGCTCCTTCGGCTCTCGATAAAGAAGAAAGTCCGGCAGAAGTATTATCTTCACCTCCTCTCCCGCATCAAAAAGGAGTAAAGATCAGCTTTGATGATATCAAGGATAGCTGGCCGGATATTATTGAAAATTTAGCGACTGTAAAACCTTCATTGGCTTCCATGCTTGAGAGTGCAGGAATACAAAAGCTTGATGCAAATGATTTTTTTATTTTAGTTGAAGATGAATTTTCTTTAGAAACTTTAAGGCAAAATGAAAATATTATTAGCGCCAGCATTCAAAAAAAGCTAGGTGCAAGCCTAAAAATTCACGTTGAAAAAAGAAAAGTTGATGATTCTCAACGAGTTATCAAGAAAAAAGAGATGGATGAAGCTGCCAAACAAATAATTTCAGGTTTTGATGCTGAGTTAGTATAATCTATTGACAAACTTTAATTTTTGGCATAACTTACTGTGATTAGATTTATGCTCAGCTAATAAAGTAATAAGTGCTATTAAAAACAGCAGCTTAAATCAAATTTAACATACTAAGGAGTTCTTAAATGAGGCTAAAAAGATTATTAGTCGCGATACTAATGATTATCAGTATGGCTTTCGCAGGTACTACCGGAAAAATATCCGGTGTTGTACGTGATGCCACTACGGGAGAGCCTATGGCAGGTGCAAACGTATTAATTACTGGTACATCATTGGGTGCGGCTGCGAATGCCGAAGGGTATTTTGTTATTTTAAATATTCCTCCCGGTGTATATGAAGTTTCGGCAACTTATATTGGATATGCAAAAGTTGTAAAACAAGAAGTTGAGGTCAATATTGATCTGACAACTTTACTTGATTTTGATCTGCAGGTTCAGGCTTATCAAGGTCAAGAGATTGTTGTTATTGCAGAAAGAAAAGCAATTCAGGTTGATGTTGCTTCAAGCCAGCTGAATATAAGCAAAGATGAGATCGCAGATCTTCCTGCTACAAATATTGCTGATGTTGTAGGTATGGAAGCTGGTATGAGCGGTTTAGCCGTGCGTGCCGGTGATCTGGATGAAACCACACTTCTATTAGATGGCTTGACCATGAAAGATAACCGTACCGGGAATCCTATTTCTAACATTTCTTTATCTTCTATTGAAGAGGTCATGGTTCAGTCCGGTGGTTTTTCAGCTGAGTACTCTGATCTTCAATCCGGTGTTGTTAGTATTGTTACCAAAGAAGGTAATCCTAAAAAATTCACTGTAAATGCCAATGTTAAATATAGTCCATATCAACCCAAGAACTTTGCTTCTACAGATATTTCAGGAAACACGGTCGTTTCAATGTTTGATGAAAATTCTATTTTTTTAAGACCTTATCTGGATGATGAAGTTTGCTGGACAGGAACGGGTAATGGTAATTGGAATACGGCAACTCAGGGTGAATATCCTGAATTTGCAGGCTGGAAAGCAATATCTGCAGGTTTAATGGCTGATGACGATCCTACAAATGATCTCTCTCCTCAGGCATTACAACAACAGTTTAGATATTTAGTCCGTCGTGGCGATGATTTTTATGCAAAAAAAATTCCTGATTACAATGTTGATTTTTCCTTAAGTGGGCCTATGCCTTTTTCAAGTAAATTAGGTAATTTAAGGTTTTTTACCACTTACCTGGCAAATCAGACCGCTTATTTACAACCTCTGGCAACTGATAGATATACTGATTGGACATGGACAGCTAAAGTTACATCCGATCTGTCTCAAACAATGAAATTAAGCCTGTTTACAATGTTGAACTCTTATCATGGAACAGCGACAAGTCTCTCTGGTACTCCCGGTGTGTACACAGAAGGTTCCGGAGCGATTTCCGGTGGCTGGGCAATGTCCAGAATGTTTTATACGAATTACTATGGTTTAACAGAACGTTTTAACAGTATGTATGCCGCAACACTTAAAGATGTTATTGACGAAAGAACCTTCTGGGAAGCCAGTCTGGAATATTCTAATACCAATTATAGTTCATATCGTGGCCCCGATAGAGATACCACTCTTCATGATATTTTTGCCGGTATCGATGATGTTGATCTATTTATGAATGAAACACCCTATGGCTTTCATACCGAAATGGATCGTGCATACGCGTCAACAACTTTCTTGACCGGTTATGTACAATGGCCTTATGATAGTACACAAACATCACATTTACGTGCTAAGTACAGCATTAAATCGCAGGTAAACGATCGCAATGAGGTTAAAGCCGGAGTTCAGGCACAGTTCTGGAATTACAATATGAACTACGGTTCTGAAAGATCCCTGACTGCTTCAAACGCTACTAATACCCTCTGGTCGAAAAATCCTTTCCAATTCGATGCTTACATTACAGATAAGTTAGAATATGAAGGGCTTGTAGCTCAAGTTGGTCTTCGTGCAGAATACTGGGATCCTAATTGTGACTGGTACGACATGGATTCACTTCGCTGGGATGAAGTATTTTTAAGTGATCTTTATAAACCTTATGCCTTGAATGATTCTTTAGCTGATGCAACTTTTCCTAAAAGAAGAGCAAAAGGTCAATTTCATTTAATGCCTCGTATTGGTATTTCACACCCCATCACAGAAAACTCTAAGCTATATTTTAACTACGGTCATATGTATCAAAAGATGGATCCCGATTATTATTTCCAGACAAGACGATATGGTGATTATAGTTTATCATGGCTTGGTGATCCCGAAGCTTTGTTCGAAAGAACTGTTTCCTATGAGTTGGGTTTTGACCAAGCTTTAACGCAAGAATATCTCTTGCACATAGCAGCTTATTATAAAGATAAAAACAACCAGTCCACTACAACTACATATCGTAGTGTTGCCGGTGTTTCTTATTCTATGACGGATGATAGATACTATCAAGATATCCGTGGTCTTGAAGTAACATTGAAAAAACGTCGCGGCGATTGGGTCCGTGGATTTGTTAATTTCAACATAAGATCAAGCAGTAATGGTACTTTCTCCTGGCCTAGTGTTTATGAAAACGAAGGTTCAGAGGCTTACCAAAATATGATCCAGAATACAGAAAGCAAAAAACAGGCCAAGAGCACACCTCTTCCATCTGTTAAAGCCAATATAGTATTCCGTACACCCGCTGAATATGGGCAACTTCTTGGAAACTGGAGTCTTTCAGTTAATGCCAGTTGGTATGATGCCGGTTACTATATAAGCAGAACACGTGGCTTCTATTCAAATAATGTTGAGATCAGAGACTCTTGGTACGCCAACGCAAAATTAATGAAGCCCTTTAAGCTGGGTCCTGTAAACTTTAATTTACTTCTTGAAATTGATAATATTTTCAATCTTAAGAGATTGAGCTTAGCTGACCAATCAACCGGTGCTTCTTATTCTCTTTTAGATAGTTATCAGGTTGATCATTATATTGAATCACTTCACTTCTCGGCAGTTGCTTATGAAGAAACCGATCAAGATCATTTATCACCTAAGTATTATCCCGAAGGTACAAAAGCTAAAGCCGATAAATATTATGATTACAGACCTGCCGGCGTAACTTTCCAAGCAATGGAATTTGCAAATAATACAGGACAGGTAACTAATCCTGATGTTATTTACTATGTTGAAGAAACCGGTTTATGGTCTCGTACTGATAATGGAGTTGTTAGTCAAGTTAGTGATGATGAGATCATTCAGCTAATTGAAAATAAAGCTTATATTGATAATCCTGCGAATACGGCTTACATGTTCATGAACCCAAGAAAGATTTTTGTGGGCCTTCAATTATCAATTGATCTATAATCGGAAAGTGAGTAAAAAATGAATAAAAACTTTAAAAAAGGTTTGATTTTTGGACTGTTACTAATGACAGTGCTATCAACTCAAGCTGCTACTCGCTATAAATGGATCACGGTAGGTTCTTTACAGAACTTCTATTATGATACAGGTATAGAGACGGAAGAAATTGTATATGAACGACAACAATGGGGCTTCTGCTGGGATGCTTTTCATCGTGATCAAGATATGCAAGCCGCAAAGGGTATGTGGATAGGTGTTAAGAACTTTGTGGATCCTGTAAAGGGAGTTACATATCCCTATAAGGTCATTCATAATGGTCCTCGTGCCGTAACAGATGTTGAAATGCGCGAATTCATGCCTCAAGAAATTAAAATGATCGCCCGATATCCACATCCACAGGTTTTTGTGGATGCAAATGAAGGCAGTGATATGATGAATGGAGCTGATGCCAAGAATGATGACATTAGTGAAGTTGATCCCACATTAGTTGCCGACCGTGTAATTGAAAATACGGTTAATACCTCTGTAGGCTTAAGCTTTACTAAAAAAGTATATGCTGTAGCTCAACAGAATTATGATAATATCCATATCATTGAATACGAATTTGAAAATACAGGTATTTATGATGTAGATGGTAATGTGTCTTTACAAACACTTGAAGATGTTTATTTCCATTGGCAATATCGTGATGCTATTTGTCAGGAAGGTACCTGGAATGGTACATATCTTGCCAATAGCAGAAACTGGATCCCGACGTCAGTTCGTGAAGTTCGTTGGGGATATTCTATGATGAATGATGTCATCGGACGCAATCAAAGCAGTCCTATATCTGTATCACCGTATGTTGATAGAACAGGTCAGGATGCTAAGGACCCTGATAATAACTGGATGCGCGGCTATGTCTCCTGGGTGGGACTATGGTCCAAATTTGGTTATGATAATATTGGTATTCCCAATGTTAATTCTGTGGTTCACCATGATTTTCTTCCTGCCGACGACGGTCGTTTGGGCGCAGCTCAATATAAAGGTATGGTTGTAGTTCATGCAGATAAGTCAACAACAGATCCAAGTGATGATCTGTCTCAGCCTTCGGGTAGCAGTTTTATTAACTCTGACGACCCCTCTCTTTTTACAGCGGCTCTGGATCAGTATGATGCCGGACTAATGACCGCTAAGTATAAAAAACATATGGAGGGTGGACATAGAACCAACCATGCAGAAGATGTTTGGAATGCCAGTGACGGTAAAGCCGGTGATTATTCTGCAAGCAACGATGCCTCAGGATTTTCTCAGATGTTGGCTTTTGGACCTTATACTATAGCTCCCGGCGAAAAGATCAAGATCGTTTTTGCTGAATGTGCCGCGGGTTTACCTCATGATTATGGATATAAGGTTGGACAAGATTGGTATAAGGTTGTTTATGAGAACAAAACAGTAGAAGTTGTAGATCCGGCTAACCCCAAATCAACTATTACAATTAAGGACGTTGCTGAAGCTAATGCGTGGAAAAATGCCATGGTATATAGTGGCCGTGATTCTTTAATGAATTCTTTCCGCAGAGCAATTGAACTATATAGAGCCGACTTTTATACCGGTATTCCGGAAGCACCAAAACCTCCCGAAACTGTTGAGATCTTTTCAACTGAAGATGGTGTAAAATTAACATGGAGTGGTGAAGCTGCCGTTAGCTCACCTCATTTTGCAGGTTTCAAGGTCTATCGTGCTTTTATTGAAAAAGATTCCACATATCATGAAGTTGTGGATATTAATATACTTGGTGATAATTATGACAGCTATAAAACAAACGCTGCAGGTACAGAATTTGAATACATGGATACTGCACCCCTGAGAGGTCAAAATTATTATTATTATATCGTAAGTTATGATGACGGAACTCAAAACACTGTTAACCCCGGTGTTCCTTTACAATCCTCATTGTTCTTCACAAGAACAAACCGTAGCGCTACGGTAAAGAGCCCTCCGGCACCCATTGAAACCTTTGATATAAGTCAATATGATCTTAATGATCCCGCTGATAGAAAACTGCTTATGAAGGAAATTATCAAGATCGTACCCAATCCTATAAATGTTCGAAACGAAGCAATTCAGTTTCAAGGTAACGTAAATAAACTGCTATTTGCAGGTGTTCCAAGTGGATGCAAGATCCGTGTCTTTAGCGAACGCGGTGATTTTGTCGCCGAAGTTAATGAGGCTGAAGAAGGTTACGCATGGTATTTAACCACCGATTGGCAGCAGATCCTGGTAAGTGGTGTCTATATTGCGCACTTTGAAATGTTCGAAGATTTTGAGAGCGAAAAAACCGGTGTAAGATTGGATCGTGGCGATTCAATAATTAAAAAATTCATAATCATCCGATAAAAAAATAGAGTCGAGGTAAAAATGAAAAAACAAGTTGTTCTTTTAATGTTGGTGATCTTTGCCTTAGTAGGTTGTTCCTACTTTACGGATACCGACATCCAATATGAAATGGAGTCTTTTGATAAGGCTGCATGTATTTCTGTTGATAGAGGTTTATCAGTTTCAAGGGCCGTAAAAGCACTGGATGATCCATTCTTTTTGGATGATAAAAATGTTGATGCTTTTATGCTTAACGCTGATGAAGAAAAAGTTGTCACAACAACGGTAACGACAAAGATTGTGAATGGTATTACTGCAGCTTCAGACACAACAACAGTCGCATTTGCAACAATAATAAACAGCTTCGATGCCGCCGGCGTTGATACTGAAATCGAATTATATCTTAATAAGACAGACTCGGTTGTTAATTCTTTGCTAAGCGATAAAACTTATGATGAAGTTAAAATAACAGATAATATTGAAGCACAGATAAACGCTACTTTTTCTACAGTGAATTCCTCTGGAGCTGAACAGGTATTTGTTATCGAAGACAATTTTACAAATAAAGAATTCTATCAGGAAGCTGTTAGATGCCTTTATGGTAAAACCGGTAGTGTTCCGGTATTCGAAGCAGGTGAAAGACGCTTATCCATAACATGTGAAGCCGTTGAAGTGATGTCCCTATACTCATATCTCGATGTCACAGCCGAAGATGAATATACCTTTTATTTTGATGAACACATGTCCATGAGAATATGGGATGAAGACGGAAATAGAATTCCAATGAAAGACAATGGAATTGACTGGACAATGGCTGCTGAATTCGGAGATCGTGCAGATAATGGTTCCGGTAAAGTTCTTGCTAAATGTCAATATGATCTTCCTGAAGGTCGCTATTTTGTCAGATGGATCAGAGCTGAATCTACAAAGCAATCCGCTCAGTTTGCCTCTAGCGAAGAAAGCACTTCAAATTATTTTGTTTTTAGCCTAGGTATTTTTTATGCATCCTACGCTGAAGACGCGGAAACTGCCGAGATCGCAGACAAACTTTTTTCTCCCGTGCTTACTAAAGAATTAAAAAGCTGTCACCAGTGTGATACAAGTCTTTGGGCATTTGATGAAAGCTTGGTCATTACACAGTTGTTGAGAGATGGAGCTAAAATGACCGCTCTTGATAGTGGCCTGGTAACTGTAGGCAAAGAGGATATGAACAAGGGAATTAAGTTCACATTCGAAGAAGGTCTTCCTCAGGGATTGTTTTACCTAGATCTTACAGATATGGAAGATGTAGATACACTAAGGATATATCTTGACAAAGGATCTTTGACAATGTTTAAATTTGTTAAAGATTTCCCCAAGACTGGCGGAAAACAATTCCAAGCTGTTACTGCTAATGTAACAGGCATTACTTTTAAAGAAATGTTTGTGAGTGATGACATTGACAAAGTGATGTACATGTATAATTTTGATGAAAACATGTATTTAATGTCAGTTCCGGGCCTTTATGCCGGAGAAGATGTTAATATGGTTTTTGTAAAATAAACAGTTTCAATAATAGAAAAAAGAGGAAATCTCTATGAAACATAAAAGAATTGCACTGGTATTGATCATTTTGCTAAGCGTGTCATCCGTATTCGCAAGTGATTACAAAAAAATCGCTCAAACAGGTTTTCAGTTTTTGAGTGTAAAATCTGACGCTAGAGCCAACGGAATGGCTGGAGCGTTAAACTCTGTAGAATGCGGCTCGTCTGCTATCTACTTTAACCCTGCAACAATGGGTTTTATGGAAAACAAAATCGATCTAACTGCATCATATAACACATGGATCGCCGATATTCAACACAATGCTTTTTCAGGCGCTATGCAAATTGGCGATGGCCGTTATGGTACAGTTGCTTTTTCTTTAGCTAATGTAAATTATGGTGAGATCGAAGCAACTGAATTTTGGGGAAATGATGCCGGTTATATTGAAACCGGAATAATTTCTCCTACTGCTATTCAGGTAGGCTTGGGCTATGCAACTGCTTTAAGTACAAAGTTTGCTGTAGGTGGTCAGGTAAAATGGACTGCGCAAGATCTTGGTGTTAGTAATGTATTGGTTCGGAACTTACAAGATGGAACATCTTCTATAGAAACCAGAAGATATCTCCAGACTGCTTTAGCTTTCGATTTTGGTACATATTTTATTACCGGATGGAAAAGCTTTGTATTTGGTATGAGCGTCCGAAATTTCTCAGGTGAAGTCATGTACGAAGAAGAAAGTTTTCAACTTCCTTTGACATTTACAATGGGCGTTTCAATGGATCTGATGGATCTGCTTAATGAGTCAGATCCCTCTCATTCCGTACTACTTAGTATAGATGCAAGTCACCCAAGATCATATCCCGAATATATTGACCTTGGCTTGGAATATAAATTTCAAAATATTTTCTTTGCAAGAGTTGGTTACATGGGAAATCGTGATGAACGCGGTTTAACCTTTGGAACCGGTGTTAGTGTAGCAGGGATAGTGTTTGACTATTCTTATACCCCATTTGGTATATTTAATAATAGTCAAAGCTTTACATTAAGGTACTCTTTCTAAGCAACTAAAATTGGAAAATATAATGAAAGCAAGAAAAATAATTCTATGTATTCTGCTTGCCGGTCTCTTTATGTTCGCACATGCGGCAACGACCGGTAAGATAAGTGGGCGCATTATTGATGCGAACACTAAAGAACCTTTGGCAGGAGCTAATATTCTTGTTACAGGTACCACTCTAGGCGCGGCGGCCGATGATGAAGGGTACTTTACTATCCTGAATATTCCTCCCGGTGAATATACTGTTACCGCTATTTATGTTGGTTATGCCAGAACAGTTCAAAATAATATTCAAGTCAAAATTGACTTAAATACAAAGGTTGACTTTGCCATGTCTGTCGAAGCCTTTAAAGGTGAAGAAGTGGTGGTGGTTGCAAAACGCCCCATGGTAAGAACAGATATTTCAAGTAGTCAGACCAATATCTCTAAAGATGAAATTGAAGAAATGCCGATCAGTAGTATTTCGCAAGCAGTTGGTTTACAAGCCGGAGTAGATGGCCTAAGTATTCGTGGTGGCGCCAGTGACGAGGTACTTTATCTCGTTGATGGTATGGCTACGAACGATTCTCGTTCGAATACACCTTATACTTCAATGCCCTTATCAGCTGTTCAGGAAGTTCAGGTTCAGGTCGGTGGATTTAGTGCTGAGTACGATAATGCCCGTTCCGGTGTTGTGTCTGTTGTTACTAAAAAAGGTGACCGCGACAAATACTCAGGTACAGTTGATGTTAAATATACACCGCTTCAGGCAAAACAATTTGGAAAACCTTTAGGTTCTCCGGATGGTTTCTGGCACAGGGCTTATTTAGATGAAGAAGTTTGCTGGACAGGAACTGATAATGGTGCCTGGGATATTTATCAAAAAGCACAATATCGTGGTTTCGAAGGTGGTTATAATGGTTTATCAAGAGAATTAATGCTTGATGCTAACCCTAATAACGATATGACCCCCGCACAATTAAAAGCCATATACGAGTATGAACATCGTCGTCAACTTTCTCATAGTGCTCCCGATTATATTGTTGATCTTGGATTTGGCGGACCTCTTTTTAAAGCAGGCAATACGCGGTTCTTTTTATCCTATCGTGGGAATCAAAATGCCTATATTATGCCTTTATCCAGAGATAATATGAATGATGATGCTATTCGTGCAAATCTTACAGCAGATCTTTCCACTAAAACAACACTTACCCTTTCAGGTAATTATGGCTTAACTCAGGCTGTTAGTAGCACGGGTAACAACAGTCCTTCAAGTGGAGGTTATTATTCTTCAGTTTGGAGTGTTGCAGATCTTGCATCTAACTCATATGCCTTTGCTCTTGATGGTTATAATAACCCTATTGATATCGAGCGCTATGGTTTTGGTGCCGAATTAAACCATCAGTTTAACGAAAAATCTTTTGGTAAACTGATCATTAATCATGCTAAAACAAGCTATGATATTTCTCCTTTGGACTCATTGGATCTTTCTGATACACTGCGCTTATTCAAGGACATTTATGGCGCCTATGACCATTGGACAATTAATAATTTCCCAAATGGATATCATCCAACCTACAGTCCAAGCCTGATTGATGGTGCCAGAACAGACTGGGCCGGCTTTGCCAGAGATAGAAGTTACAATACTGTAACGACCATCAAGGGTGATTATCAGAACCAGATCAACAGAAATAACCAGATCAAGACAGGTTTTAACTTTCAACATACTCATAACGTTGTAGATTCTTGGTTGGTTGCTCCCATGAGTACATGGGAAAAGTATAATAACTGGGATCAAACACCTATTCGCTTGGGTGCATATATATTAGATAAACTTGAATTCGAAGGCTTGGTAGTCAATGCAGGTTTACGTTATGATATGTATGATCTAAATGGCGACTGGTATAATCTTAGTCCATACGATACACTTTTAAACGCTGTTTATGGTTTTGGTTTGGATACTTTGGCTGATTACAGAAATACTAAAGCTATCCATAGTTTTAACCCTCGTATCGGTATTTCACATCCTATTTCGGTGAACTCTAAGCTGTATTTTAACTATGGCCATTTTTCAAGTCAGCCTACAGCAAGATACCTATACTTAGTTGACCGTTATGGTGATGGTGGGAATATCAGATATCTCGGTAATCCTGAATTGCCATTTTCAAAAACAATTATGTATGAGTTAGGTTATGAACACTCATTGTTCGATCAGTATTTGCTCAAGGTAGCTGCATTCTATAACGATACCAAGAATCAAGAAGCCTGGACAAAATATGTCAGTTTGGGTAGTGGTAAAGGGCAGACCAGTTATTTCTTGTCTGAATCCCGTACATACAGAGATGTCAGTGGTGTTGAATTTACCTTGAAGAAAACAGGTCAGTGGGTCAGTGGTTTCTTTAACTATACTTATCAGATCTATAGATCGGGTACCTTTGGTATGCCATATAATAAAGAAGAGTATATAACAAACCCGGCACTTAAAGAAAATGATCTGAAAGATAACCCTGTTGAATATTATCCTTATCCTTCACCTTATGCTCGTGCTAACCTTATCTTAAGAACACCCAAGAATTTCTCATTCATGGGACTTAGCCCGACTATCACAGGCGATTGGAGAGCAAGTCTTTTGGCTAAATGGAGTGCTGGTGGCCTTTCAAGCAGATATGCTTACTCAAGAGTAACTTTACCTGCTGATGTTAATATCTATTATCCCTTTGAATGGAAAGACTCTTGGTCATTTGATCTTCGCGTTTCTAAAAATCTATCTGTTAATAAGATGAACTTTAAGTTCTATCTGGATATTGATAATGTCTTTAATTTAAAAAGCTTATCAACAACAGGTTCAACCGGCTCTATTGATTGGCAAGATGGATACATCAACTCTCTTCACCTTTTCTGGGAAGAGAATGAAGTTTTCAGAGGAAATGATAAGATCGGTGATGTAAACAAATATGGCGAATTTGTTCCCATTGAATCATATCGAGATCTATCTGCTGTAGATGCTCCTTTAAAATCCGTTTTATATCACAATCAAGCTGATGGCCTAGAAAAAGGTGAGTCCTTTTATAGATGGGATGGCTCCGATTTTGTACTTCAAGAAGAAGCTACAGTTCAGGAACTATATAAAAAGAAAGCATACATTGATATGCCTAATTTGACATCAATGACTTTCCTCTATCCAAGGACCTTTACTATTGGACTAACTGTTAGCTTTTAGATCTATACCTTAAGGATAAAATAAATGAAGAAAAAACAAATAATATTCATCGTGATGATATTGATAGCAAGCATCGCTTTCACTGCCATCCCCAATAGCAACAGGACCTGGATCAGAGTCGGGTCTTTGCAATCATGCTTTGATGCATGGGGAGCGGAGAGAGGATGGGATGCCAATAGAAGTATTTATGAGGGGTTGATATGGCCTGCATGGTATAATAGAACAGACAACTTTGTCATTGACCGTCAAGTTATGGCGTGTAAAGATTTTACCGATGCCTCAGGCAGTGTGCAGTCTTATAAATCTGCCAAATTTTATACGTCTGCCGGTAACGATCAATTAGTCCCTCAAGTGCTTACTCAAACAGCACGATATCCCCATTGTGATATCATTGTAGATGGTACCGCCCAATATATTGATGATTATATCAATGGCAATTACCACGATCCTGATGAAATACCTGCTGATCGCCTTGTGATAAACACAGTTAGAACCAATATGGGTATTGAGATGACCAGAAAGATCTACGCATTTAGCCGTGGAGATCATGACAATTATTTTATTTATGAATACATATTTACCAACACAGGAAATATTGATGATGATGATGATATTGAACTGAATTCAACCATCAATGATTATTATTTTGGTCTAATGACCAGATATTGTACTTCCCGTGAGGCATATTATGTAACGAATTTGCGTCAGGCATCTTGGGGAGCCCACCAGTGGGTTCACCACACTCCTATGAAAGATAATCCTGAGCTACCATATTATTATAGTTGGTTGGGACAAGCCCAAACAGCGGATATCACTGTTACTTATGATAATATTGGTGCACCTTTCTTGCCAGCAGAAGGTGGTATTGATGAAGCGCGTCTCCGTTGTCCACAATTTGCAGGAATGGCTGTACTTCATGCCGATGCATCAGCATCAGATGAAACTCACGATAAGTCAAAGATAAGAATGGGATGGATGCCCGGTGATGATACACCTACTGCAGGTGCAGATCAACAAGCCTGGAATTTTTTAAATAATAACTATAATGATCTGGTGACTGTTGATGTTCCACAAGATGATTATGCAAATCATCAGATAGCAGATAGAAAATCACCTTACAGTGTTATTAAAGATAAAGGTGATGCAGGAACAAACTCATATATGTCTTTTGGACCCTACGAAATACCTTTTGGTGAATCTGTTAAGGTCGTTTTATGTCAGGCTGTTTCAGGTCTTGGTCGTAAAAAAGCTATAGAAGTCGGCAAAAAATGGTATCAGGCTTATAACGGTGTAAGCGTTACATTGGACTTGCCGGATGGCAGTAATGCAACAGATACACCTATTGCCGGTTCATCTTTAATAGCAGAAGCTAAAGATGTATATAAAAATACATGGCATTATACCGGTAAAGATTCTATTGTAAAAACTTTCCAGAAGGCAAAGGAAAACTACGATAGTAATTTTACTCTTGAAATGCCGCCACCGCCTCCTACATCTTTTACAGTAAATCCCGCACCTAATGTAATTTCGCTTGATTGGGCAAATAACCCGGAACAAGATCCCGATTTTGAGGGATATCGTATCTACCGGGCAATGCTTGCACCCGATTCGTTTTACACAAAGATCTTTGATTGTAATATTACCGATGCTAACCTTGTAAACAAATATGATGATGTTGAATTACTTCGTGGTATTAACTATTACTATTATGTTGTAGCGTATAACAAGAATGGTTTGGAAAGCGGAAGAGCCTATACTCAAACCACTATCCCCGCCAGTTTAAAGAAACCTCTTCGTGATTTCACGGATGATGATGTTTTACTTTCTGATATAGCTACAATGTATAAAAATGGCGAGATCAGTGATGAAGAAAGAATTGATGCTGTTCTTGGCATGATAAGAATAGTACCCAATCCTTACAATATTCAAAATAGAAAGATTGTCTTTGGAACAGGAAGTGATAAGGATAAATTGATGTTCTACAATCTTCCTGAAAACTGTGATATAAGAATATTTACGGAACGTGGCGATCTTGTTGATGTGATCAATCATGTTACTCCAGAAGGTATGTCACCCGTTGCCGATGCCGCCTGGTACAGTAGTACAGATTCTAGACAGGTTGTAAAAAGCGGTGTATATATCGCTCATATTTTGGTGACTAAAGATATTAATGAAGTTGTAACCGGGTTACCTTTACTTAAAGAAGGTGAATCCATTGTCAAAAAATTCATAATCATAAGATAATTTAAAGGTGTTAAAATGAAAAAAAATCTAATTCTAGCATTCATCGCCATGTTTCTATTGCTTGGTTGTTTTGAGACCCCACCGTCTATCTACACCCCAATTGATCCAGACGTAGAGAATGCAAAAACTCCCGTCATTACGGCTATAGATAAAGACGTAATGTGGACCGGCGAAACTCTTACTATTACCGGGAAGAACTTTTCCGATTCTACAGATTGCAACATTGTATATTTTTCAGAAGTCAGCGAACCTGTTATCGGCGATACGACAATTGTCATTGATTCCTCAAATGTCAATGTTACCTATACTATTTCTAATCCTTTAAAAGAGATCAAAGTCACTACAGATGCTTATCTTACGACTGTAGAAGAGACCATTGATGGCGTAACAACTAAAGAAGAGTATATGGAAGCTGTTAGCGTAGAAGCTTACACTGTGATGGATACAAACCAGATAACCATGGTTAAAATTGAAGCTACTCCCGTTTTTACCCAAATGGATACTTTAGATACTCTTGGTTATGTTAATATAGTACGCACAGAAACTACTTATGGTTCAATCAGTGATTGGATGACTCACAGTCATCGCCTTGGAACTGTTATTGAAGCCAGTGCAACTGAACTAAAAGTTATGCCTCCGGAAATTGAAGTGGTGAATGCATTAATAACTGTACATGTACAAAATGCAATTGCTCCTGCAAAATGGGGTTACATAGACTTGATGGTGAAACCATAATAAACCCATATCAGGGTCTGTCTTTTAAGGCAGACCCCGGTATGTTTGATATTTTGTTTGCTTAATGAATAAATAAAACTTGCATATATGAGAAGAAATAATTAACATTAAGTGTTACAATTACTGGAAAATTTGATTATAAACTTAAAAAGGAGACAAAATGAAAAAAGTGTTAATCATTGCTCTGTTCACAGTTTTAGCTGTAATGGCCTTTGGTGTTGAATACACATGGGGCGAAGCAGTTATCTGTGGTAGTAATACAGGAACAGACGATACAACTTTCGTTAATGCCCCTGGCTTTGGATTGCCTTATGGTGTTGAAGTAGCCGGTAATGGTCGAGCATGGACTGCGTCTATGTACTCTCATAACCGCTACAGAAGAGCTATCTTGGTATATGATCCTGTATTTGGACTGCTTGATACTATTGGACCTGAAATTGTTGGTGCCGATGGCGTTGCCGATACACTGGGTACATCTCGTTTCTTCGCTGTAACAGCCGATGGTAATATTGCTTATGGTGACTGGACAAACGATAAGATCCGCGTTTTTGACCAGGATACCTATGAATGTATTGCTGAGAGTCCTGGTACAGAGATTAATGTTGGTGGTGGTATGGCTGCTTTCGCTTATGATGGCGAACAGTACTATTGCTCACAAGCGATTCAAGGTTCTACCGTAATTATTTATGACGCTGACTTTAATGCAGTTGATACATTAAAAGGTGGCGGCGGTGGTCGTAATATGGCTTGTAAACCCGATGGCTCAAAAATTTGGGGTCCTTCATTAGGTGGAAAATGGTTTGCCGAATGGAGTGGAAATCCGGATGATGGTTATGTAGTTGATACATTAACATTTGAAGATCTTGGTTTAGAAATTGGAAATGTTATGTATCTTTCTAAAGGCCCGAACGATTATTTATGGCTATTCAGCCGTGATACTAAACCCAATGGTCTCGTTGTTTTAGATCCTGAAGCTGATTATGAAGTTAAAATGTCAACAGTTGTTGATAGTGCTTATGCATCAATCGATGACATTGAAATGGGTATGGCTTATGCTGATCAGTGGGAATACTGGGCAGCAATTGGTAATATCGATTCTTCCGAAGTATTTACAACTCTCGGTTATCATCAGCCTTATTGTTTAAGAGCACCTACTCAGGTAGCCTATGATTTTGACGGAACTACTGAAACTTTATACTTGGCTGACTTCTATGGTCATACATTAAAAATGTGGACACGTGAAGGCAAAACAGCTACTTGGGAATATGCCGGCTTTGCAGGACCTAAAGGTTTTACATTAGATCTTGCTTATCCTAACCCATTTAACCCAACTGCAGCTATTCCTTATACGATCTCAAGCAACGGTGTTGTAGACATCAATGTATTTGATCTATCAGGTAAAAAAGTTGAATCTCTTGTAAATGAATTCCAGTCAGCTGGATCATACGAAGTTGTTTTTGACGGTAGCAGCCTGGCTTCAGGTAACTATCTTGTAAAAATGAATTTCGGTGACGAAACTATCACAAGAAAAGTTTCACTTCTTAAATAATCATTTTAAGATATGATATGAAAAAAGCGCGTTACCCAACGCGCTTTTTTTTTAGTGAATGGTTTAAAAAAGTCTTAAAAATATCAGTTTTTTACTTCGAAATGTATTATCTTAAAGCTGAATAAAAAAAAGGAGATTCTGATGAATAAATATGATCTTGTTGTGATCGGTTCCGGTCCTGGTGGTTATGTTGCTGCAATTCGTTCAGCTCAACGTGGTCTTAAAACCGCATTGATAGAAAAAGAACATATCGGGGGTGTCTGCCTCAATTGGGGTTGTATTCCCACTAAAGCAATTATTAAATCTGTAAACACCTTTAGAGATATACAAACTGCCGCTTCTCTTGGTATAGAGCTTGGCGAAGCAAAAGCTGATGTTAAAAAGATCGTAGCACGTTCCCGTCAAGTTGCAGATCAACTCAGTAAGGGCATTAGCTTTTTACTTAAGAAGAACAAAGTGGATATATATGACGGCTTTGGAAAATTACTGGATGCCAATACCATTCAAGTTGAAAAGAACGATGGGGAAGTAATTTGCATTGAAACAGCTGATGTCATTCTTGCTACAGGTGCCAAACCCAAAGCTCTGCCTCATATTCAACCCGATGGTAAAAAGATTCTCACATCCAAACATGCTCTGGCTTTAGATGAACTGCCTGAAAAAATGGCTATTATGGGTGCTGGAGCCATCGGTCTAGAGTTTGCTTATATTTACAAACATCTGGGCGTAGAGTTAACTATTATTGAAGCTTTAGATGCTATAGCACCTAATGAAGATGCAGAGATTTCAAAAGAATTACTCAAACAGTATAAAAAACAAAAGATTAAATCTTTGGTTTCAACTAAGGTAATGAAAGTTGAAGATAATGGAGATGGTTTAAAGTTGATCCTAGAAGGTCCCAAAGGCGAGAGTGAATTGGAAGTTGATATGCTTTTGTCAGCTGTGGGTGTTACACCTAATACTCAGGGCTTGGGTCTTGAAGAATTAGGTATTGAAATGGATGGTCAATTTATTAAGGTAAACGATAAACAAGAAACGAATGTTAAACATGTTTATGCTATTGGCGATGTTGCCGGAAATCCTTGCTTGGCCCATAAGGCAAGTAAAGAAGGATTGATCGCCATTGATAATATTCAAGCCAAGTCGGTAGAAGCCCTAAAGAAAGATGCTATTCCTGCTTGTACTTATTGTGAGCCTCAGGTCGCTTCTATTGGCTTAAGCGAAGAAGTAGCAGTGGAGCGTGGTCTTGATTATCATATATCAAAAGTTTTTTATCGTGCTATTGGTAAAGCCATTGCTGTAGGCCATGTTGACGGTTTTATGAAATTTGTTGTAGAAAAAGAAAGCGGTAAAATATTGGGAGCTCACTGCATTGGAGCAGAAGCAACTGAATTGATCGCTGAACTATCTTTGGCAGTAACAAAAGGAATGACAGTTAAAGACGTAGCTGAAACCATTCACGCACATCCTACTTTATCAGAAATTACAATGGAAACAGCCGAAAACGCTTTAGGCGAAGCTATTCATGTCTGATAAACTATATTTACTGGCATTTTATATTCCCAAGGAACATCTTGAGCCGGTATTGAATAAGATATTTAATGCCGGTGCAGGACAATATGGGAATTATGACCGCTGCGCATGGACAACTGAGGGTATGGGACGTTTTAGACCTTTAGAAGCATCATCGCCTTTTATCGGTGAAAAACAAAAAGATACTTTCTTGTCGGAAATTAAAGTTGAATGTATTGTAAGTGAGAAAAATATTGAAAAAGTTAAAAAGGTTTTACTCGATACTCATCCCTACGAAGAGCCGGCCTTTTATATTTTACCAATTCCATCCTGATCATTTTTAATTGTATTGTAAGAATTGGCTTTTTCAATTATATTCCACACACAAATAATATAGGTAGAAAATGGGCAAAATTGTTGTCATAGCAAATCAGAAAGGCGGAGTGGGAAAAACAACGACGGCCATTAATTTGGGTTCTTCTTTATCGGTAATGGAGAAAAATATACTCATTATTGATATCGATCCTCAGGCAAATGCCACCTCTGGCTTAGGTGTTGATCTTGCAAAAATAAAACATACCATCTATGATGTACTTCTCGAGAAAGTCCCATATCAGGATGCAATTGTAAAGACTTCAATGGATTATCTCGATATCATTCCTGCCAGTCCCGACCTTGTTGGTGCAGAAATTGAAATGGTTTCAATGATGTCGCGCGAGACTCGCTTGCGAAAGGTTCTAAAAACAGCCAGAGACACTTATGATTTTATTTTTATTGATTGTCCGCCATCATTAAACCTTTTAACAGTCAATTCCTTTACAGCAGCCGATTCTGTTCTCATCCCTATCCAATGCGAATATTTTGCTCTTGAGGGTCTAACTCAATTGCTCAATACCATCCGGATGATACAAAAGAACTTAAATCCGGGTCTTGATCTGGAAGGCATTGTTTTAACAATGTTTGACGCCCGCTTAAATCTTAGTCGATTAGTTAAAGAAGAAGTAGAGAAGTATTTTGGTGATAAGGTTTATAAAACAATTATTAATCGTAATGTTCGCTTGGGCGAAGCTCCTTCCTATGGCGAGCCCATCATTTCTTTTGATATCCATTCTTCGGGAGCTATGAATTACATGCTTTTAGCTGAGGAGTTTTTAAATGGCCAAGAATAAAGTTCTGGGACGAGGACTTGATGCTCTCATTCCAACATATCCCGCATCTGAAAGCAGTGAGCAGATAATCTCTGTTAACGAGATTGATATCCATAAGATCAAGCCTAATCCATATCAACCCCGCCGTGAATTCAAGCAGGAGGAACTGGATGAATTGGCCGCTTCTATTAGCAAGAATGGTCTGATCACTCCAATAACGGTCACTTTACAAAATGATGAATACATTCTTGTGGCAGGTGAGCGAAGGACAAGAGCCTGTAAGCAATTGGGGCTTGATACAATTCCGGCATACTTTCGGGATGTTGAAAGCGATGAAGAGCTTATGGAGCTTGCATTAATAGAAAATGTTCAACGCGAAAACCTTAATCCAATTGAAGAAGCCATGGCTTACCGGGCACTTATTGAGCGTTATGGCCTTTCTCAGGAAATTGTTGCTGAGCGTATTGGTAAAAAACGCAGCACAATAAGCAACAGCATAAGGTTATTAAAACTTCCTCAGGAAATTCGTGATAGCCTCATAGCCAGTGAGATCTCGTCGGGGCATGCTCGTGCTATTCTTGCAGTCGGTGATACGCAGGAAATGCTAAAAACATGGCGACAAGTGCTGGCAAAAGGCTTAAGTGTTCGTGATACGGAAAAAATTTCCCGCAAGGAAAAACCCGATACTAATAAACAAGATAAAGAAAAAACTCAAAAAGACCCTGTAATTTTTAAACTTGAGAGCTCTCTCCAACAAAATCTGGGAACGAAAGTTCGTGTAAAACATAGATCTCCGGGTGGAAGTATCGAAATTGTTTATTATTCCACAGAAGATCTGCAACGTATTTTAGAGATTATAGAATCAGGAGCGGATGAAAACAGATAAAATAAAATTTATCTTTATTCCAGCAGAGGAAAAAGATCAAAAAGAATTTTCGATGGATCACAGAGTCTTTTTTTTACTAAAGATCCTTCTTCCTCTTATACTACTTGCCCTAATTATTTCCTTTATTCTTCTTGTTCCCCGTGCAAATAAATATCAAGAATATAAAACTAAGATCACAACTTATCAGTCTCAGGAAAAAGAATTGAATGCTTTGATTCAAGATATAAATGAAATGAAGCAATTCAATATATATATGAGAGAATTGATTGGACTTGATCTGACATCATCATCAGCAAATTATTTAGCCTTATCAGATGTCCTTGCAGCTAAAGATGATGCCGCTGATTTATCCAGTTACCCGGATAAAGCGCCGGTAAGTGGCCCAATTACTCAAAAATTTTCTTCCGGAACCCGGAAACATTATGCTATAGATATAGGTGGTAAAATTGGCGATCCTATTGTTGCAGCCGCCGATGGTTTTGTCGTATTTTCAGGGTGGACACCGGAATTGGGAAATATGGTTGTCATTTCCCACCCCGATGATTATATTACCGTTTATGGTCATAACGACCGCTTGAAAGTCCGGGAACGACAGCGTGTAAAAAAAGGCGATATTATTGCTTTGTTGGGTGAAACAGGTTACAGTATGGGACCGCATCTTCATTTTGAGGTCTGGCATCATGGTATAGCTCTGGATCCCCAAATGATCGTGCCTGAGTATATGAATAAACCTTGAGAAAGAATGAATGAGATCTAAAGAATAAAATAGATATATCTTTATTGTCAGCAATACAGAGAACTCAGATAAAATACAAAGTATGAAAAAGAACATTACAATCATCGAATCAGAGGAGAAATAATGAACGTCAAACTTGACAGCCTGATCGAAAAAATAAAAGCTGATGGCGTTGATGCAGCGAATAAACAAGCAGAAGAAATTTTGCTTAAAGCAAAAAAAGACGCTGAAGAGATCGTAAAAAAAGCTAAAGTAAAAGCTGATACATATCAGAAAAATGCTGATGCTGAAGCTAAAGCTTATCAAAAGAATGCTGAAGTTGCTATTAATCAAGCCGCACGTGACACCCTTCTTGTTTTAAAAGAAAAAGTTACGCTTATTCTTGAACAAGCTTTGTTATCGGAAGTTGATAGCACTTTAGATCAAGACTTCTTGAAAGAACTCATTATTAAGGTTGTCGAAGTCTGGGCAAAAGACGAAGATATCGAGGTGCTTGTAAATGGTGTTGATGTCGATGCTTTAACAGCTCAGCTTAAAAAAGCCTTAGGCAAGAGTCTTGAAAATACCATTGATATTAAATTGGATAAAAAGATCTCTCATGGATTTCGTATTGGTAAAAAAGACGATAATCTTTTTTACGACTTCAGTGGTGAGAGTATTTTAGAAGCTCTCAAAGTTTTCCTTAATCCGAAATTGGCTGAGATCTTAAAGTAAGCGGGACTTATTTAATGGATAAATATATCTACTTTGCTGCTTCTATGCCGACCCTTAGATGGGGTGCAGAGCAGCAGTACATGACAGAAAAAGACTTTCTCGAAGAAGCCGAAAAGTTAATGTCCGAAACTGATTTTCAGCATATCAAGAATACTTTGGTGAATGATTACGAGCCCAAGGAGATCAAGGGTGTTTATAGTGATTTTCTGACGTTTGAAAACAGGCTGAGAACAGAATTAGCAGAATATCGTAAAGCCACGAAAGAGGGCTTTGAATATAAATTTTCACTTCTTCCTGCTCAATTGCTAAAAGATGCTAATCCTCTTGAAATTGAATTGAAACTCATTAAGTTTCGCTGGGATTGGTTGGAAGAACGCGAGTTCTCTCACTATTCAGATCTTGATTTTTTTGTGCTTTACTATTTAAAATTACAATTGTTAAAGCGAATGAACTCATTTAAACAAGAGATCGGCGAGAAAGCTTTTGAAGAATTGATCAAAGTTAACATTGAAAATACAGAAGAAGCATCTGAATGATGGCTTCCCAGAATGGAGTTCATATGGCCAATAAAAATATAGGACATATCATCTCGATCAACGGTAATATGATCGAAGTTGCATTTGAGGATAGCGTTATCCAAAATGAAGTTGGATATGTGCTGGTTGGTGATGAAAAATTAAAATCCGAAGTAATTAAAATTACAAATAATTCTGCTTTCTTGCAGGTTTATGAGGTTACTAAAGGATTAAAAGTTGGAGACGAAGTTGAATTTACCGGTGAATTGCTTTCTGTAAAGTTAGGTCCCGGTATTTTATCTCAAGTATATGATGGTTTACAAAATCCACTTCCTGCATTGGCTGAAAAACATGGTTTTTTCTTGCCTCGCGGTGTGGTTTTAGAACCAATTGATTTTAAGAAAAAATGGCATTTTACACCTCTTGCCAAAGAAGGTGATACTGTGTATAAGGGTTCGGCTTTGGGATGGGTTCCTGAAGGTATTTTTGAACACAAGATCATGGTTCCTTTTGATAAAGATGGTGATTATACTGTCAAAACCCTTAAAGCTGAAGGCGATTATGATCTGGAAGAAACCATAGCAGTGATAGAAAATGCTAAAGGCGAAGAGATCAAGCTTACTATGTCATTCGAATGGCCGGTTAAGATCCCTATCAAAGCTTATACCAAAAAAATGGTTCCCAAAGAACCCATGGTTACAAAGATCCGTATCGTTGATACATTTTTTCCCGTAAGCAAGGGTGGAACCTATTGTATTCCCGGTCCATTTGGCGCCGGTAAAACTGTTTTACAACAGCTGACCTCTCGTTATGCTGATGTTGATATTGTTATTCTCGCCGCTTGCGGTGAGCGTGCCGGTGAGGTTGTCGAAACCTTGCGCGAATTTCCCGAGTTGATCGATCCAAAAACAGGTCGCTCATTGATGGAAAGAACCATTATTATTTGTAATACATCCTCCATGCCTGTTGCAGCTCGTGAAGCTTCGGTTTACACGGCCACAACCCTTGGCGAATATTATCGTCAGATGGGCTTGGATGTATTAATTCTTGCTGACTCAACATCCCGTTGGGCACAGGCAATGCGTGAACTTTCCGGTCGTTTGGAAGAGATCCCCGGCGAAGAAGCTTTCCCCGCATATCTGGAATCCAGAATTGCTGAATTCTACGAACGCGCCGGTTATGTTGAATTACAAGATGGTTCACATGGCTCAATGACCATTGGTGGAACGGTTTCACCTGCCGGCGGTAACTTTGAAGAACCCGTAACGCAGGCGACCTTAAAAGTTGTTGGGGCTTTCCATGGTCTTGCAAGAGCTCGTTCCGATGCTCGTAAGTTTCCTGCCATCGACCCCATTGATTCCTGGACAAAGTACAAGGGCATTATTCCCGCTGAAAAAGTAGAAGCAGCACATGATGTACTCTTGCGCGGAAATGAAATTCACCAGATGATGATGGTTGTTGGTGAAGAAGGTACTTCCGTAGGTGATTTTGTTTACTATCTTAAAGGTGAATTTCTGGATTCGGTTTATTTACAGCAAAACGGTTATGATCCGGTGGATGCAGTAAGTAATACAGAACGCCAGGAATATGTTTTTAATAAAATTTATGATATTCTTTTTACTGAATTTAAAATTGAAACAAAAGCGGAAGCTCGCCAGTTCTTTACAGAATTGCGTCAGCTGACTCTTGACTGGAACTATGTTGAAATGGGTACAGATGAATTTGCTGCTCAGGAAAAGAAGATCGATGCTCATGTTAAGGCAAAGGTGTAAGACTAAAGGAGCTTATATTAAATGAAAAAAGTACATAATAGAATATTGAGCATTGTTGGTAACGTTATAACGGTTTCGGCTGAAGGTGTAAGTAATGAAGAATTAGCAGAAGTTAAAACCCGTCGCGGTACTTCTTTGGCTAAGGTCATTAAGATCGATAAAGATATTGTATCTTTGCAGGTTTTTGCCGGTTCTCGTGGTATTTCTACCAATGATGAAGTCCGTTTCTTGGGAACAGCCATGAAAGTATCATTTTCCGATGATATGCTCGGCCGCATTTTTGATGGCTCTGGAGCACCCAGAGATAATGGTCCTGCACTGAATGAAAACCTTATTGAGATCTCCGGTTCTTCCGTTAATCCCGCTAAGCGTATTATTCCTAATCGCATGATCCGTACGAACATTCCTATGATCGATGTTTTCAATTCTTTGGTTGTGTCTCAAAAATTACCCATTTTTTCCGTTTCAGGTGAACCTTACAATGAATTGCTTGCTCGCATTGCCCTGCAAGCGGAAGTTGATATGATCATCCTGGGTGGTATTGGTCTGAAATTTGATGAATATATGTATTTTCGCGACGAATTGGAAAAAGGTGGAGCCCTAAGCCGTTCTATCTTTTTTATGCATACGGCGGCAGATCCCATCGTAGAAGGTATGATGGTTCCCGATCTCTGTTTGGCAGTGGCTGAACAATTTGCCTTAAAAGGTAAAGATGTATTGGTTCTGTTAACAGATATGACCAACTTTGCCGATTCCATGAAAGAGATTGCCATTACCATGGAACAGGTTCCTTCTAACCGTGGTTATCCGGGAGATCTTTATTCTCAGTTGGCATCTCGCTATGAAAAGGCAGTTGACTTTGAAGGTGCCGGTTCTGTGACTATTTTAGCAGCGACCACTATGCCCGGTGACGATGTAACTCACCCTGTTCCCGATAACACAGGTTATATTACAGAAGGCCAGTTCTATTTACGTAATGGACGTATTGAGCCCTTTGGTTCTCTTTCTCGTTTAAAACAGCAGGTCAACAAAGATACCCGTGAAGATCACCGTGCCATTATGGATGGAATGATCCAACTTTACGCCGAGTATCTTGAAACAGAAGAAAAACGCTCAATGGGTTTCCGTATGAGTGACTGGGATGAAAAGTTATTAAAATACGGTAAACTTTTTGAAAAACAAATGATGGATCTTACAGTAAATGTTTCTCTGGAAGATGCATTGGATGCCGGCTGGAAAATACTGGCAGAATGTTTTGATAAAGAAGAAGCCGGTTTCCGTTCGAACTTGACTGATAAATACTGGCCGACCACTAAGTCAGAATCTGCCGATGATAGTATATCAGAAAAGTCGGAAGAAGACTTAAAGTCTGAAAGTTCTCCCGCAGAGAAAGAAGAAAAAGTGGCTGAGAAGACGGAAGAGGATGCAAAGATCAAAACTTCTTCTTCTGAGAAAAAAGAAAAAGTGTCTGGAAAGGCAAAAAAGAATAAGAATAAAAAAGAGTCTTCAAAATCCAAAAAATAAAATAGGCAAAGGACCCAAGGTTGCAATTGCCTTAATTTGGGTATAGATAGGGTTGAAATGGCAAAGATCAAACTGACAAAAAATGAGTTAAAAAAACAGAAAGATGCTTTAAAGCGTTATACGCGCTATTTGCCGACTCTTGAGTTGAAAAAACAGCAATTGCTGGCTGAAATTCGTCGTGTTAATGATGAAATAGCGGCAAAGCAAGCTAGTTTAGATAAATTGAAAGCTCAGTTGGCAACTTGGATAAGCGTATTTGCCGAAGATATAGATCTTAGCTCTCTTCTGGAACTTAAAGATGTTATAACCGATACCGGAAATATTGCCGGTATTAACATTCCTCTTTTCCAAAAACTTGAATTTGAAGAAAAGAGTTATGATATGATGGAATATCCGCTTTGGGTCGATTCCGGTTTAGTAGCGGTTAAAGAAACCGTTGCTTACGAAAAAGAGCTGGAGATCCTTAATGAGCAGGAGTCTTTGATCCAGGAAGAATTACGTACTACGGTACAACGTATCAATTTGTTTGATAAGGTCATGATCCCCCGTACAAAAGAAGCGATCAAAAAGATCCAGATCTTTATGGGTGACCAGGATACAGCTGCGGTTGTTCGCGGTAAGATATCCAAAAATAAGATCAACAAGAAAAAACTGGAAGAAAGCGCTTAAGCGCTAAGAGGTAATACATGATAGTAAAAATGTCAAAAATAACCCTGCTTGTGGATGAAGCTTCCTCAAAGTCTGCTTTGAAGTCACTTCGTAAGCTGGGCCTTTTACATGTAAAACCCTTAAAAAATCCTCCTTCTACAGACATGTCCGAGTTAGAGACAAAACTGGAGAATAGCAATCGTGTTCTTCGTTTGCTGGGAGATGCCGGTGATATCAAGCAGAAGAAAAAGGGAAATATAGATAAGATTCTTAATGAAATGCTTGAGGCTATGCAATCTCGAACTCAGCTTAAAAGAGAGCTGGCTCTTATGAGGGAAGCAAAGACCTGGTATGACGAATGGTCACAGGTGTCTCTGGAAGATCTGCTTTCTTTAGAAGAAAAAGGATTTTACATTAAGTTATATCAGCTTTCGCCTACAGCGTGGAAAGCTGAACAAGAAAAAGAGAATCTTTTTGCACTTTCGGAAACAAAAGAAAGTGTTAAAGTAGCTATGATCTCACGCGATAGCGAAGAGGCTCTGGATCATCGTCCGGTTGCCATTCCCGAGATCGCTTATGAAGAAGCTGTTGAGACAATTGAGAACATTGAAATTGCTTTGTTAAAAATAAATGAACTTATTAATGCTCAAGGCTGCAATATTGATCTATTGAATGCTTATATTGAAAGCTTAACAGCAGACTATAAATTTGCCGAAACCGTGAATGGCTTGGGCATACAAGAAAATATTGCTTATTTGCAGGGTTACACTCCTGTTGAAGAAGCAAATATCATTGAAAAAGCAGCTGAGAAGAATGCTTGGGGTTTTGTAGAAGAAACACCGACTGAAGCTGATAATCCACCCACAAAACTTGAAAATGCCAAATGGATAAAGATCATTGAACCTGTCTTTGATTTTTTAGGTACCACACCGGGATATCGTGAAAAAGATATTTCCATGTATTTCCTGATCTTTTTTTCCATTTTTGTTGCCATGATCATTGGTGATGCCGGTTATGGGATGATTTTTTTGCTGATCTCTCTCTTTGCAACTTTCAAGATCAAAAAAGGTGGCGAAAAATTACCTAGTGTCATCATTTTGATGTATGTCTTAAGCCTTACCACCATAATTTGGGGAACGATTACCGGAACATGGTTCGGTTCTTCTGCTATTGCGAACATTCCCTTTTTTAAAGCAATGATCATACCTGAGATCTCTTCATTTCCGGAAATATTTCCGGACCTGCAAGTAAACCCTCAGGAAAGAGTTCAATTGATCTGCTTTATTCTTGCTATTTTACAGCTCGGATTGGCTAGCATCATGAACTTTATTGACAATCTCCCTAAACTTAAAGCTTTTGAACATGTAGGTTGGTTTGCTTTATTGACCGGAGCTTTTACTTTGGTCCTTAACCTAGTTCTTGGTATGGACTTACCCTCTTTCACCATTCCTTTAGTAGGCGGTGGTTTTGTCTTTATTATTGCTTTTGGTGGACAGGAAGAAGGCAAGAGCTTCTTTAAAGGCATCCTGGCAGGGCTGGGAGGCGCCTTTAATACTTTTCTCGATGCGATATCGTCCTTTTCGAATATCATCTCTTATATCCGCTTATTTGCTGTTGGAATGGCTACAGTTGCCATTGCAGAATCATTTAATGGTATGGCTTCCGGTATGATGGAAGGACCTGCTATTATTGCTGCTGTTATCGTGCTTATTGTTGGGCATGGTTTGAATATATTAATGGCCTTGCTCTCTGTGATGGTTCACGGTATTCGTTTGAACCTTTTAGAGTTCAGTGGTCAATTAGGATTAGAATGGACAGGCTACAAGTATGAGCCTTTCAAAGATAAATAAATAATAATACACATTAGATCAAAGGAGTCATTATAATGGATCTTCAAATGTTTGGTGCTGCTGCAGCACTTGGACTTGCAGCTTTAGGCTCAGCCCTCGGTACAGGAATTGCTTCACAGGCAGCTATCGGTGGTTGGAAAAAATGTTTTTTAAACGATAAACCCGCACCTTTTTTACTGGTTGCTTTTGCCGGTGTTGCTTTAACACAGACCATTTATGGTTTTTTGTTAATGAACTTCATCCTTAATTCACCTTCCCAGAATGGACTTGGACTTTTAGGTGCAGGTATTTTTGGTGGTCTCGCAATGGGTCTTTCTGCTCTTATGCAGGGAAAAGCCGCTGCCCGTGCTGCTGATGCTCTGGCCGAAACGGGTAAAGGTACTGCTAACTATTTTATGGTTATTGGTATTGTTGAAACCGTTGCCTTGTTCGTCATGGTTTTCTTGCTGCTGATGGTTGGATAAATCGTGTAGATTAAATTATGAATATCAGGAATTTATTTCTGACAAAAGTTAAGGCGGAGCAATGCTCCGTCTTTTTGTTTATTAAGTATTTATAAAAAGTAAAAAGAATCCATTGACCCAATAGAGTTTGAGCCAAACTCAAAAGCAAAGTTTGAGCCAAACT